>NZ_CADFDY010000007.1:0-461496 GCF_902833095.1 Burkholderia sp. BCC1208 | reverse complement strand
GTCCCGCGATTGCGGGACGGCCCGGCGCCTTTTTTACGTCCACGTCGACGCCGGCGTCAGGCGCGTTCCACGAACGCGTAGCGGCCTTCGACCTTGCGCGGAGTGAACCAGCCGTAGTCGGGGAACAACCGGTTGCGGACGAACCACACGTAACCGACCAGCACGACCGTGATCGCGAGGCTCGGCAACGCGGCCGACGGATCGCGCCCGAGATCGGCGACGGTCTTCGGCATCTGCAGCAGCGACAGCAGGATGAACGCGTGATACGCGCCGACACGATTGGTCGCGAAGCCCCAGATGAACAGCAGCGACAGCGGCACGGTCAGCGCAAGGAAGACGGTGACGAGGACGCCGCCGGCGCCCGATGCGAAGAAGTAGTACGCAAGCAACAGGCTGATGACCAGCTGGGCGATGCCGAGCGCGATCAGGATTCGGATGTGCACCTTGTTCTTGCGGCAGCGTTCGGGGTCTGGGCGCGACGCGATCAGGTGCGCGAGCACGCGATCCTTGAGCCCCTGTCCGGACAGTTCGGCCAGTGCATCGGCCTTCCTCGTTCCCGCGGATAGCAGCACCGCGATTCTTGTTTTGGCTTCCTTCCTGTTCATTGCGTGGCGGATTGTTGTTGGATGGTTGTCAAAGGGTCCGGCCACGCGAATATTGCATCTTGCGCAGTCGCGCGCAACGGTTTTGCGGTGCGCGGACACATTCCTACAGTCGCCGGCCGCGTTGTGGGAAGGCGGGATGGCGGGAATCGACGGGCGATGCGACGGCAGGAGGCCGCCGCCGTTTCCGCGGGACGCGATGAACGCGGGTCAGTCGGGAGCGGCCTGCGCGACGAGCGTCCCGCGTGATTCGACGGGCGGTTTGCGCCGTCGCGTCGCGCCGACGAGCATGCCGGCGACGACGAGCGCAATGCCGGCGACACGCGTGCCGGTCAGCGTTTCGCCGAACAGCGCGACCGCGAACAGCACGGCCGAAACCGGCGCGACCGCCGTGAACAGGGCCGCCTCGGTGCCGCTCGTGCGTGCCGAACCCGCATACCAGCACAGGTAGCCGAGCACGGTCGGGATCAACGCGTAGTACACGATCGCCGACACGGCGCCGACGGTCCAGCCGCTCGCCACCGCACGCCATTCGAACGCGGCCGGCACGAGTGCGAGCACGAAGCCGAGGCCCGACATCGCGGTGGAAAGCGCGAGCGGCGGCAACGGCGCGGCAAGCCGCCGGTTGAGCAGGATGAAGACCGCTTCGCAGGCGACGGCCGCCAGCACCAGCGCATCGCCGGCAAGCGTCTGGAGCGACGGCATCGCGTGGCCCGGCGCGAACGTGACGAACAGCACGCCGGCCGTGGCGAGCGCGGCGGCCAGCCAGTCGCGCGGCGTCTGCCGCTCGCGCAGCACGACGGCCGCGATCAGCGTCGACATGGCCGGCAGCGTGCCGAGCATCACGCCCGCATCGAGCGGCGACGACAGCTTCATGCCGCTGATCAGCAGCACCGTATAGCCTACGCCGCCCGCCGCGGCCTGGATGACGAGCAGCACGGCGTCGCGTGCGCAAATGCGCGGCCAGCGCATGCGCTGCGCGCGCATCAGCGCGAACAGCAGCGGGGTCGCGATCAGGAAGCGCAGCGCGGTGGCCGCGAACGGCGGCAGGCCGCCGGCCGCGAGGCGGCTCGCGATGACGGTGCTGCCGACGCCCGCCATCGCGGCGGCGAGATAGAGATAGCCGATCAGTCGTGTCTTCATGCGCCGCATCGTCGCGTACGGCGGCAGGATGCGTCTTGAACGAAATTGCAGCGGGAGAGGCGTGGAATGCGGTGTGCCGTCGACAAGCACCGACGTAATAGGTCGCGGCTGCCATCGAGGTGGCCACCGCCTTCGAATGCAATGTGCCCGGCGGCCCCGCGCTGCGCGGGCGATGGCGTTACTTAACCCGCCTGCGTGAACCGCCCCGGCGTGATCCCGAACTGGCGCGCGAACGCGCGCGTCAGGTGGCTCTGATCGGCGAAGCCGGCTTCAACCGCGGCATCGGCGATCGGCAGGCCGCTGGCCAGCAGCGCGCGCGCCAGCCGCGTGCGCTGCTGAACCAGATACGCATGCGGCGTGATGCCGAGCTCGCGCGCGAAGCCGCGCAGCAACTGGAAGCGGCTGACGCCACTCAGGTCGGCCAGCTCGGCGAGCGACACGGCTGCGCCCGGCGCTGCGTCGAGCCGCTCGCGGGCGACGCGGACCGCCGGCGCGACGCCCGCCGCCGGCAGCGTGCGGTTTGCGTGTCGGGCGAGCAAACCTGCGACGAGCATCACGAGCGCTTCGTCGCGGGCCAGCGGCTGGGTTTCGCCTGCGACGATGCGCGCATGCAGACGGCCGACGGCGGCCGCGAGCCGCGCGTCGCGCACGGCTGGATGCGCGAGCTCGACGCCGCCGAGGCCTTCTTCCGCCGCGACGCCCGCGACAAGCGCGGGGGCGAGGTACAGCATCCGCCAGCGCCGGCCGGTGCTGGCTTCGAGCGGCGAGCCGTCGTGCATCTCGCCGGGGTTGACCATGATCGCGTCGCCGGCCAGCGCGTCGACCTGCCCGCGGCCGCTCCACGACCGGTGCGCACCGCTGATGATCACGCCGACCCCGAATTCGTCGTGCGCGTGGCGCGGAAACGCGCGATCGGATTCGAGGCTGATTGCCTCGATGCCTTCGCCGGTGCGTCGGTAGTGGGTGACACGGTGCATGGGTGCTCCTCGCGCCGGTTGCGGCGCGGATCACGTGCACTTTAGCGCGTTCCGGCGCCGCGCGCCCTTCATCCTTTTGGGGGATACCGCGCCGCGCGCGCAGCCCGCACCATGTGCACGTGAGCAGCGTACACGGCCCGCCGGGCCTGAAGCTGCGCGGGAGACGGCAGGTGGAACGACAGGATCCGGTATTCATTCAG
The DNA here is from genome assembly GCF_902833095.1 of Burkholderia sp. BCC1208. Lineage (NCBI taxonomy): Bacteria > Pseudomonadati > Pseudomonadota > Betaproteobacteria > Burkholderiales > Burkholderiaceae > Burkholderia > Burkholderia sp. BCC1208. Next base: position 458,574 of record NZ_CADFDY010000007.1, on the reverse strand, counting down.
GTGGGCGCGCTGGCGGACGGCTTCGCGCCGGAAGCGAACGTCCTCGCACCCGTCGACGCGCTCGTCGGGCGGACGTTGACGCTCGGCGACGCATCGGGCACGTGGCGCCTCTATACGTTCGAGCCGGGCGCGCTGCAGTGGCGCGATACGGCGACCGATACGGGCGGCCGCGCGTCGTGCCGCGTGACGCGGCTGCGGGACGGCCTGTACTTCGTCGACTACATCGATGCCACCGCTCGGGCGACCTCGGTGAGCCTCGTGATCGATCTCGACACCGGCGTGTGGACGTCGGTCGTCGGTACGCTGCCGACGGAAGCCGACACGCGCATCGATGCGTTCACGCGCGTCGCGCGCGGGCTGCCGCTGACGGCCGTCGATGTGCAATTCCGGCACGGCACGCTCGGCGGCCATGCCCGGCCGGGGCCGCTGCATGCGCCCACGCGCGAGCTGATCGGCAAGCGGACGATGTACCGCTACAGCCCGACCGAATGCTACGAGCACATCTACCTGAACGAGAATTTCTACGCGTGGCAGTGCCTGCAGGGCGTCGAAGGCGGGCTGGCCGATGTCGACCGCTGTCATTACTTCAGGATCGCGGACGCGCTGTATCTGTTCGTGTGGCGCGAAAAGGTGGTGCCGACGCTCGGTGTCGTGCTGATCGACCTTGCGCAGCGCAAGACCGACGGCAAGATCTTCGGCTATCAGGGCGGCGATTTCGGCACGCTGTCGAATTTCCAGATCGGCGCTTACGCGCAGGTGCTGAACGAAACCGTGCACCCGCTCGGCGGCGAGGCGCGGCGATGACGGCCGTGCCGGGCAGCGGCCGCCTGCGTGCGGATTTCAGCGGGCGTGTCGTGCTTGTCACGGGCGCCGCGCAAGGGATCGGCGCGGCGATCGCGCGCCGTTTCGCGGAATCCGACGCGTTCGTCGCGGTCGCCGACCTGAACGGCGACGCGGCAGCCGCGCAGGCCGACGCACTGGCCGGCGCGGGCGGCGAGGCACGCGCATACCGGGTCGATGCCGCGAGCCGCGATGAACTGGGTGCGCTCGTCGCGGCGGTCGAGCGTGACGGCGGACGGCTCGATGTCGTCGTCCACAATGCCGCGTATTTTCCGTTGACGCCGTTCGTCCGGATCGACGAACCGACGCTCCAGCGCACGCTGTCGGTCAACCTGTCGGCGCTGTTCTGGCTTGCGCAGGCCGCGTTACCGGCATTCGAGCGCGCGGGGGCCGGGCGGCTGCTCGTCACGTCGTCGGTGACGGGGCCGCGCGTCGCCTATCCGGGGCTCGCGCATTACGCGGCGTCGAAGGCCGGCGTGAACGGCTTCATTCGGGCGGCGGCGCTGGAGCTGGCGCGCCGCAACGTGACGGTCAACGGCGTTGAACCGGGGATGATCCGCACGCCGGCGGCCGGCAATCTCGGCGACGCGTCGGTCGCGGCGCAAATCGCACGCGACATTCCGCTGGCACGGATGGGCGAACCGGAGGACATCGCGAACGCGATGCTGTTTCTCGCCTCGGCCGATGCGGCATACATCACCGGGCAGACGATCGTCGTCGACGGCGGAGCAACCTTGCCGGAGAGCGGCGCGGTGCTGGGGTAGCGGCGAGCCAGCGAGGGCGGTGGTTGCGGCGAGGCCGTGCCGGCGTCGGCGTGCGGCCCCGCACGATGCGAGCCCGTGCCGCCCACTGCCGCCGCGACTACAGCCAGCCGTTGCGGATGAATTCGACGATCGAATAGCGACGATGCTCGAGATCGTGCTGCCGGACGGCCTCGACGATGCGCGATACGCCATCCGCATAGGGCGTCGCGCCGGATACGCGCGATTCGAACTGGAGGCTGCATGCGCCGTCGTCGATGCGTATCCGGTGAATCGCATGGCGGCCGAGCTGATCGTCGGGGATGCCGAATTCGCCGCGCTGCACGGCCGGGTCGCGCACGGAGCGGATGTCTTCCGGCGGCACGCCGAGTGACCGGGCGATGCCGACGGCCGTGCCGGGGACGGACGTCTTGCCGGCCTGATGCGATTCGGTCACGTTGATCTCGCAGTCGCGAAACAGGTGGCCGCTGGTTTCCAGCATGCTCATGAACTTGAGCATCAGGATGTTCGTGTTCGGACACAGCACGACCGGAAAGCCGTACGCCCCGGTTTCGAGGTCGGAGCCGGTCGACAACTCGACGAGCGGCGACGCGGTGGCCTGGCAGAACGCGATCGCCGCGGCGAGTTCGCGGCCGGAACCGGCATGGACGACGATCGACCGGGTGTCGGTCCGCGTGCCGTCCGACCATGGCATCACGCGACAGGTGGCCGGGTCGAGCTTGTGCGAGCCGAGCAACTCGTTGGCGAGCTTGCCGGTTCCGATGACGAGTACTTGCATGGGATGGACGGGTTGAGGTTCGGGATGCGAGCTGGCGGTGACACGGGCGGCGGGCAGGCCGGCCCGGCCGTCGTGCCGCGCGCCACGCCTGGCGGGCATCGCGCATTATGCCCGGCCGTCCGACTGCGCGCTTGCCGGGCTTCTCCGGCGATGCATGGATTGCGATCCGTCTCGCGATGCCGCCGCCGCGCCGGCGCCCGGTAACCACGGCGAAACGACGGACGGACCGCATCACCGCACCCGCATCGCCGTGCGCACGAACGCGTGAACGGCGCTACGCTGTCGGCATTTCATCCCATCATCCTCGATCCAGGAGAACACATCGATGGAACACGACCTGAAAGGCAAGGCAGTCGCGATCACCGGCGGCTTCGGTCATCTGGGCGTCGCGACGGCCGCATGGCTCGGCGCGCGCGGCGCGCGCGTCGCGCTGATCGGCCGCGGCGCGGCCCCGGCGGCGCAGGCGCTGCCCGGCGTGCCGGCCGATGCGCTGCGCATCGGCGGCATCGATCTCGTCGATCCGCAGGCCGCCGCGCAGGCGCTCGACACGGTCAACCGCGAATTCGGCCGGGTCGACGCGCTGCTGAACATCGCCGGCGCATTCGCGTGGCAGACGATCGCCGACGGCGACGCCGCCACGTGGGACCGCATGTACGAACTGAACGTGAAGACGGCGCTGAACGCATCGAAGGCCGCGCTGCCGTATCTGGCGGCGAGCCAGGCCGGCCGCATCGTCAACATCGGCGCGGGTGCGGCGTTCAAGGCCGGCGCCGGGATAGGCGCGTATGCGGCCGCGAAGGCGGGTGTCGCGCGGCTCACCGAGGCGCTGGCGGCGGAACTGCTCGATCGCGGCGTGACCGTGAACGCGCTGCTGCCGAGCATCATCGACACGCCGCCGAACCGCAAGGACATGCCCGACGCCGACTTCTCGCGCTGGGTGCGGCCCGAACAGCTCGCGGCGACGATCGGATTCCTGCTGTCGGACGACGCGCAGGCGATCACCGGTGCGTCGATTCCGGTGAGCGGCCGCGTCGCGTAGCGCGCCGGGGAGGGGCTCGCCGGGGCCGGCCGTGCGTACAATGTCGCACCGGATTGCGCGACCCGAACCCGAGACCATGACTCAGCCCACCATCCTGATCGTCGAAGATGAACAGGCGATCGCGGACACGATCGTCTATGCCCTCGGCACCGACGGCATGCAGACCGTCCACTGCACGCTCGGGCAGGCGGCGCTCGAGCGCCTGCGCGACACGCGTGTCGATCTCGTGGTGCTCGACGTCGGCCTGCCTGACCTCGGCGGCTTCGAGGTATGCCGGCGGCTGCGCACGTTCACCGATGTTCCGGTGATTTTCCTGACCGCGCGGCACGACGAGATCGACCGGATCGTCGGGCTCGAGATCGGCGCCGACGATTACGTCGTCAAGCCGTTTTCGCCGCGCGAGCTGGCCGCGCGGGTGCGCGTGATCCTGCGCCGCTTCCACCGGGCGGCCGCACCGGAACCGGCGCCCGTGACCACACTGGAACCGGCGCCCGTGACCACGCCGGCCGACGCGCCTGCACCGGTCGCCGCCGGCTTCACTCTCGACGCCGACGGTGCGCGCGTGTCGTGGCTCGGCCACGCGCTGGACCTCACGCGCTACGAATTCGGGCTGCTGGCGCTGCTGGTCCGGCATCCGGGGCGCATCTATTCGCGCGAACAATTGATGGATCTCGTGTGGCACGAGGCGCTCGATTCGGCCGACCGTACGGTCGACACGCACGTCAAGACGCTGCGCGCCAAGCTGCGCGCGATCGATCCCGAGCGCGACCCGATCCGCACGCATCGCGGAATGGGCTATTCGCTGCAACCGTAACGACCGGCACCGCCCATGCATATCGGCCTGCGCATCTTCTTCGGTTTTTTCCTGATCGTCGGCCTGGCCGCGCTGATCACGCTGCGCGTATTCGGGAGGTGAAGCCCGGCGTGCGCGAAGCGATGGAGGACACGCTCGTCGATACCGCGCAAGTGCTGGCGACGCTGGCCGCCGACGACATGGCGAACGGACATATCGCCGACGGCGCGTTCGCACGGCAGCTCGGGAAACTGCACGAGCGCCCGGTCAGCGCGAACGTGTGGGGCATCCAGAAGAACGCGATCGGTTACCGTCTCTACATCACCGACGCGCACGGCATCGTGCGCTACGACTCGGCCGGTAGCGCGGTCGGGCAGGACTACTCGCGCTGGAACGACGTGTACCGGACGCTGCGCGGCGAATACGGCGCACGCAGCACGCGCAGCGATCCGAACGACGACGGCAGCACCGTGATGCACGTGGCGGCGCCAATCCGGCGCGGCAACGAGATCATCGGCGTGCTGACGATCGCGAAGCCGAACCAGACGGTCGCGCCGTTCATCGCGCGCAGCCAGCGCAAGATCATGCTGTACGGCGCGTTGCTGATGGGCGGTGCGATCCTGATCGGCGCCGCGTGCACGTGGTGGCTGGTGCTCGGGTTGCGGCGTCTGCAGCGCTATGCGCGTGCGATCGCGGCCGGCGAGCGCGCGTCGATGCCGCTGCAGGGCGCGAACGAGCTGGCCGAGCTCGGGCGCGCGGTGGAAAGCATGCATCAGCGGCTGGAAGACCGGCAGTACGTCGAAACCTACATCCACACGCTCACGCACGAGATGAAGAGCCCGCTGGCCGCGATCAGCGGCGCGGCCGAGCTGTTGCAGGAAGACATGCCGGTCGCGAACCGCCGGCGTTTCACCGAGAACATCCGCCGCCAGGCCGGCCGCCTCGAACAGATGATCCGCAAGCTGCTCGCGCTGGCCGAGGTCGAGCAGAAACAGCGCCTGTCGGTGCACGAGCCGGTCGCGCTGCGGCCGGTGCTCGAACAGCTCGTCGACGATATCGAGCCGCGCGCGCGGCAGCGCGGCGTGAGCCTGCGGATCGAGGCGAACGATGCGGCCGATCCGGCGGTCGTCGACGGCGATCCGTTCCTGCTACGGCAGGCGCTCGGCAACCTGCTCGACAACGCGCTGGATTTCGCGCCGCGGGGCAGCACGATCCGGATCGCGCTCGAGCGGCAGCCGGCGGGCAGGGCGCACGTCGCGGTCGTGCGCGTCGCGGACGACGGCCCCGGCGTGCCCGACTATGCGCTGTCGCGCGTGTTCGAGCGTTTCTATTCGCTGCCGCGCCCCGACGGGCAGGATCGCAGCACGGGCCTCGGGTTGTGCTTCGTCCGCGAAGTCGCGATGCTGCACCGTGGCCAGGTCGCGCTCGCGAACCGCGCGGAGGGCGGCGCGTGCGCGACGCTCACGCTGCCGTCGGCCGGCTGACCGCCCGCTTCACGCTCGCCACACATTCGCTTCACGCCGGCTTCAATCGCCCTTCACCGGGGCCGCTCATGCTGACCGTACCTTCCACTCCGGTACCTGCCAGCAATGAATCGAGTCCTGTTGTTCAAGTCCATGATTACCGCGTTTCTCGCGCTGGCAATCCTGATCCCGCTGCAGATGGTCCAGAGCATCGTGCGGGAACGCGCCGACTATCGGCAGAGCGCGCTGCAGAGCATCTGGGCGAGCTACGCGGGGCCGCAGACGGTGACGGGGCCGGTGCTCGTCGTCCGTTACACGGAAGTCACGCGCGTGAGCGACGACGCGCGCGCCGGCGGCAAGGCGAAAACCACCCTGAAAAGCGAGATGAAACGGCTGCTCGTGTTCCCGAAGACGCTGAACGTCGACGGCACGCTGTCGGTCAGCGAGCGCTATCGCGGCATTCACAAGGCGCTCGTGTACGGGCTCGACAGCCGGATGACGGGCACGCTGCCGCTGCCGGACCTTAAGAAGCTGCCGCAAGCGGACGGCCACGTGAGCTTCAGGATCGACGGCACGTATGTCGCGCTCGGCATCGGCGACCTTCGCGGGCTGAAGGCGCAGCCCGACCTGCGCATCGGCGGCAAGCGGATCGACGTGGAGCAGGGTACGCGGCTCGACAGCCTGCGCCAGGGCGTGCATGCGAACGTCGATCTCGCGGCGCTGGCGCAGGCAAACGCAGGGGCGACGGTCGTGCCGTTCAGCATCGGCCTGCCGCTGGCGGGCGCGGAATCGGTCGCGTTCGCGCCGGTGGGCGACCAGAACGACTTCTCGCTGAAATCGACGTGGCCGCATCCGAGCTTCGGGGGCGAATTCCTGCCGGCCGAGCGCAAAATCGATGCGCGCGGCTTCGTCGGCAACTGGCACGTGACGTCGTTCAATACGAAGGCGCGCGAGCAAGTGGCGTCCGGCAACGGCAACGGCGACGGCGGGATCGAGATGGCGTCGGTGTCGGTGATCGAACCCGTGAACGTCTATCTGCAGGCGGAACGCGCGACGAAATACGGCGCGCTGTTCGTGATGCTCACGTTCGCGAGCTTCTTCATGTACGAGCTCGTGAAGCGGCTGCGCATTCACCCGATCCAGTACACGCTGGTCGGCCTGTCGCTCGCGCTGTTCTTCCTGCTGTTGCTGAGCCTGTCCGAACATATTGCGTTCGGCTATGCGTATCTCGCGGCGAGCGGCGCATGCATCGGGCTGCTCGGTTTCTATCTGTCGTTCGTGCTGCACAGCGTGAAGCGCGGCGCGACGTTCGCGGCGCTGCTCGCGATGCTGTACGCCGCGCTCTACGGGCTGCTGCTGTCGGAGGACAATGCGCTGATGCTCGGTTCGCTGCTGCTGTTCGCGATTCTCGCCGGCATCATGACGCTCACGCGCCGCGTCGACTGGTATTCGCTCGGCGCCGCGTGGCAGCCGCTGGCCGACAAGCCGGGGGCGGTGAAGCCGGGTGCGCCCGCGAAGTAAGCGAGCGAGTTGCTGGCAAGCGCGCGCCGGTCGGGAAAGCCGTGACCGGCGCGCGTTTTCACGCGGGCCCGAGACGCTTCACGCATGCGATAGCGGGCGACGAAACCGCGCCAACGGAATTTCGGCGATGGCCGCGATTTCGATCAGCAGGTCGGGATGGTAGAGACGCTCGACCTGGACGGTCGTCGTCACCGGATAGGGCGCGGCGAAGCAGGTGTTGCGGATATCGCCGGCCTGCATGAATGCGTCGATGTCGGTAGCGTAATGGACGAGCGAGATCACGTCGCGCATCTGCCCGCCCAGTGCGGCCAGCACGTCGCGAATGTTGTCGAGCGTCTGGCGAACCTGAGCGCGCATGTCGCCGGCGCCGACTACCTGCCCGTCGCGATCGAGCGCGACCTGCCCCTTCAGATGCACGATCCGGCCGTCGCCCTGGATCATGGCCATCGAGAACGCGCCGAACGGCGCCCAGACTGTCGGTGGATTCACGGCTTCGGCCATCGCGCAGCTCCTGTGGGATCGAAATACGGCCAAACGCAGCGGCATGCCGCGCGCGGCGATCGCGCCATGATAGGCGCGTTCATCGTCGATCCGCCCGGCCTGCCGAACGCGGCGGCGGCCCGGATCGCCCTATACTGACCATTCCACATTACCGGACCACGCCGTGCCGAACCAAGTTTCCGGAGATCCGTCCGTCGACGATCCCCGTCCGACCCCACCTGTACAACCCGAACTGGAAGACTGCTGCAACAGCGGCTGCTCGCCGTGCGTCTTCGACCTGTACGACGAAGCGCTCGCGCGCTATCGCGTCGAGCTGGCCGAATGGGAGGCGCGGCAGGCACAGCGCGAGCCTCACCGATGAACCGGAGGCCGGCGAGTCGCCATGCCGCGCCTGAATCGCGCTGATCGCCGCGTCGGCCTGACGGTGCTGTTTCGTCGCGTGCTCCGTGTCACGCATCCGCATGCAGCCGCCGATGCAGCGGTCCGAGCGCCATCGACAGCGCAATGCAGGCCAGCAACACGACCGTCAGCGTGAACATCGACGTCCTGAACCCCTGCACGTAATCGAGCGCGGCCGGATGCACGCCGAGCCGCGCGAAGAACACGCCGCCGATCGTCGCGGCGCCGACCGCCGCGCCGATCTGCAGCATCGCGCTGACCATTCCCGACGCGACCCCGCCGCGGGCCGCATCGACTTCGGCGAGCACGATCCGCACGACCGACGGCAGCACGAGCCCTTGCCCGATGCCGATCGCCGCGATGCCTGCATAGAAGCCGGGGCCCGGCGCGCCGGCGCGGGCGAGCGCGGCGGCGCTCGCGACGCCGGCCGCGAGCATCGCGAAGCCGAGCGTGAGCACGCGATACCCGCCGAAGCGGGCGACGAGGCGCGGCATCAGCAGCGGGCTCGCGAGGAAGCCGATCCCGAGCGGCAGGATCGCGAACCCGGACGCGAGCGGCGACCAGTTCAGGCAGCCCTGGAGATAGATCCCGTAGCTCAGGAAGAACGCACTCAGCGTGTAGAACAGGAACGCGAGCAGCAGCCCGAGCGCGACGACCGGGTTGCGCAACAGGCGCACGTCCAGCAGCGGATCGTGGCCGCGCGCGAGCCGGCGCGTTTCGACCGCCAGCAGCGCGCCGAGCATCGGCAGCGCCCCGACGCCGCACGCGATCATCCACAGCGGCCAGCCGGCTTCGCGACCGTGCGTGAGCGGGTACACGAGCATCAGCAGGAACAGCGACATCAGCACCGTGCCCGGCACGTCGATGCGCTGGCCGCGCGGCGCGCGGTTTTCCGGGATGAAGCGCCAACTGCCGATCAGCGCCAGGATGCCGATCGGCAGATTGACGAGGAAGATCGCGCGCCAGCCGAGCCCGAACGGATGCAGGCTGATCAGTGCGCCGCCGCCGAGCTGGCCGATCACGGCCGCAAGACCGAACGCGAACCCGTAGAAGCCCATCACGCGCACCTGCTCCTGCGGGCTGAACACGCTGCGGATCGTCGCGAGTACCTGCGGCGCCAGGATCGCGGCGAACAGGCCCTGCAGCACGCGGCCGCCGACGAGTACCGTGCCGTTGCCGGCGAGCCCGCACAGCGTCGACGCGAGCACGAAGCCGGCCATGCCGACCATGAACATGCGTTTGCGTCCGTACAGGTCGCCGAGACGGCCGCCGGTGATCTGGACGACCGCGTTCGCGCACGCATAGGCCGACACGACGAGTTGCAGCTCGGCCTGGCGTGCGCCGATGCCGTCGCGAATGGCCGGCAGCGCGAGGTTCACGATGAAGTAGTCGAGCGGAGGCAGAATGGCGCCGACCAGCAGGACCACGAGCGCCCAGCCGTGGTGGCTGCGCGGCGTCGCGGCAGCCGCGCCGGCCGGCGCGCAGGGGGCAAGGGTGTTGTTTGGCATGAAAACAGGATCCGAAAGAATGAGGGCCCGATAGGCGACAGGCGCAGGCAGGCCGTTGCCCCATTATTCTGGGCATCGCCCATGGTTCGGAAAAGCGGGAAAGAGTGGTAGCATCCATCGGGTTAATCGATGGACAAGGAATGACGATGCGCGGTTTCGATCTGGATCAATTGCGCACTTTCGCGGCGGTCGCGGATGCCGGCAGCCTGACGGCCGCCGCGCCGCTGCTGCACCTGTCGCAATCGACGGTCAGCGAGCAGGTGCGCAAGCTCGAATCGCGCGCCGGCGTGCCGCTGTTCGTGCGCAGCAAGCGCGGCGTCGAGCCGACGCCGGCCGGCTCGCGGCTGCTGCAACACGCGCGGCGCATCGTCGCGCTGAACGAGGCCGCGTTCGACGAACTGCGCGGGCAGGCGATCAAGGGCGAACTGCGCGTCGCGATCACCGACTATTACCGCACGAATGAAGTCGCGGGCATGCTGGCGCGGCTGCGCGAGTGCTACCCGCAGTTGAGCCTGCACGTGAGCGCGATGAAGAGCGCGGATATCGAAGTGGCGCACGCACGCGGGCAGATCGATCTCGGCGTCGTGATGAACATGTCGAGCGGGCCGTTCCGGCCGGTGTCGGCCGACACGCGCTGGGTGCTGCGTCGCGAACCGCTGTCGTGGGTCGCGTCGCCCGCGCTCGCCGAACAGTTGCCCGAACCGCTGCCGCTGGTGCTGCTGCCGGACGATTGCATGATGCATCAGGTCGCGGTGCGCTCGCTCGACGAGCAGCACACGCCGTACGTGCTCGTGCACAGCGCGTCAGGCGTCGCGGGCTTGCAGTCGATGCTCGCGGCGGGGCTCGGGGTCGGCTGCCTGTGCGCGTCGGCGATCGGCGACGGCCTGATGCGGCTCGGCACGAAATACCGGTTGCCGCCGTTGCCCGACGCGGTGTTTTCGCTGACGCCGCCGTTGCCGGGCGAACGCGAGACCGTCGCCCAGGCGCGCGAGGTGCTGTCGCGTCAGCTGCTGATGTAAAACCATGCCGCGCGTCACGCGGCGGCGCGTCACCGACGGGCGCGCCAGGGGGCTACGGGCATGAACGACGACGAACTGAAGAACCAGATGGCCGCGAAGCTGCAGCATGCGCTGGAGCGCGTGGTCGACGAGCGCTCGCTGGTCCATTTCCTGCGGGTGCTCGGCCATGACTGGCACACGGAGCGGCAACTCGAGGCCGACGCGCCGCTGTCGCCGTATGCCCACGCGGCGCTCGGCTGGGAAAACCGTTCGATCGGCGAATACCTGGAAGCGATGATCGATTGGGCCGAGGCGTCGGAAGAGGGGCTGCGCGACTACGACGTGCCCGAGAACCCATGGCGGCGCATCGCCGACATCCTGTTCGCCGGGAAAATCTACGAATAACGCGGCCCGGGCGATTCACGCACGCCGCTTTCTACTCGGCGACTTCACCGTCCGCATACGCACGCAACCCGTTGGCCAGTGCATCGAACACGGCCCGGCAGCGCGGGCTTGTCCGCAGGTCTTCGTGCATCACGACCCAGGTTTCCAGCCGCATCGCGGGCCCGTCCGGCAGCACGCGCACGAGCCGCGCGTCGCGTTTCGCGAGCGCCGTCTGGCAGAAGCCGATCCCGTAGCCGGCGCGGATCATCGCGAGCTGCGCGAGATTGCTGTCGGTGCGCAGCGCGAACGCGTCGCGCTTCCACATCGGCATGCCGCGCCCCGCGGAGCGGATGAACGGCGTGACCGTATCGAAGCCGATCAGCGCGTGGTGCGCGAGCGCGTCGATCGTCGCGGGCGCGCCGTGGTGCGCCAGGTAATCGTCGCGCGCATACAGCCCGACCTCGATTTCGCCGACGCGCCGCGCGACGAGCGCATCCTGCGCGGGCGGTGCCATCCGGACCGCGATATCGGCCTCGCGCTTCAGCACGTCCTGAATGCGGTCGGTCGGCACCAGTTCGATCACGAGCCCCGGATGGTCGCGCCGCAATTGCGCGAGCATCGGCGGCAGCACCTCGACGGCGATCACGTCGCTGGCCGAGATCCGCACGATGCCGCGCACGCCGGCGCCATGGCTGGCCGCCGCCCGCTCGAACGCGGCCGCCGCGCTGCGCAGCGCCTCCGCATGGCCGCGCAGCGCGAGCGCGGCCTCGGTCGGCAGCAGGCCCGACGGCGAGCGCGTGAACAGCGTCTGGCCGAACGCGGCTTCGAGCGCCGCGACATGGCGGCCGGCCGTCGGCTGCGTGATGCCGAGCGCGCGCGCCGCGCCGGACAGCGAGCCTTCCGTCAGCACCGCGAGGAAGGTGCGGTAGCGTTCCCAGTTCAGATCGGTGATCATGCATAAATGTATAGCTGATCCGTCGGGTTAGGCAATTCCTTGATAGTCGCCGGCGCGCCAGAATGCGTGTCGTGATGGTTCCATTCAAGGAGAGCGGCAATGACGATCGACGCAGGCGGGACGCAACGGCAGGCACTCGTGCTCGGCGCGAGCGGCGGAATCGGCGGGGAAGTCGCGCGGCAGTTGCGCGACGCGGGCTGGCAGGTGCGTGCGCTCAAGCGCGGGCTCGATGGCGAGGTCGTGGAGCGCGACGGCATCGCATGGATGCGCGGCGACGCGCTGGATCGCGACGCGGTCGTGCGTGCCGCACGCGGCTGCGGCGTGATCGTGCATGCGGTGAACCCGCCCGGATACCGGAACTGGGCCACGCAGGTGCTGCCGATGATCGACAACACGATCGCGGCGGCCCGGGCCGCGCAGGCGACCGTCGTGCTGCCGGGCACGGTTTATAACTTCGGCGCCGATGCGTTTCCGGTGCTGCGGGAAGATGCGCCGCAGCATCCGGCCACCCGCAAGGGCGCGATTCGCGTCGAGCTGGAGCGGCGGCTGCAGGATGCGAGCGCGCACGGCGTGCAGGCGATCGTCGTGCGCGCCGGCGATTTCTTCGGGCCGCAGCTCGGCAACAGCTGGTTCTCTCAGGGGCTGATCAAGCCGGGGCGGCCCGTCGCGGCCATCAGCGTGCCGAGCCGCGGCGTCGGCCATCAATGGTCGTATGTGCCGGACGTGGCCCGCGTGATGGTCGAACTGATCGAGCGGCGCGAGACGCTGGAGCCATTCGCGCGATTTCATCTGGGCGGGCATTGGGATGAGGACGGCATGCAGATGGCGCGGGCCGTGCAACGCGTGGCGCAGCGGCACGGCATGCGGCCGGCGCTGCGCGATTTTCCGTGGTGGCTTGTGTGGGTGGCCGCGCCGTTCGTCACGACGCTTCGCGAATTGCTCGAGATGCGTTACCTGTGGCGCGAACCGGTCCGGATGGACAACGCGCGCGTGACCGCGGTGCTCGGCCGCGAGCCGGTGACGCCGCTCGATACCGCGGTGGAGGCGACGCTGGCGGGGCTCGGGTGTCTAGGGTGAGCAAGAAAGGTAGCCCAGGCTGCGCCCCGGGCGCGGAAACGCGTCACGGCGAACCGAAGAATGCCCGGGACCACAATTCTCCACATACCCGCGTGCGTCCGATGCGCATCATGTCGGTCAACACCGACAAGGAGGAAACGGGGGCGCGATGGGGTATTTCGGATGGAAAACGTCGGTTGCGGGGGCAATCATGTTCGCGCTGAGCGGGTGTACCAACCTGGCAGGTGTGCTGTACTGCGACAGCGCGCAGTTCAACTTTCCGGACTACCACTGCTTCGAGTCGTACAGATAGAAACGGGCGCAACGGCCGAAAGCCGTCGTGCCCGTGTGCCGTGCGTTTTTCCGCTCGCCGTTACGCCACGACCGGCAACACCTCGACGACATAGCGATGCGTGAGGCTGCGTCCGAGCACCGGATCGTGCAGTTCCATCTCGAATGCATCGCCGTCGCCCATCGCCGCGATCGCGCCGTGCACGGCGACCGTGCCGCCATACATCGCGCAGCGTGCGGGCATCGTGCGGCGATCGTCGAACCGCTGCCACAGCACGTCGGGCGCGAGCAGGGCGCTGACCGCGCCGTGCTGGTACGCGAGCCGCTCGCCGTCGCGCGCGATCAGCCACGAACGCATCTCGAGCGCATCCCAGTGATCGGCGACATCCGCATGTCGCCACGCGTCGCGGCCGAGCGGCTTCGCGCACACCTGCTTCGACACGGCGACGCCGTACGCTTCGACTTCGCGATCCGTGTGATCGGAGCCGACCGTGACCAGCGTGCCGGCCGGGCTGTCGACCAGCACGCATTCGATCTCGCCGCCCGAGCGCGCGCCGAGCACGCCGATCGACGGCGCCTGCGTGAGCAGCGTGGACGACACGCGATAGAAGCACGGCGTGGTCGACGGCGGCGCGACGCCGAGCGCCGCGAGTTCGTCGATGTGCGCGCGGATCGCGGCCGGATCTCGGCCGGCCCAGCCGGCGATCACGACGCGTTCGACGTCGACGTCGACGGCGGCCGGCGGGCCTTGCAGGGAAATCACGTTGAACGACAGGGTTGGCATGCGGATATCCGTTTGAAGTGCGAAGGAACGAACCGGCTGGCGGCGGCGCTCAATCCTCGAGCGGCCGGTGCGCGGTCTCGCGCGCGACGACGAGTGCGATCGACGTGACGACGAGCGCAGCGGTGACGTACAGCGACACGGCCGTCGTCGTGCCCGTCTGCCGGAACAGCGTGGCGATCACGAGCGGCGCGAAGCCGCCGCCGACGATGCCGGCGAGCGTGTACGCGAGCGACGCGCCCGCATAGCGCACGCGCGTCGGGAACTGTTCGGTCACGAACGCGCCCTGCGGGCCGTACATCACCGCATGGATCACGAGGCCGATCGCGACGGCCGCGACGATCGCCGCGGGGCGCGCCGAATCGAGCAGCGCGAAGAACGCGAACGCCCACACGATGCCGGCGAGCGCGCCGGCGAGATACACGGGCCGACGGCCGAAACGGTCCGACAGCGCGCCGAAGAACGGCACCGCGAGCGCGTTGCAGGCCGTGCCGATCATCACGGCCGTCAGCGCGACGGGGCGCGACAGGTGCAGCACGGTCGTCACGTAGGTCAGCGTGAACACGACGATCAGCGCATACAGCACGTCCGAACCGATCCGCGAGCCGCCCGCGATCAGCAGGCGCTTCCAGTGGTACTTCAGCACGTCGGCGACGGGCACTTCGGCGGTCGCGTGCGATTCGGCGAGCTGCTCGAACTGCGGCGTTTCGTCGACCCCGCGCCGCAGCCAGAAGCCGAACACGACGAGCAGCGCGCTGGCCGCGAACGGCACGCGCCAGCCCCACGACAGGAAGGTGTCGGACGTGGTGGACAGCGTGACGAGCGCGATGCAGCCGGTGCCGAGCAGCGTGCCGAACGACGGGCCGATCTGCGTCCACGATGCGGACAGCCCGCGCCGTTTCTGGTCGCCGTGCTCGACCGACAGCAGCACCGCGCCGGCCCATTCGCCGCCTAGCGCGACGCCCTGCACGAAGCGCAGCGCGACGAGCAGGATCGGGCTCAGGATGCCGGCCTGCGCATAGGTCGGCAGCGCGCCCATCAGCGCGGTCGTCACGCCCATCAGCACGAGCGTGAGCATCAGCACCGCGCGGCGGCCGATGCGGTCGCCGAGGTTGCCGAACACGAAGCCGCCGAGCGGGCGCGACACGTAGCCGACCGCATAGGTCGAGAACGCGAGGATCGTGCCGGCCAGCGGATCGACCGACGGAAAGAACAGATGGTTGAAAACGAGCGCGGCGAGCGTGTTGTAGATCGTGAAGTCGTACCACTCGAGCGACGTGCCGATCATGCTCGCGGTCGCGAGTCGGCTGTTGCGGACACGGCGGGGCGCGTGGGCGGCGGGCTGGGCGAGAGTGCTCATGGTATCGGGCAGGTCGTGACGTAGGACGGGATGAAGCGCGGGGCCGGTGTCGGCGTCCGGCGTTCAGGCAGGCAGGGCGGCAGCGCTGGCCGGTTCGGCGTCGGTGTCGCGTCGCCGGGCAGGCAGCGGCGCGGCGGCGCGCCACAGCAGGTCGAAGGTGCGCACGTCGTCGTGCCCGGCGAGTGCGGCGGCGACGCGACGCGTGGCCGCTGCGTCGCTGCCTTCGATCAGCACGAGCGCATCGGCGGCCGGGCGAGCGGCCGCCGCGGCGCCGATCGGCGCGGACAGGTCCGGTGACGTGCGGAAGAGCCGCGCGGCGTGGATGCCCGGTTCGTGCAGCGTGGCGTCGAAGCGCTCGCGCAGGTGCGGCACGTCGATGCGTTCCGGCGGCAGTACGAACAGCGCGAGATGCGCGCCTTCGCCGTCGCCGGCCTCGATCGTCAGCTCGCCGACGCGCCGCTGCGTGCCCGTCATGCGCTCGAAGTTCGCGAGCGACCACGCGGTCTGCTGCGTGAACGCGCGCCGGTACGCGTCGCCCCGGAACACGTCGAGCGCCTCCGTTACGTACAGCGCGAGATATCGGCGCGGGCCGCCGTCGGTCGCGCGAAACCGCCGCGCATGCGTGAAGCCGGGAATCGCGACACGCTCCTGCATGTGCTCGCGGTCGTACCAGGCGTTGAAATCGGCTTCGTGCGCGGGGTCGATATCCGTCCAGACGCAAAGCTGGCCGTGCGGAAGGGAAAGGCGGGTCATCGCGGGGTTCCTCGTGACGGAGGTGTCAGGAACCGCAGTGTCCCGAAGACGGGCCGCGCCCGTCCAACAAGAAAACAAATTCGCGGTGAACAGGTTTTCTTATGAGCGGCGCGGGCGGCGTTTTGCGGCGGGTGTGGCGGGCGAGGCGGCTTTCGCCGTGCGTTTCGTTTTGGCCGACGTGTTCGTTTTTGTGGCGGTTGCCTTGCGCGTGGGCGCTGCGTTGGCGCGATCGGGGGCGGCCGGCTTCGCGAGGTTCGCGGCGGCCGCCATCGCGCGCGCGACTTCGCTCGCGAGTTCCGCGATACGCGCGGCGACCGGCAGCCCCTGGCTGCGGTACGTCGCGACGAGCGGCAGCGCCGGGAATTCGGGCTCGACGTCGAGCAGTTCGAGCGTGCCTTCGTGCAGTTCGCGCCCGATGATCGCGGGCGGCAGCGCGGCCACGCCGAAGCCGTCGGCGACGAGGCGGATCATCGCGGCGACCGACGTGATGCAGTTGATGCTGGCCGGCCGTTCGACGGCCGCGAACAGCCGCTCGATCGTCGCGTGCGGCCCCGAGTGGCGCGAGAAGCTGATGATCGGAAACCCGGCCAGACGCGCGACGTCGAGCGGCTGGCCGCCGAGCCCGAGGCGCGGGCTCGCGGCCCAGCGCACCGGGAATTCGCACAGCGGCAGGTTCGTGAAGTCCGGCCCCGGCACCGGGTCGGTCTGCAGAATCAGGTCGACGCCGTCGGTACTGAGCAGGCGGATCAGGTGCAGCGTCGTGTCGCTCGTGATCTCGACGTCGAGGCGCGGATAGCGCTCGCGCAGTTGCGCCATCAGCGCGGGGAACCAGCTGTGCACGATCGATTCGATCACGCCGATCCGGATCAGGCCCGCGTCGCTCGCCGCGTCGATGTCGCGCCGCATTTCGCCGTCGAGCCGCACGATCCGCTCCGCGTAGGCCAGCATGCGCCGGCCCGCGGGGGTGAGCGTGGCCGAGCGCGTGTTGCGGTCGAACAGGCGCACGTCGAACGCTTCCTCGAGCGACGCGATGCGGCTCGACACGGCCGCCTGCGTCGTGTGCAGTTTCTCGGCCGTGAGCCGGAAGTTTTCCAGCTTCGCGAGCCAGACGAAGGTTTCCAGAAACCGGATGTTCATCGAATTCCGAACGGTGAGGCGGTGCCGCGCCAGGCGGCGGATCGGGACGATGTTAATGGATTCGGGAGCGGGCCGGCACGCGCGACGCCTTCCGGCGGCGTCAAAGCCGGTCGAACGCGAGCGTCGGCACGTCGACGACCGTCGCGCCGCCGTCCGCGACGAGCGTCGCGCCGGTCACGAACGATGCGTCCGGCGACGCCAGGAATGCGCAGACGGCCGCGATCTCGTCGGGATCGGCCGCGCGCCGCAGCGGCACGTCGGCGCTGACGCGGGCGTACGCCTCGTCGAGCGAATCGCCGTGCGCGGCCATCAGCGGTTCCATTTCCGCATCGGCCATCGGCGTGCGGACCCAGCCGGGGCAGACGGCGTTCGCCCGCACACCATGCGGGCCGTAGTCGCGTGCGAGCGATCGCGCAAGCCCGAGCAGCGCGTGCTTGCCGACCGTGTAGCCGCATACGCCGGGGCCGGCCGCGAGCGCGGCGATCGACGCGACCAGCACGATATTGCCGCGCTGCGCGATCAGGTCGGGCAGGCACGCGCGCGCGCTGACGAATGCGGTGTCGAGGTTCGCGTGCATCGCGTCGCGCCATTGCGCGTCGTCGGTTTCGTTCGCGCGGCCGATGCCGTGGCCGCCCGCGCATGCGACGAGCGCATCGACGCGGCCGAAGCGTTCCGCGATGCGCGGCAGGAAGCCGGCCCAGTCGGCCGTGCCGGCGGCGTCGCCCGCGAGCGCGAGGCCGCCGGTTTCGGCAGCCAGCGCGTCGAGCGGTGCCAGGCGGCGCCCGATCAGCACGACGCGGTCGCCGCGACGGGCGAAGCGGCGCGCGCACGCGGCGCCGATGCCGGTGCCTGCGCCGGTGATCGCGATCGTGCGGGGTGGCGGGTGCGTCATGTCGTTCTCCGGAAAGGGGGCGTTCCGGCCACTTTATGCGGCGCGGGCGCGCACCGGTATCCGCCGAAAGGATGAACGCGGGTCGTCCGAACGGCCGGGCGGCGCAGCCGAGTACTTTCCAAAACCGGAAGGAGCCTGGAGGAGTGAGCGCTACACAAGAGCGCCAGCCCAGACCCTCGCTCAGGCTCCTGTTCCATTGGAAAGCGCCGACATTGCTCATTTTGCAAAGGCTGACGATGTCCGCCGCCGAATCGCTCTATCCTCCACATTTTTGCGATAAGCCGCGAAAGCCCGGCAAAATAGCGCGAGCGAGCGGGCGCGCGCAGCGGCGCTCGGCGCGTCGGCCGACCGGTTCCGTCGTACGAATGGAGCGGCAGGCGGGATCGGCGCGAGCGGGCGTCCGATGCGCAGGCATCGCGTCCGCCGACGGCTCGTGTCGTCACGGCGTATCGCCCGGTTGCGCGCTGGCGCGGCCGGACCATCGACAAAAGAACAGGGAGGGGCCGGCAATGAGGCTGGACGACGAAAGAGAAAGCGCCAACGTCGAGGATCGACGGGGCGCCGGCGGGTTCGGCGGCGGGCGCGCGACGATCGGCATCGGTACGATCGTGGTCGCGCTGGCCGCATCGTATTTCTTCGGGATCGACCCGCGTGTCGTGCTCGAAGGCGCGTCGGCGCTGCAGGGCCGCCAGCAGCAGGCGCAGCCCGCGCCGACCCAGCGCCAGGGCGCAGCGGCGAACGATCCCGGTGCGGTGTTCACGCGCAAGGTGCTCGGCAATATCGAACGCACGTGGACGGGCGTGTTCAACACGCAGCTGCACGCGCAGTACGAACCGCCGAAGCTCGTGATGTTCACGAACTCGACGCCGACCGCGTGCGGCACCGGCCAGACCGCGATGGGGCCGTTCTACTGCCCGGGCGACCGCAACGTGTATATCGATCTCGGCTTCTACGACGAGCTGCGCAAGCGTTTCGGCGCGGGCGGCGATTTCGCGCAGGCCTACGTGATCGCGCACGAAGTCGGCCATCACGTGCAGAACCTGCTCGGCATTGCCGACAAGGTCGACGCCGCGCGCCGGCGCTCGAGCCAGGCGCGCGCGAATGCGCTGTCGGTGCGGATGGAGTTGCAGGCCGACTGCTTTGCCGGCGTGTGGGCGAACAACGCGCAGCGCGCGAACCAGCGGCTGATGGAACCGGGCGATTTCGAGCAGGGGCTGAAGGCCGCCGCGGCGATCGGCGACGACCGGCTGCAGCAGCAAGGGCAGGGCTACGTCGTGCCCGAAAGCTTCACGCACGGCACCAGCGAGCAGCGCGTGTACTGGCTGCGGCACGGGATGGAGTCGGGCGAGGTGAGCGCCTGCGACACGTTCGCCGCGAACGCACGCTGACGTAGACGTACCTGGGGCGTTCGCGCACGCCGGAGCGGTCGTGCGTGAGCCTCCGTTGCGGTGGCCCGGTCACGCGTCGGGCGCCACTTGCACCAGACCTTCGCCTGATCCGCTTCAGGCAACCTGTCCGGGTGATCCCGGCAGATCACTGCCGTGCCCGGATAACAAAAGACACCCCGGGCAAACCGGCACCGTCAGTAGACCGCCGGAACGCCGGGCGGGCGGTGCTTGAAGCGTCGATGCACCCAGTAATACTGTTCCGGAAATCGCAAGATCTGCGCCTCGAGAAACGCGTTCATTCTCCGTGCATCGGTCGTGTCGCTTTCGGACGGGAAATCGCTGAGCGGCTCGAAGATGGTCAGCTTGTATCCCTTGAAATTCGGCAGCACCTCCGTCACGAACGGTACTACCCGCGCATGGCCCAGGGTTGCAAGCCGCGAGACGGAGGTCAGCGTGCAGGCGGGAACGCCGAAGAACGGGACGAACACGGAGTTGTCGATGCCGTGATCCATGTCCGCCGCGAGCATGACCGGTTTGCCGGCGCGAAGTATTCCCAGGATCTTTCTGGCGCTCGTGGAACGTTCGATCATCTCCGCGCCGAACCTGCCGCGTTGTCGCTTTGCGAGGTCGCAGAGGCGCGCGTTCGACATGCGTGTGTACAGCGCCGCGACAGGAAACTGCATCGAGTACAGCATGCATCCGACCTCGATGCCCACGAAGTGGAACCCCATGAAGATGGTCGGTGGCGCATCCTTGTCTTCGAGATCGATCCTGCTGTCGATCTGGACGATATTCCTTATTGCCTGCGCACTGCCGAACCACTGAATGCCGCGTTCGAGATAGCTGCGGACCACCTGCCGAAAATGATTCTTCGCAAGATCGTTGTACTCACGTTCGGTCTTTTCCGGAAAGCAAAGGCGCAGGTTGACGAATACGATATGTTTGCGGCGGCTCGGAAGCGCATATAACGCTGCCCCGAGGACACTGCCAAGCCTGGCGACCAACGGGTACGGCAGGACCGAGAAAGCGCGCAGCAGCGTGACGATGAGGGCGTGACCGAGTTGTTTCAAGAATTTTTCCTGAGCACCATGCGGGAATGTTGCCGTTCGCTAACGACGAACGTCCATTGAGGGGAATGACGGAAGCAGCGTCGTCGCTTTGGCGCGCCAGGTCGCGGCGGAGCGCCGCGGGATAGAAAATCGCCTCTGGACGGAATTTCCCGTCCTGGTCGACGCGATGGCTGGTGAGATGAAGGTGGATGCCTCGAAGCGACAACGAGGAGTTCGCCGCGAGCGAGCGCATTATCACATGCTTGGTCGGGTGTCCTGTCTTGTTTTTGTCTGCTCGCCGATCATTTTCCGCCGGTCGGATACCGGCAGCGACCGGGCCGCTCGCCGCTGTTGCCCGGGCGGCTGTCCTGAGCGGAGGCAGTCACTTCGGGCGATCGGCGCGGCGATTTGCCGATTCGGGCTCACGGACGCGTGGCCGCCGCGCGTAGGCTGGCCCGGTTTTCGTCGCATTTGCCCGTCCGCCGATATCGTTCATGCCGAGCCTCCCCCTCCCTGCCGATTCGGACGCCGCCGACTGGCGGCGCGCGCTGCGCGCATGCGTGGACGCGTTCGACGCGTTCGCGAGCCCGTCCGCGATCGTGTTCTACCGGCTCGACGCGAGCGGTGAACCGGCCGATTTCGAGCTGTTCGGGATGCCGGAGTCGATGCATCGGACCTATGTTGCCCGCTACCGGATGCTCGATCCGCTGCATCCGTCGCGCTGCGCTGCGGGCGTCGGGGCGGTCGTTACGCTCGCATCGCAATTGCCCGACGAAAGGCGTGAAGCGTCCGCGTACTGGACCCGTTTCCTGCGGCGGCACGATGTGGCGGACGTCGTCGAGATCTGGCTGCGCGACGCGGGCCGGACGGTCGGCGCGTTCTCGTTGCTGCGCTTCGGGGGCGGCGCGGCGGGCGGCGGCGTGGCCGGGAATGGCATGGCAGGCCGGTTCGCACCCGGCGAGATCGACGCGCTCGCGCGGCTGCAGCCGGTCGCCGAAGCCGCGCTGACCCCGCTGCTGCGCGCGCGGCGTGGAATCCACAGGATCGGCTGCGAAGAGCGGCTGACCTACCGCGAGGAGCAGATTGCGCGCCTCGTGCGAGACGGCTGCTCGAACAAGGAGATCGCACGCGATCTCGCCCTTGGCCAGCCAACCATCAAGACTCACCTGATGCGCATGTACCGCAAGCTCGGCGTGTCGAATCGCACGGAGCTGGTCGGGGCGTTGTTTCTGTAATCGTTTCGTAAGCTGTCCGACCTGCCCGCGGCGATATCGAGCCGGTTGCCGGCCTCGATCCGCCGTGCGTCACCGGGCGGGGTTCGAACCCCGGCCCTCTCAGCGCCCCACGCGCTGCCAATTTGCGCTCACCGGGCGCGATCGCCCGTCGATACAGTGGTCCGACGCCCGCGTGCCTCACCGGCACGCGGTCCAGCCACGACAATCAACGAGACGCCCATGAGCAACACGAACTTCGTCGCCGTCAGCGACACCGTGCGCACCTTCGTTGCGCGCGATTTCGGCCTCTTCATCGACGGTGCCATGCAGCCCGCGCACGCGGCCGCGCGGCTCGACGTGTACGACCCCGCCACGGGCGAGCGGCTCGCGACCGTCGCCGATGCGGACGCACACGACGTCGACCGCGCGGTCGCCAGCGCGAAACACGCGTTCGACACGCACGTCTGGAGCGGGTTGCGGCCGGCCGACCGCGAACGCATCCTGCTGAAACTCGCGGACCTGATCGAAGCCGACGCCGAAACGCTCGCGCAACTCGAAACGCTGAACCAGGGCAAGTCGATTCACGTGTCGCGCGCGATCGAAGTCGGCGCGAGCGTCGAATACGTGCGCTACATGGCCGGCTGGGCGACCAAGATCACCGGCCAGACGCTCGACGTGTCGATCCCGTTCCCGCCCGGCACGCGCTATACGGCCTATACGCGCAAGGAGCCCGTCGGCGTGGTCGCCGCGATCGTGCCGTGGAATTTCCCGCTGATGATCGCGGTGTGGAAGTTGATTCCCGCGCTGGCGGCCGGCTGCACGATCGTGCTGAAGCCGTCGCCGGAAACGCCGCTCACCGCGCTGCGCCTGGCCGAGCTCGCACGCGAAGCCGGCGTGCCGCCCGGTGTGTTCAACGTCGTCACGGGCGGGCGCGTCTGCGGCGCGGCGCTCGCGAGTCACCCGTCGGTCGCGAAGATCTCGTTCACGGGATCGACCGCGACCGGCAAGCTGGTCGGCGCGGCGGCCGTGCAGAACATGACGCGCTTCTCGCTCGAACTCGGCGGCAAGAACCCGATCGTGATGCTCGACGACGTCGACGTCGCGCAGGCGCTCGACGGGGTGGCGGCTGGCGCGTTCTTCAACCAGGGGCAGGTATGCGCGGCCGCGTCGCGCATCTACGTGCATCGCAGCAAGTTCGCGCAACTCGCCGACGGTCTCGCGGGCGTCGCGCGGTCGATGAAGCTCGGCGCGGGCCTCGACACCACCGCGCAGATCAATCCGCTGGTCTCCGCGCACCATCGCGACAAGGTCGTCGAGCACATCGAAGGCGCGCGCCGCGCGGGCCTCACGTTCCTCGCGGGCGGCACGCCGGCCGACGATCTGCCCGGCTATTACGTGAAGCCGGCCGTGATCGTCGATCCGCACCCGGACAGCGCGATCGTGCGCGACGAGGTGTTCGGCCCGGTGATCGTCGTCGTGCCGTTCGACGACGCGGCCGACGCGGTGCGCCTCGCGAACGCGTCGCCGTACGGTCTCGCCGCGAGCATCTGGAGCAACGACCTGAAACGCGTGATGAACCTCGTGCCGCGGATCGAGGCCGGCACCGTGTGGGTGAACTGCCATATCCCGCTCGATCCGTCGATGCCGTTCGGCGGCTACAAGCAATCGGGCATCGGCCGCGAATTCGGCCAGTACGCGATCGAAGGCTTCACCGAAACCAAATCCGTCTGCATCGCGCACTGACGCGCGACGCTCGAACCCGAACGAACCCGATTCAACCGATCCGACAGTGGAGATTGCAATGAGCTACAACGAAGCAAAGTTCTGGCACCCGATGCTGCACCCGAACGAAATGAAGCAGCGCAAGCCGATCCGCATCGTGCGCGGCGACGGCTGCTACGTATTCGACGAGGAGGGGCGCAAGCTCGTCGACGGCGTCGCGGGCCTGTGGAACGTGAACGTCGGCCACAACCGCCAGGAAGTGAAGGACGCGATCGTGCGTCAGCTCGACGAGCTCGAATACTTCCAGCTGTTCGACGGCATTTCGCATCCGCGGGCCGAGGAGCTGTCGAAGAAGCTGATCGACATGCTCGAACCGGAAGGGATGCGCCGCGTGCTGTACAGCTCGGGCGGCTCCGATTCGATCGAGACCGCGCTGAAGATCGCGCGCCAGTACTGGAAGGTGCGCGGTCAGGCCGATCGCACGAAATTCATCTCGCTGAAGCAGGGTTATCACGGCACGCATTTCGGCGGCGCGTCGGTGAACGGCAACACGGTGTTCCGCCGCAACTACGAACCGAACCTGCCCGGCTGCTTCCACGTCGAGACGCCGTGGCTGTACCGCAACCCGTTCACGCGGGATCCGGAGGAACTCGGCCGGATCTGCGCGGAGATGCTGGAGCGCGAGATCCAGTTCCAGAGCCCCGACACGGTCGCCGCATTCATCGCGGAGCCGATCCAGGGCGCGGGCGGCGTGATCGTGCCGCCGGCCAACTACTGGCCGCTGGTGCGCGAAGTGTGCGACCGCTACGGCGTGCTGCTGATCGCCGACGAGGTCGTGACGGGCTTCGGCCGCAGCGGCAGCCTGTTCGGCAGCCGCGGCTGGGGTGTGCGCCCGGACATCATGTGTCTCGCGAAGGGGATTTCGTCGGGCTACGTGCCGCTCGGCGCGACGGTCGTGAACGCGCGGATCGAGGACGCGTTCGCCGCGAATGCCGATTTCGGCGGCGCGATCATGCACGGCTACACGTACGCCGGCCACCCGGTTGCATGCGCGGCCGCGATCGCGAGCCTCGACATCGTCGTGAAGGAAGACCTGCCGGCGAATGCGGCGAAGCAGGGCGCGTATCTGCTCGAGGCGCTGCAGCCGTTCGCGGAACGCTTCGCGGCAGTCGGCGAGGTGCGCGGCAAGGGGCTGATGCTCGCGCTCGATCTCGTCGCGAACAAGGACACCCGCGAGCCGATCGATCCGCTGTCGGGCTATGCGAACGCGGTCGCGGAAGTCGCGCGCGAGAACGGCGTGCTGGTGCGTCCGGTCGGCACGAAGATCATCCTGTCGCCGCCGCTCGTGATCCAGCGCGAACAGCTCGACCGGATCGTCGACGCGCTCGCGGCCGGCTTCGAGGCAGTACCGTTCGCATGACGGCGTGACCGCTCGACGGCAAACCCGCGGCGGCGGGTAAACGCCATCGCGGGTTTGCCGATTTGCGCTATGACTGGATTATTTTGCCTGCGTATTTTTTCGACATCGGATCACGGTGTGATCGACAGGGGGCCCGGGTCTCGCAGTGCTGACGCACCGCCCGGGGCCGACCGCGAAGCATCTGGCCCCGGCCGCTGACGAAGCGCCGGTTCAGGCCAACCAACGAAGGAGACAACGATGTCGGGATGGTCGGGAATGACCGGCGCCGCGGGCGATACGTCCGCCGGCTCGCCGGCTGAAGCGGGCGGCGGCGCCGCATTGAAGGCGGGCGCCGTCGGTTTTCCGACCGCGCTGGCGAGCGCCGTCGGCCTCATCATGGCGAGCCCGGTGATCCTCACCGCGACGTCGGGCTTCGGGATGGGCGGCTGGGCGTTCGCGGTCGCGATGATCATCGCGTTCGTGATGATGCAGGCGCAGGCGACCACGTTCTCCGAAGCCGCCGCGATGCTGCCGACGGCCGGCTCGGTTTACGATTACCTGTCGTGCGGGCTCGGCCGCTTCTGGGCGATCACCGGCACGATTTCCGCGTATTTCCTCGTGCACGTGTTCGCCGGCACGGCGGAGACGATCCTGAGCGGCATCATGGCGCTCGTGAACTTCGAATCGCTGAACGCCGCGTTCGAGAAGCACAACAGTTCGTGGCTCGTCGGCGTCGGCCTCGTGGTCACGTTCGCGATCACCAACATCGTCGGCATCAAGGTGTTCAGCAAGCTCGAGATCGTGCTGACGGCCGGCATGTGGCTGTCGCTGATGATCTTCGGGATCCTCGGGCTCGCGGCCGCGCCGGCCGTGCATCTCGACGGCTGGTTCGGCGGCTCGGAAGTCGGCACGTCGATCCCGGCCGTGCTGTCGCTGGTCGGGATGGCGATGTTCATGTTCGTCGGCTGCGAGTTCGTCACGCCGCTCGCGCCGGAAATGAAGGCGCCGGGCCGCACGATCCCGCGCGCGATGTCGATCGGCCTCGTCGGCGTCGCGATCTGCATGTTCCTGTACGGCGCGGCGATCCGCCGCCAGGTCGCGAACGTGCCGGTGAGCGCCGACGGCCTCACGCACCTGCTCGACACGCCGGGCGCGATTCCCGCGTTCGCGCTGCAGGTGCTCGGGCCATTCGGCCGCGTGTGGTTCGGCATCGCGTTCCTGTGCGCGGGCGCCGCGACGATCAACACGCTGATGGCCGGGCTGCCGCGGATTCTGTACGGGATGGCGATCGACGGCGCGCTGCCGCGCTGCTTCGCGTACCTGCATCCGCGTTTCAAGACGCCGGTGGTCGGCATCATCGCGTCGGCGATCGTGCCGATCTTCCATGCGTGGCTGATCAACGGCAATCTCGACAGCATCCTGCATCTCGTGCTCGCCGCGACCTGCGCGTGGGGTACCGCGTACCTGCTCGTCACCGCGTCGGTCGTGATGCTGCGTATCCGCCGCCCGGACCTGCCGCGCCCGTACCGTTCGCCGTGGTTCCCGCTGCCGCAGGTCGTGTCGAGCGTCGGCATCGTGCTCGCGATCTGGTACATCACGCCGCCCGGCATGAACCCGCGCGACATCTACGTGCCGTTCGGCGCGATGCTCGGGCTCACCGCGCTGTATGCGCTGTTCTGGACGCTCGTCGTGCAGCGCCGGCATCCGTTCAGGCCGGTGCCGGTGGAGGACGTGCTGCGCAACGAGCACGTCGCGTCGTGAAGGCCGTACTCGCCCGGTGGCGCGCGACGCCCGATGCGCCGCCGCCCGGTCACCGTCCCGGCGTGATCGCCGCGCGCGTGCTCGCCGATCTGCGGGCCGTGCGCGATGCCGAGGGTGTCGGCGACGTCGGTGGCGTCACGGCGCGGCTGTCGAACGGCGTGCGCGTGAGCGTCGAAGAGCGCGTCGAGCGCCAGTTCCTGATGCATACGGTCAGCGTGAAGGTGACGGCGGCCGCCGACGGCCCGACCGCGCGGGGCAGCGCGCGCGTGCGACAGACCGGCTGGCTGCGTCGCACCGGCATCGATGCGGTACCGGTGCCCGGATGCGACCCTCTCTTCACCGACACGCTGGCCGCGCTGGTCGCCGAGCCGGCGCTCGTCGATGCGCTGCGGCCGCTGCACCTGACCGACTGCGCGATCGACGCGCGCGACGGCCGCTGGACGCTCGCGATCGTGCCGTTCGGCGGTAGCGAGGTCGTGAACCGGATGCCGTCGTTTCGTCGCTATGTCAGGCTGATCGACGAGCAGGCCGCCGCGCTGTCGGCGGCCTGTCTTGCATTCGAAACCGCACTACGCAGGATTTTGCGAGGGTAAGCTATGGCGATGCGCGCCGTGCGAACCCGGCGGCCGCATCCAGTACCCAAGGGTTTTACCGGAGACGCCGATGCTGTTCCAGTCACGCTCACACGAAGACGTGCACGATCACGGGCTCGCGATCGCGGGCTGGCATCAGGTCTACCGTCAGATGACCCCGGGCCGCTTCAAGGGCACCGTCACGCAGGTGCTGTACGACGATTTCCACTTCTTCCGCGAGACGACCAACCGGCGTGTCGCGCAAACCGGGCTCGCGCCGCTCGGGCGCACGTCGCTCGCGGTGCCGCTGTCCGTGCCGCTCGCGGGCACGTTCCAGGGGCAGCCGGTCGACGGCTATGCGCTGCTCGCGCTGCGCGCCGGCGAGGATTTCGAATTCCACACGCCGGAAGGGATGGGGCTCGTCGGGATCAGCGCGGCGTCCGACATGGTCGACGAGCTGTGCGAAGCCGAATTCGGCGCGGCCGCCGCGCGCAGGCTGCGGCACGTGACGCGGCTGTCCGATGCGCAGGGCGTCGCGCTCGGCGTGCGGCTGTCGGCGCTGATCGACGACGCCCAGCGCAACCCGGGCTGCCTCGAATATGCGGCCACCCGCAGGATGTTTCGCGACGCGATGCTCGGCATGTTCCTCGATGCGCTCGAGCAAGGCATCGGCGTCGAGCGCCGCGACATCACGCACGCCACCTACAGCGATATCGTGAGCCGCTGCGAGAAGCATCTGCGCGAGCGCCCCGAGGAACCCGTCACCGTGCTCGAACTGTGCCGCGCGCTGCGCTGCAGCCGCCGCACGCTGCAAACGAGCTTTCAACGCGTGGCCGACGTCACGCCGGTTGGCTATCTGCGCACGATCCGGCTGAACGCGGTGCGTCGCCTGCTGCGCACGACGCCGGTGCAGCAGCTCGGCGTCGGCGAAGCCGCCGCGAGCTGGGGCTTCACGCACCTCGGTTATTTCGCGCGCGAGTATCGCGACCTGTTCGGCGAGCTGCCGTCGCAAACCTTGCGTCCCGATTGACCTTCTCGCGCCGCGACGGCGCCGCCGTATCGCCCGTCCTCCTCACCGTTTGCTGATTTGGGATAGAGGTCCGGAATTTTCGCTGGATAAAGTCCTGCCACCCATATCGACAACACCATCGATTTGCACTGCGAACCGATGAACATTGAGGGGCGGGACATGAAGAACGGACGACGACTGACCGCGGCCGCGGCAGCGGCTATGCTGGGTTGCCTGCATGCGCACGCGCAGACTTCGGGGAGCGTGACGCTGTACGGCACCGTGGACACCGGCATTATCTACTCGACCAACCAGCAGTTCATGCGCACCGACGGCAGCACGGGCGGCGGCCATGCGTGGCAGATGGGCGGCGGCAACCTTGTGCCGTCGCGCTTCGGCTTCCAGGGCGCCGAGCCGCTCGGCGGCGGCCTGAATGCGGTATTCACGCTCGAACAGCAGTTCCTGTCGGCGAACGGGCAGGCGCTGCAGGGCGGCACCGCATTCAGCCGGCAGGCATGGGTCGGGCTGCGCCAGGACGGGGTCGGCACGCTCGGCCTCGGCCGGCAATACGACTCGTACACCGACATGCTCGGTGCGTACGTGTCGAGCAACAACTGGGCGACGCCGTACGGCTCGCATCTCGGCGACGTCGACAACCTGAATGCCGCATTCAACTTCAACAACGCGGTGAAATTCACCAGCGCCGATTTCAACGGGCTCACGTTCGGCGGCACGTTCAGCTTCGGCGGGCAGGCCGGCGATTTTTCCGCGAAACGCGGCTATGCGGTGGCCGCGACGTACACGCGTGCGCCGGTGGCGTTCTCGGTCGGCTATCTCGACCTGCATCAGCCGCTCGACGCGGCGCTCGGCGGCGCGAGCGGCTATATCGGCGATTTCGCGTGCAGCAACCCCGGCGCGATGTATTGCCTGCTGCAGGATGCCGGCTCGATGCGCGCGTTCGGCGCGGGTGGATCCGTCACGTTCGGCGCGGCGACGCTCGCGCTGACCTACACGCATACGCGTCTGGGCGACAGCCGCTATTTCTCGACCGCCGCGCAGCCGCGCACGCAGGCGTTCACGTTCGACATCGGCGAGCTGAACGTCACGTACATGTTCACGCCGGCGCTGCAAGGCGGCGTCGCGTACATCTTCAACGCCGCGCATACGGACGGGCGCGGCACGACGCGGTTCCACCAGTTGAACGTCGGCACGAACTACAGCCTGTCGAAGCGCACGGCGCTGTATGCGGTCGCGATCGGTCAAATCGCGAGCGGCAAGGGGCTGGGCACCGATGCGGACGGCAACGCGACGAACTATGCGCAGATTCCGGTGCTCGCGAACAGCAATTCGAGCCGCCAACTGGCGGTGATGGCCGGGATTCGTGTGAACTTTTGACCTTGAACGGCGGGCGGGGGCACGCCGGTCGCGTGCCGTCGTGCGGTCTTCATGCGCGTGGGCGGCATCGGGCGATTGATGGAAAGCCTTGCTTGAAAAAAACCGTCCGTATGCTTGACTGAATGGACCCGGATTGACGGAATGCGCGCGTCAGGTTGCCCGGCTTGCGGCTTGCCACAATACCTTCACGGTCTGCGTGAACAATGGCGACGCTTCAGGCGACCTGACCTGTCGCCGGCGTTGCACACGTGTGCAACGCATGACCGTTCCGCTCCATACGCCGATCGAGAGAGACCCATGACCTTGCTGAGCCGCCTGCGCGCGCTGTCCGCCGCCCTTGCGTTGTCCTTCGCCGCCACGCACGCCGTGGCCGCCGATCTCGTCATCGCAGGCCGCGACGACATCTACGGCAAGGGGCTGGCCGACGCCGTCGCCGGCTTCAACAAGCTGCACCCGGGCACCGAGATCGAACTGCTCAAGCTGCCGAACGCGAACCTGTACCAGAAGCTCAAGCTGTCGATGCGCGAAGGCACCGGCGCCTACGATCTCGTGATGATGGACGACACGTGGGCGCCCGAATTCATCGCTAACGGCTGGCTGAAGCCGCTGCCCGCATCGCTCGCGGACGCCGATCTCGTGCCGTCCGCCGTCGCGCTCGGCCGCAATGCGGCTGGCGCGCTGTACGCGCTGCCGATCGTCGGCAACGTCGAGATGTTCGCGTACCGCAAGGATCTGCTCGCGAAGTACAAGCTGCAACCGCCGCGCAACTGGGACGACGTGCTGAAGATCGCGCAGACCGTCGGCGGCGCGGACAAGAGCGTGTCGGGCGTCGTGTTCCGCGGCACGAAAGGCAACCCGGTCGTCACGGGCTTCCTGCCGATCCTGTGGGCGTACGGCGGCGACGTGTTCGACCATGCCGGCAACGTGACGATCGATTCGCGCGAAGCGCAGGCCGCCCTGAAGACGTTCCTCGCGCTGAAGGCGTTCGCGCCGAAGGACGTCGACGTGTACGGCGCGGCCGAAGTGCGCGACGCATTGCAGCGCGGCACGGCCGCGCAGTCGATCGAGGTGTGGCCCGCCTGGGTGCCGGCGCTCGACGACCCGAAGCAGTCGCGCGTGGTCGGGCAGATCGCGCTGCAGCCGCCGCCGGGGCAGACCGCAGGGCCGGCGCCGATGCTCGGCATCTGGCAGATGGGCATTCCGAAGGACGCGCCGCACGCGAAGCTCGCGCAGGATTTCCTCGCTTACCTGAGCGCGCGCGATACGCAAACGCGCCTCGCCGGCATCGGCATTCCGCCGACGCGCCGCAGCGTCTTCAACGATCCGGCGCTGGTGCGCCAGTACCGCTGGTATCCCGATCAACTGAAGGCGCTCGAGGCCGGCCGCGCGCGGCCGCGCGTGAAGGACTGGCAGCAGGTCGAGAGCATTCTCGGCGATCAGTTGCAGCTCGCATTGACGGGGCAGGCCGCGCCCGATGCCGCGCTGCGCCAGGCGCAGCAGAAGATCGCGCAGGCGACGGCCGCGGCCGGCAAGTGACCGCGCACGTCAATCCGTCGGCCGGGGAGGCCGCATGAAAGCGTTCGGTCGCGGCCTGCCGTTCGTCGCGCTGCTCGGGCCGGCGCTGCTGGTGCTCGCCGCGCTTGCGCTGTATCCGGTCGCGCAGGTGCTGATCGACTCGTTCTGCCGGGTCGATTACTCGGCCGGCCGCCGCGCGTTCGTGGGGCTGGCGAACTATCGCGCGGTGCTCGGCGACGATGCGTTCACGGCCGGCTTCGGCAACACGCTGCGCTTCACGATCGTCGCGTCGCTCGCCGAAGTCGCGCTCGGTTTCGGCCTCGCGCTGCTGTTCGTGCGCGCGTTTCCGGGGCGGCGTATCGCGCTGCCGCTCGCGATCCTGCCGATGATGCTGTCCACGCTCGTGTGCTCGGCGATCTGGCGCAACTGGCTGAACTTCGACGGGTTCCTGAACGCGCTGCTCGCGGCGTTCGGCGTCGACGGCGTGCGCTGGCTGTCCGATCCGCACCTCGCGCTATGGTCGCTCGCGCTCGTCGACGTGTGGCAGTGGACGCCGATGGCGTTCCTGATCGTGCTGGCCGGGCTGCAGTCGATCCCGCAGGAACTGTACGAAGCCGCACGCACCGACGGCGCGAGCGAGTGGCAGTGCCTGCGCGACATCACGCTGCCGCTCGCGGCGCCGCAGATCGGCCTCGCGCTGCTGCTGCGCTCGATCGACACGTTCAAGCTGTTCGACAAGGTCTATGCGCTGACGGGCGGCGGCCCCGGCAATGCGACGCAGACGCTGTCGACCTACATCTACGATACGGGCTTCCGCTTCTTCAACGTCGGGCCGGCGAGTGCCGCGTCGGTGCTGATGCTCGCGGCGTCCGCGCTGCTGGTCTCGGGGTACGTATGGCAGACGGTCCGCAAGCGGCGCGCATGACGACGCAATCGGCAGGCATCTCGCGCGCACGAACGGGCGCCGCACTCGGTCACGCGATGCCGTGGGCGCTGCGCGTCGTCGCGCTCGCGCTGTTGCTGCTCCCGTGCCTGTGGATGGCCGGCGCGGCCTTCATGCCGACACTCGAACGCCTCGATCATCCGTTGCGGATCTGGCCGGCCGCACCGACCGTCGAGCATTTTGTGTCGGTGTGGTCCAACGGCATCGGCGCGCCGCTCGCCAATTCGCTGCTGGTCGGCTTCGGCACGACGCTGCTCGCGCTGGCGCTCGCGTTTCCGGCAGCGTACGCGCTCGTGCGGCTGCGGTTTCCGGCGCGGCTCGACCTGCTGTTCCTGGTGCTCGTGCTGGCGTTGAAGCTGATGCCGCCGATCACGATCGCGGTGCCGCTGTTCGCGCTCGCGAAGCGGCTGCACCTGCTCGATTCCACGCTCGGCCTGATGCTCGCGTATCAAATCTACGCGCTGCCGATGGCTATCTGGATGCTGCTCGCGTTCGTGCGCGACGTACCGATCGAATACGAGGAAGCGGCGTGCATCGATGGCGCGGGGCTCGCGCGGCGGCTCGTGCAGATCGTGCTGCCGCTGTGCGCGCCGGGGCTGATCGCGACCGCGATCTTCGTGTTCATCGCGGCCTGGAACGAATTCCTGATCGCATTGCTGTTCGTGTCGACGCCGAGCCGCTTCACGCTGCCGCTCGCGATCGCCGGCTACGTGACGGAGAACGGCATCGACTGGGGCGACCTGATGAGTGCGGGGCTGATGGCGTCGCTGCCCACGCTCGCCGTGGCCGGCTATGTGCAGCGCTACCTGTTGCGCGGGTTCGCGGGCGGGTTGAAGTGACGCGCGGCGCGGCCGCGCCCGGTCCGGCGTCGTTACGCGCAACTGTCCCGCACCACCTGCGTGACCGGTACGACGCACGTGCGCGACGGGCCGTCGAACGTCTGCATCCGGTCGGCGAGCAGGTCGATCGCCGCGTGCGCGAGGCCGCGCGTGTCCTGCCGCAGCGTCGTCAGCCGATACGCGTCGTATTCGGCGGCGGGGATATCGTCGAAGCCGATCACGCGCAGATCCTCCGGCACGCGCAAGCCGAATTCGCCGCGCGCGACGTCGATCACACCGAGCGCGAGCAGGTCGGACGAGCAGAACACGCCGTCGGGCCGCTCGCCGGTCGCGAACAGTTGCCGCGCGGCGTCGATCCCGCTGGCGTGGGTGTCGGACGGCGTGTCGAGCACGCGTACGAGCGTCGCGTCGAACGCGTCGCGTTGCCCGATCGCCTGCTCGAACGCCACGGCGCGCGACCGCGCGCTGTAGCTCGCGCCGCGCGGCCCGACGAACGCGAGCCGGCGCGCGCCGGCCCGCACGAGCCGCTGCGCGGCATGGGCGGCGCCCGCCGCGTTGTCGCTGACGACCACATCCGCGCCCGGCAGGTTCGCTTCGCGGTTGATCATCACGACCGGAATCCGGTGTTCGAGATACTGCTGCGCGACCGACAGCGGCGGCGATGCGGACGTCATCACGAGGCCCGCGATCCGGTAGCTCAGCAGTTGTTCGAGCGATTGCCGGACCTGGCGCGGATCTTCCGCATTGGTCACGAGCGGCGTGAACGCGCGCTGCCCGAGCGCGGCCATCAGGTCCGACAGCAGCCGCGCGCGGAACGGGTTCTCGAACCCGGCCGTCACGACGCCGATCATGCTGCTGCGCTGCGTGATCATGTCGCGCGCGATCAGGTTGACCTGGTAGCCCAGCGCACGCGCGGCGACCATCACGCGCTCACGTGTTTGCGGTGCGATGCTTGCCGTCGGCGAGAACGCGCGCGACACTGCTGAACGCGAGACGCCGGCCCGCGCCGCGACATCCGCCGCGGTGACCCACGGTTTTCTTTCCTTGTCATTCATCGATTCATGATCCCTTCGAGCCACGATACGTGCATGCCGCCTGCCGACTGGATGTCGGCGCTCGACGACGCGCGGCTGCTGCATACGCTGACCCTACCGGGCAGCCATGACACCTGTGCGTATACGGTCGACGATCGGCTGGTGCGCACGCAGCGAGCGCCGCTCGATGCGCAGCTCGCACATGGCGTGCGGCTGCTCGACATCCGCTGCCGGCACGCGCGCGATGCATTCGACATCCATCATGGCGGCATCGCGCTCGGCATGACGTTCGACGACGTGCTGGCAACCTGTACGCGCTTTCTCGATACGCATCCGCGCGAATGCATCGTGATGTCGGTGAAGGACGAGTGGCCGGCGCAGGCATGCACGCGCGGTTTCGATGCGACGTTCGACGCGCATCGCGCGCGGCATCCGCGGCTGCGCTGGCATGCCGGCGGCGCGCTGCCGACGCTCGGCGACGTGCGCGGCGCGGTCGTGCTGTTGCGGCGCTTTCGCAGCGGCCGGCCGCTCGGCATCGACCTGACCGCGTGGCCCGACAACGCGACGTTTACGATCGACCATCCGGACGGTGCATTCGTGATTCAGGACGAATATCGCGTGCCGGTGGCCGCGTCGATCGCGTGGAAGTGGCGCGCGATCGACGCGCTGCTGACGCATCTGCCGTTGCCGGACAGCGGCCGCTGGGCGCTCAGTTTCTGCAGCGGAACGGGGATGGGGGCGAATCCGTCGGTGGTCGCATTCGGCGATGGCCGCGTGCAGGGCATTCATGCGCGACTGGCCGAGCGCTTGCGCGAGCAGCGCGGCCCGCATGGCGCGGTGCTGCTCGATTTCTGCGACGACGACGACTGGGCGCTGGTGCGTGCGCTGATCGAATGCAACGATCATGTGCCAGCGCCGGGCACGTGGCGCAAGGCGTTTCGCTGTTAGTTAGCGAAGATTCGCGTTGAAGAATGCGAGTGCCTTCGCGTCGAACGAGGCGTGGAACGCGGTGCGATCGAATCCCTTTGCGTCCGTGCAGATGTCGGGCGCGTCGTGGGCCAGTTGTTCGGGGCACGGCGCGAGAAACGCGAAATGCGCGGAATTCGGCACGACGTGGAAGTCAGGCCGTTGCGGCAGCAGCGCGGCCAGCGCGGGGGCCGTGTCCGGCTCCACGCCGTCGCCGCCTGCCTCGGACGCCCAGAGCTGGATCGGTGCATGCACGTCCTTTAGCGTATCGGCCGTCGGGAATTCGTCGAGCGGATCGGCGAGCACGTAGGCCTTGATGCGCGGGTCGTGCGTCAGCGGCGCCTTCGGCAGGTCGCCGGCCCAGATCTGCTTGCAGATCGGCCAGGTCGGGTCAGGGCAGGCGACCGGCGCGTGTGCGAAATCCGGATTGCCGCCGGCGAGTACGAGGCCCGTATACCCGCCGCGCGAAAAGCCGAAGAAACCGACGCGCGCCCGGTCGATGTGCGCGGCATCCGGCGCGTGATCGAGCATGTAGTCCACCAGGCGCTTGATATCGGCCGGCCGCTCGACGAAGTCCTGCAGGTCGGTCGCGCGGCTCATGTCGGAGAACGTGTCGCCCGGATGGTTGATCGCCGCGATGACGAAGCCTGCATTGGCGAGCGTTTCGGCCAGATCGTGGTGGCCGAGGAATGTGCCGCCATGACCGTGCGAGATCACGACGAGCGGAAGCTTGTCGCCGGCGGTCGGGCAGTCGCGACGTCCTTTCAGTGTGTAAGGGCCGACCGTGAGCGTTTGCATCGCCTCCGCGCACGGCGTCCACACGATCGCACGCAACTCGGGGCCGGATGCATCGGCGGGGATCCGGACGAACTTGACACCGGCCGCGTGCGCGACCGTGGCGGACAGGCAGAGCAGGACAGTCGATAGCCAGGTTTTCATGTCGATTCCCGAGGCGACGGACAAAGGGAGGCGCGATGCGCGCCGCCCGGCGGCTTACCGCGTCGCGATCGCCACCGCGGCACCGGCCATCGCGGTCGCGCTCGTGCGGTTCGCGATCCGCTTCGCGCGGGCCGAGGTGAGCAACGCACGCGCACGCGAAGCGAGCAGCGACCAGAAGCAGTCGGCGAGAATCAGGATTGCCAACATCGTGCCGACGAGTTCGGCCCACGCGACGATGCCGACATGCGTCAGATCGACGATGGTCGGCAGCAGCGCGAGATAGAACGCCATGATCTTCGGGTTGCCGAGCGTGGCTGTAAATACATATTGGCAGAGCACCTGAATTAGCCAGCCACACGATCGCTTGTGATAGTCCCAATATGGGACTATAATGCATCGCATGCGAATCGTTGCCAAGAGAACCCTCCTGACCTTCATCGAGCGGCATGCGCAGTCCGAGCAGCAACTGCTCGCATGGTACGCGGAAGCATCGAAGGCGAACTGGAAGACCCCGCAGGACATCAAGGATCAGTACGCGAGTGCCAGCTTCATCGGTCGGAATCGGGTGGTGTTCAATGTCAAAGGAAACGACTTCCGACTGATTGTTGCGGTCGCGTACCAGGTCGGCGTCGTGTACGTGAAGTTTGTGGGAACGCACGCGGAATACGACAAGGTGGACGCGGTGACCGTGGAAATGGAGTAACGATATGGACATTCAACCGATTCGAACCGAGGCTGATTACGACGCCGCCCTGAAGGTGGTGTCCAGACTCGTCGACGCCGATCCGGCGCCGGGCACGCCCGAGGGCGACCAGCTCGAAATTCTCGCGATCCTCGTCGAGAAGTATGAGAGTGAGCATTTCCCGCTGCGGGCTCCGACGCCGGTCGAGGCGATTCGTTTCCGAATGGAGCAGGCTGGCCTGTCGGTGCCGGACATGCGACCTTACATCGGGAACAGCAACCGTGTGTACGAAGTGCT
Source organism: Burkholderia sp. BCC1208 (assembly GCF_902833095.1). Classification (NCBI taxonomy): domain Bacteria; kingdom Pseudomonadati; phylum Pseudomonadota; class Betaproteobacteria; order Burkholderiales; family Burkholderiaceae; genus Burkholderia; species Burkholderia sp. BCC1208. Next base: position 421,640 of record NZ_CADFDY010000007.1, on the reverse strand, counting down.
GAATGGTCGGCGCGAGTTGAGCTTGGCGATGATCCGTAGGTTGCACGAGGGCCTGCATATTCCGGCCGATGTGCTGATCGGGGCAGCCTGAAGCATTTGAGGGTGACTTGGTCGCTTCGAGCGTGATGCGCGATGTATCGCGCTTGCAGAAAAGAGGCGCCGCTCAGCGCGTCGCGATCGCCACCGCGGCACCGGCCATCGCGGTCGCGCTCGTGCGGTTCGCGATCCGCTTCGCGCGGGCCGACGTCAGGAATGCGCGGGCGCGCGACGCGAGCAATGACCACAGGCAGTCGGCGGCGATCAGCACCGCGAGCATCGTGCCGACCAGCTTGGCCCACGCGACGACACCGACGTGCGTGAGGTCGACGATCGTCGGCAGCAGCGCGAGATAGAACACCATGATCTTCGGGTTGCCGAGCGTGACCAGCATGCCCGCGACGAACATGCGCCACGGCGACTGGCCGCGCGGCAGGTCGTCCCCACCCGTATCGGTCGGCGCGCTCCACATCTTCCCCGCGAGGAGCAGCAGGTAAGCGACGCCGAGCAGCTTGAGCACGATCAGGCCCGTTGCGAACGTGCGCACGAACGCGGACAGCCCCGCGACCGCGAGCGTGAGCCACAGCGCTTCGCCGAGCCACATGGCGGCGAGGAACGGCAGCACGTCGCGCACGCCGTTCGTCAGCACGCGCGCGACGAGCGCGGCGACGCTCGGGCCGGGCGTGCCGGCCGTGACGAGCAGTGCGAAGGCGAAGACGGCGAGTGCGGACAACGTCATGACGGACCTCGTGGTTCGGGCGTTCGAAACCGTTCGAAACGATACGTATGAAGTTTCGATTATAGTGACGGCCGTTCCAGACCGCCTGCCTGAATTGCCGTCATGCCTGCATCGATTCTGATTCGTCCCGCCACGCGGGAAGACGCGGCCGCGATGGCCGCCGTGGAAGTCGCCGCCGCGCAGCGGTTTCGCACGATCGGCATGGCTGATATCGCCGACGGCGAGCCCACCGATGCGGCCGCCGTGCTGATGCGGATCGACGACGGTCGCGCGTATGTCGCGGTCGATCCGCACGGCACGTGCGTCGGCTTCGCGTTCTACCGGCTGCTCGATGCGCAGCGGTTGTATCTGGAGGAACTGGACGTCGCGCCGTCGCATGCCGGACAGCGGATCGGCGCACGTCTCATCGAACAGGTGATGGTGTGCGCGGCGCGGGAGCACGTCGAGCAGGTGGTGCTGTCGACGTTCCGCGACGCGCCATGGAACGCGCCTTACTACGCGCGCCTCGGTTTCCGGATCATCGACGATGCGGCGCTCGACGACGCGCTACGCGCGATCCGCGCGCACCACGTCGCGCTCGGTCTCGACGAAACGCGGCGCGTGTTCATGCGTGCGGACGTGCACGCCTGAACACGCGCCGTCGTGCCGTCAGGCCGCGTCGCTCAGCGCCGGGTAGTCGGTGTAGCCCGTTTCGCCTTCCGCGTAGAACGTCTCCGGCACCGGCTTGTTGAGCGGCGCACCGATTTCGAGGCGGCGCGGCAGGTCCGGGTTCGCGATGAACAGCTTGCCCCAGGCGATCGCGTCGGCGCTGCCGTTCGCGAGCGCGGCCTGCGCGGTATCGAGCGTGAACTGCTCGTTCGCGATCAGCGGGCCGCCGAACGCTTCCTTCAGGCGCGGGCTCAAGTGGTCGCCCGAATACGATTCGCGCGTGAAGATGAACGCGATCTTGCGGCGGCCGAGTTCGCGCGCGACGTAACCGAACGTTGCCGCCGGATCGGAGTCGCCCATCGTATGCGCGTCGCCGCGCGGTGCGAGGTGCACGCCGACCCGGCCGGCGCCCCACACGTCGATCGCCGCGTCGACCACTTCGAGCATCAGGCGGGCGCGATTCTCGATCGGGCCGCCGTACGCATCGGTGCGGCGATTGGTGCTGTCCTGCAGGAACTGGTCGAGCAGGTAGCCGTTCGCGCCGTGAATCTCCACGCCGTCGAAGCCCGCAGCCTTCGCGTTCTCGGCGCCCTTGCGGTACGCGGCGACGATGCCCGGGATTTCGTCGAGTTCGAGCGCGCGCGGCGTCACGTACGGGCGCTGCGGGCGCACGAGGCTCACGTGGCCGCCCGCGGCGATCGCGCTCGGCGCGACCGGCAGGTCGCCGTTCAGGAACATCGGATCGGAGATCCGGCCGACGTGCCAGAGTTGCAGCACGATGCGCCCGCCGGCCGCGTGCACGGCCTGCGTGATCTGCTTCCAGCCTTCGACTTGCTCGTCGGACCAGATGCCGGGCGTGTCGGCATAGCCGACGCCTTGCGGCGTGACCGACGTCGCTTCGGTAATGATCAGGCCGGCCGATGCGCGCTCGGCGTAGTAGCGCGCCATCAGCGCGTTCGGCACGCGCGCCGCGCCCGCACGGGAGCGGGTGAGCGGCGCCATCACGATGCGGTTCGGCAGGGTCAGGTCGCCGAGGGTAACGGGATCGAACAGTGTGGGCATGGCAAATAACCTCTTCACGAAAGGCGTGGAAGCCATCGCGTCATGTGCGATGGCGCCCCGCATGGCCGGTTCGGCCGTTGGCTAGAGTTCGCGGCGCAGGGCGTCGAGAAATGCGTCGATGACGGCCTCGTTGCGCCGGAAGAACGCCCATTGGCCGATCCGCGTCGACGTCACGAGCCCCGCGCGCTGCAGCGTGGCGAGGTGCGCGGAGACGGTCGACTGCGACAGCCCGCAGCGCGCGTCGATCTGGCCCGCGCAGACACCGTGTTCGTACGGCAGCGTCTGCTGCGGAAAATGCTCACCGGGCGTTTTCAGCCAGACGAGGATCTCCCGGCGCACGGGATTCGAGAGCGCTTTCAGGATCGCGTCGATGTCGAGTTCGGTCGGCATGGAAAGGGTGGGTGTTTCGATCAGGCAAACGGGTATCGTCGATGGGCGAATCTTATATCGTATTTTGACGATATGCTTGAAAGCACTGCCGGCAATGGGGTTGATAGCGTGCGACGATCGGGGGGCGATCAAGCGCGGCCGAAGTACGTTCGACGCGGCCGCCGGTTTCAGGCCATCTCGTCGACGATTCCCTATCGCCACCCGCGTAACATACGTGCCATCGCGCTTTGCATATGGAGTCGTTCATGCCTGTTCGGGCCGTCATATTCGATTTCGACCTGACGCTGGCGGATTCGTCCGCCGCGATCATCGCGTGCACCGAATATGCGCTGCATCAGCTCGGCGCCGCCGGCCCGACACCCGCGCGGATCAGCGCCGTGATCGGACTTCCGCTGCCGGACATGTTCCGTTCGTTGACGGGAGACACCGGTGCGGCGCGGGCCGATGCGTTCGCGCGGCATTTCGTGGCGCGCGCCGACGAGATCATGGTGCCCGGCACCCGTATTTATCCCGAAGTGCCGCCGTTGCTTGCGGCGTTGCGCGAGCAAGGGCTCGCCGTCGCGATCGTGTCGTCCAAGTTTCGCTACCGGATCGAGGCGATTCTCGGACGCAATGGCTTGCAATCGTTGGTCGACGTGCTGATCGGCGGGGAAGACGTGCAGCGCCACAAGCCGGACCCGGAAGGGCTCGTGCAGGCACTGGCGCGGCTGGGCTTGCCGGCTGCGGCGGCGATCTACGTCGGCGACCACGCCGTGGACGCGCAGGCGGCCGAGCGTGCCGGCGTGCCGTTCGTCGGCGCGGTGAGCGGCATGACGTCGTTCGACGCGTGGGTGCGCGCCGGCAAGCAGGCCGTGCCGACGCATATCGGCGAACTGGCCGGCATCGTGCAGCAGATGCAGCGTCGAGCGGGCGAAGCGTGCGCCGACGCCGAACCGGGTGCGCAACCGGCCGGCTGACCCGTTTTCCGCAACGGGCCGGCAGCGAGCGACGGATTCTGCGACCATCGCCGTTCAAGTCATATCCGCCACCCGAGCCGCCGCCATGTCCGTCATTTCCGTCGCCTTTGCCCGCATCCGACGCTCGCGTGCGTTGCCGGATGCTCGTGCCCTGTCATTCGCCGTTCCGCTCGCGGTAGCCTGGGCCGCGGCCGGCATGCTGGCCGGCGCGCAGCCGGCCGCAGCCGCCACGCCCACGCAGCGCGAACGTCTCGAAGCGCCGGTCAAGGCCGTCGCCGACCAGCGCGTGACCGTCGACACGCCGCAGGGCCGTGCGGAGCTGCCCGTCTACGCCGACCATCCGCTCGACCAGACCGCGCCCGACGTCACGCGGGTGTTCATCGTGATTCACGGCACGCTCCGTAACGCCGACGCGTACTACGCATCGGGGCGCAAGGTCGTCGAAAAGGCCGGCGCGACCGGCGCGGGCACGATGGTGGTCGCGCCGCAGTTCCTGACACGCGCCGATACGCGTGCGTTTTCGTTGGACGCATCGACGCTCGCGTGGACGCAGGAAGGATGGAAGGGCGGCGAACCGGCGCGCGAGCCGGGCCCGATCAGTTCGTTCGCGGCGCTCGACGCGTTGCTCGCGCATTTCGCCGACCGCGGCCTGTATCCGTCGTTGTCGACGGTCGTCGTGATCGGCCACTCCGCCGGCGCACAGTTGCTGCAGCGTTATGCGGTGGCGGGGCGCGAAGGCGACGCGCTCGCGCGCACCGGCATTGCCGTGCGCTACGTGGTCGCGAACCCGTCGAGTTACCTGTATTTCGACGACGAACGGCCGAATGCCGAGGCCCTTGCAGGCGGCGCCTGTCCGCGCGCGACCGAATGGAAGTACGGGCTGAAGTCGGCGCCGCCGTACGTTGCGTCGCAGGACGTGCGCGATCTCGAAACGCGCTACGTCGCGCGTCATGTCGTGTACCTGCTCGGGCAGGCCGACACGAATCCATACACGCATTTCATCGACCGCTCGTGCGCGGCGATGGCGCAGGGGCCGTACCGGCTGGCGCGCGGGCTCGCCTATTTCGATTACCTGAAGAAGCGGCATCCGGACGATCTCGCGCAGCAGGTCGTCGAAGTGCCGGGTGTCGGGCATGACGGCCTCGGCATGTTCACGTCCGCTTGCGGGCTGGCCGTGTTGTTCGGGCAGGCGTTGCCGCAGTCGTGTCCGGTCGTCGCCGGCACCGCGCCGGACCTGTGCGCAGCGGGGCAGTGAGCCCGCATGCAAGGCTCGCCCGTGACGAAAATCGATCGACCGGAAAATGCACGCATCGTGGGCGGCTCCGTTCACCTCGCGGGCGAACGGGACGACGGCCTTCGCAGGCGGCTGCCGCCCGTCGTTCGCTCGCGCGTGTCGTGGCGGCCCGCGTCATTCGACGGTGATCGTCTCCTTCATGTACGGATGAATCCCGCAGAACACCTTGTAGACGCCCGGCTTGTCGAAGCGGAACGCGTACGTCTCGTCCTGGTCGAGCGCCTTCGAATGAAAGATGCCCGCGTCGTTGACGACGGTGTGCGGCTCCGCATCGAGGTTCTTCCACGTGATGGTCGTGCCGGCCTTGATCGTGGTCGACATCGGCGAAAACATGAAATTGCGGATCGTCACGAGCGGGCCGTCCGGGCCCTGCGCGAATGCGGCGAGCGGCGTGCCGGCGGCCGCGCCGCACAGGATCAGCACCGCGATGACTCGAGATGGCTTGAAGCGGATCATGTCGGTCTCCTCGTATCGATCATGCGAGCGTCGCATCGTGCAGCGACGACGCGACCGGATGGCCGGCGAACTCGACGGTCGTCACGCCGAGCATCGACGGCAGCCGGTCGTGCGGCACCGTGAGCGGGACGGGACCCGGGCCGTTGCCGGCAGTCGGTTGCGGGAACGCGGTCGAGCGGGCGGTATGAAACGTCACGTTGCCCTCGACCTTCGACACGATCTGATGGATGTGTCCGTTCAGGACGGTGACCGAGCCGAAGCGGCGCAGTAGCGCCATCGTCTGCGGTGCGTCGCCGGTGCCCCAGCCCCACGGTTCGTAGATGGTCCACATCGGCATGTGCGAGAACACGACGATCGGCGTGCTCGACGAGCGGCCTTTCAGGTCCTGCGCGAGCCACGCAAGCTGCTCGTCGCCGAAGCTGCCGAGCCCGTTCGGCTTGAAGTGCATCACGTTGACGAGGCCGATGAAGTGCACGCCCGCATGGTCGAAGCTGTAATAGCCGCGATTATCCGACGCCTTGCCGAAGCGGCCGAAATATTCGGCGCCCGAACCGTCGGTGACGTCGTGTTCGCCGGGCACCGTATGCAGTTCCGGCACGCGCAGCGCGGACAGCAACTGCGACGCGTGGTCGAATTCCTCCGGCTTCGAGAGGTGCGTGATGTCGCCGGTATGGATCGTCAGCGCGGGCAGCGCGGGCATCCCGTTGACGAGGTCGATCGTCTGTTTCAGCGTGGCCGACACGTCGGGATTCGCGTCCTTGTTGAAGCCGATGTGCGTATCGCTGATCTGCACGAACAGCGGCCGGCCCGCGTCGGCCGGGCGCGCGTCGCCGGTCTGCGCGAGGGCGAGGTCGAACGGGGTGAGGATGCCGCCCGACAGCGTGAACAGCGTGCCGAGCCCACCGAAGGCCATGCACTGCAGGGCCTTGCGGCGCGACGGGCGGGTGGGGGTCGATGAAGACATGTAAGCCTCGCATTCGTGTGACGAAACCGGACGGCCGGATCGTCCTGGAATAAGCCGGCGCTTTCGCATGCGATACCGGCGACGCGGCGGATTTATTCCCGGCCGTTGCGAGATCGAACCCTCGTGTTGGCGCCCGACGGGGCGATGCGCGACGCCCGCCGGACGACCTGTCAATGTCCTGTAAGTGACACGTCACATTTGCGTCACGACCGCCCGATAGCCTCCCACTCCGAATCACCTCTCCGGAGCCCTTCATGCCGAGCCTCGCGGCAACGGACACGGTCGGTGCGGTCGGTCACCGCACGCGCACCTTCAGCCTCGCGCTGTTTTTTCTGATCATTGCCCGCGGCATCGCCCATGTCGGCATGCGTCCCGGCGTCGATTTCCGCTTCGTCAAGGAAGGCTCGGTGCTGCCGTTCGCGCGATCGGCCATCTCCTGCCGGGCACTGCACGGGCTGACCTGATTCGCACCATGGGTGCGACGCCCGGCCGCGCGGCACGCGGCCGGACCCATCGATTTTCAATTCGACACAAGACGCTACCGATGGATATCCGTTTCGATCCGAACCGCACCGCGAACGCCTCGGCGTGGCGCGTGCTGCCCAACCGCTGGGATGCCGTCGCGTTTCCGCTGATCATCTGCGTGCTGGCGATGGCGATCGTCGGTTTTCACCAGACGATGGCGCCGATCGGCGTGCTGCAGACTCAGAAGATCTCGCTGGATCCGTCGAACCTGCCCGAATACGCGCTGCGCACCACGCTGCGGATGCTCGCCGCGATGGTCGCGTCGCTTACGTTCACGCTCGCCTACGGCACGCTCGCCGCCAAGAGCCGCCGCGCGGGCATGGTGCTGATCCCGATCCTCGACATCCTGCAGTCGGTGCCGGTGCTCGGCTACATCTCGTTTACGGTCACGTTCTTCCTCGCGCTGTTTCCGGGGCGTGTGCTCGGTGCGGAGCTGGCCGCGATCTTCGCGATCTTCACGAGCCAGGCGTGGAACATGACGTTCAGCTTCTATCAGTCGCTGCGCACGGTGCCGCGCGACTTGAGCGAAGTGTCGCGCGGCTTCCATCTGACGTCGTGGCAGCGCTTCTGGAAGCTCGAAGTGCCGTTCTCGATGCCGGGCCTGATCTGGAACATGATGATGTCGATGTCGGGCGGCTGGTTCTTCGTCGTCGCATCGGAGGCGATCACCGTCGGCAACCAGACGATCACGTTGCCGGGCATCGGCGCGTATCTCGCGCAGGCGATCGCGGACAAGAATCTCGGCGCGGTCGGCTGGGTGATCGTCGCGATGTCGGTCGTGATCCTCGCCTACGACCAGTTCCTGTTTCGCCCGCTCGTCGCGTGGGCCGACAAGTTCCGGATGGAGAACACCGCGTCGGGCGATGCGCCGCAATCCTGGCTGCTCGACATGATGCGTCGCACGCATCTGATCCATCAGTTGCTCGTGCCGGCCGGCTGGCTGCTGTCGCAGGCCGCGCGGATTCCGCTGCGCGTGCCGGCGTCGAAGGGCACGCGGGTGCGCGGCGCATCGTCGCGCCGGTCGTCGCGCATCGGCGACGTCGTGTGGGGCGCGTTCGTGATCCTGCTAACGGTGTACGTCGTGTGGCGCGTCGTCAGTTTCGTCGCGACCGGCGTGACGATGGCCGAGGTCGGCCACGTGCTGGTGCTCGGGCTCGTCACGCTGCTGCGCGTGCTGGTACTGATCGCGATCGCCTCCGTGATCTGGGTGCCGCTCGGCGTGCTGATCGGGCTGCGCCCGAAGCTCGCCGAGAAGATCCAGCCGCTCGCGCAGTTCCTCGCCGCGTTCCCGGCGAACCTGCTGTTTCCGGTGTTCGTGATCGTGATCGTCCGTTTTCACCTGAACGCGGACATCTGGCTGTCGCCGCTGATCGTGCTCGGTACGCAGTGGTACATCCTGTTCAACGTGATTGCCGGCGCGATGTCCTATCCGAACGACTACAAGGAAGCGACGAAGAATTTCCGCATCCGCGGCTGGCAGTGGTGGCGCCAGGCGATCCTGCCCGGCATCTTCCCGTACTACGTGACCGGCGCGATCACCGCATCGGGCGGCGCGTGGAACGCGAGCATCGTGTCCGAGTTCGTGCAGTGGGGCGACACGAAGGTCGTCGCGCACGGTCTTGGCTCGTATATCGCGCAAACGACCGCCGCCGGCGATTTCCCGAAGATCATCCTCGGCATCGCCGTGATGTCCCTGTTCGTTACCTTGTTCAACCGCCTGCTGTGGCGTCCGATGTACGCCTATGCGGAATCCCGGCTCCGTCTCGATTGAGAGTAAGCGCGATGCAAAATTCGACCGTTATCAACGCCCCCGTCAAGACGTCCCAGCCGCTGCAGCCGCCCCGGCTCGGTGAAGAGATCCTGCGCGTCGAGCACGTGAACCGCGGCTTCAACAAGACGCAGGGCGAACTGCTCGTGCTCGACGACGCGAACCTGTCGCTGCGCGAAGGCGAGATCGTCGGCCTGCTCGGCCGGTCGGGCTCGGGCAAGTCGACGCTGCTGCGCATCATCGCCGGGCTGATCGAGCCGACCGGCGGCGAGGTGACCTATCTCGGCCAGCCGCTGCGCGGCCCGGCCGAGGGCGTCGCGATGGTGTTCCAGACCTTCGCGCTGTTCCCGTGGCTCACCGTGCTGCAGAACGTGGAAGCCGGGCTCGAGGCGCTCGGCGTCGGCGCGCGCGAGCGGCGCGAACGCGCGCTGGCCGCGATCGACCTGATCGGCCTCGACGGCTTCGAGAACGCGTATCCGCGCGAGCTGTCGGGCGGGATGCGTCAGCGCGTCGGGTTTGCGCGCGCGCTCGTCGTCGATCCGACCATCCTGCTGATGGACGAGCCGTTCTCCGCGCTCGACGTGCTGACCGCCGAAACGCTGCGTACCGACCTGCTCGATCTGTGGACGCAGGGCCGCATGCCGATCAAGTCGGTGCTGATCGTCACGCACAACATCGAGGAAGCGGTGTTCATGTGCGACCGGATCCTCGTGCTGTCGTCGAACCCGGGCCGCGTGATCGCCGAGATCAAGGTGCCGTTCAAGCACCCGCGCAACCGGCTCGACACCGATTTCCGCAAGCTCGTCGACGACATCTACGCGAAGATGACCGCGCGTCAGACCGGCGAGGCGACGAAGAAGGGGCTCGAGCTCGGCAGCTGGCTGCCGCGCGTGTCGACCAACCTGATGGCCGGCCTGATCGAGACGCTCGCGATGGCGCCGTACCATGGCCGCGCGGACATGCCGGAAATCGCGCGCACGCTGCATCTGGAAGTCGACGAGCTGTTCCCGATCGTGGAAGTGCTGCAGCACCTCGGCTTCGCGGACGTGCGCGAAGGCGACGTGTTCCTGACGCCGCCCGCGCGCGTGTTCGCGGAATTCGGCACGCAGGAGCGCAAGCTGATGTTCGCGGATCACCTGCTGAAGCACGTGCCGCTCGCCGCCCGGATCAGGAAAGTGCTGAACGAGCGTCCGGGTCACCGTGCGCCGCGCGTGCGCTTCGAGCAGGAACTCGAGGATTTCCTGTCCGACGAAGCGGCCGAGGAAACGCTCGACGCGGTGATCGACTGGGGGCGGTACGGGGAGGTCTTTTCGTACAACGACAAGACGGAAGTGTTCAGCCTGGAGGATGTCGAGAGTTGAGATCCAGGCCCGAATGGCGACCACGCGTCATTCGGGCAAATCGCGCTGGCTGGTATCCCACTCGATCCCGCCCGCGTTGAGCTGCTCGATCTTCTCCATCCGTTGCCGCGCCAGTTCCGGCAGCCGGTTCGTCACGCCGATCACCAGCGCTTCGGCGAGTGCCAGCGCCGGCACGTTGGTCTGCAGCATCGCGAAAGGGCGGCCCTGGATCCGCAGCACGATCTCCGCGAATTCGCCGATCGGCGAGCGCCATTCGTCGGTGATCAGCAGGATCCGGGCGCCCAGCCGATGCGCGGCCTGCGCGAAGCGAATGCTGCCCTTCTGATAGCGGCGAAAGTCGAAGATCACGAGCAGATCGTTGCGCCCCATGTCGGCCAGCGCGACGGAGGCGAGATTCACGTTCGGCTCGACGTACTGCACGTGCGGCCGTGCATAGGCCAGCGTGAACGAGAACAGCGACGCGAGCGGCGCCGTATAGCGGCCGCCGCCGCAGAAGACGCGCACGTCCGGATCGGCCAGCACCGCCACCGCTGCGTCGAACGCGGCCGCGTCGAGCCCTTCGATCGTGGTCGCGAGCGATTCGGACAGCCGCTGGAAAATCGCCGCATGGCTGTCGCGCATGCCCGTCTCCGAGTGGAATGCATCCATCCGCGCGAGCGGCGAATTCATCGCGGTGTCGATCTCGTCGTGCAGCGCCTGCTGGAACGACGAGTAGTTCGGAAAGCCGATCCGGACGACGAAGCGGAACACGGTCGGGTCGCTGACTTCCGCCTGCTTCGCAAACTGCGCGATGGGGCCCAGCCCGAGACTCGGATAGCGATCCAGCAACGCCTGCGCGACCTTCTGTTCCGACGGCGTGAAGCTATCCATCTGGGATAACAGCAACGCCCTGATGCTCGTCCCCATCGGCCCTCCGGCTCTCTATCTGAATTGAACGATCAAACGGCAGACGGGCGTCTGCCGGCAACTGCACGCATGTTAGCCGATTGACGTGCGGCGGGCCGCGTCCGGTCCGAAATTAGAGGGACGCATCACTCGGCCAACGGATCCGTTCATATATGTAATAAATCAAACACTCCTCGACGGGCGCATCGAGACTTCTTCGCCTTGATTTTCAGTGATTACCCTAGTTTTTGACGCAAAAAAGCGAGTGTTATGATCGCGGCCTTGCGGAAATGTATCGTTTATTACATGCCGGGTTGGCGGTGTCGATACGCAATGGCGCGGCCGTGCATCCCGGCATGGACCGGTTTATTCGTCTGGAGGATTCCGTCATGAGGCGGCTCGTAGTATTCATCCTGTTGTCCGCGATGAGCGTGTGCGCGTTCGCCGCGTCGGACCCGGCGGTCGAAGCGAAGAACGGCATGGTCGTGTCGTCGCAGCACTTCGCGTCGCAGATCGGCGTCGACATCCTCAAGGAAGGCGGCAACGCGGTGGACGCGGCGGTGGCCGTCGGCTATGCGCAGGCCGTGACCAATTCGTGCTGCGGCAACATCGGCGGCGGCGGCTTCATGACCCTCCACCTGGCCGACGGCCGCGACCGCTTCATCAATTTCCGCGAGACCGCACCGGCCGCGGCATCCGCGAACATGTATCTCGATGCGGCGGGCAACGTCATCCCGGACCAGAGCCTGTACGGCTATCGCGCGGTCGGCGTGCCGGGCACGGTGGCCGGCCTCGATCTCGCGCAGCGCAAGTACGGGAAGCTGACGCGCAAGCAGGTGATGGCGCCGGCGATCCGGCTGGCACGCGACGGCTTCGTGCTGACGCGCGGCGATACCGACATCCTCGACACGACGGTCGAGCGCTTCAGGAACGACCCGGAAGCCGCGCGCATTTTCCTGCGCCCGGACGGCACGGCGCTGCAGCCGGGCGACCGCCTGGTGCAGAAGGACCTGGCCCGCACGCTCGAGCGCATCGCGGAGCAGGGGCCCGACGCGTTCTATCACGGCGAGATCCCGAAGATCGTCGAGGCGGCGGCCCGGCGCGGCGGCGGCGTGATCACGGCGGCCGATTTCGCGTCCTATCGCGCGCAGGACATGGCGCCGCTGACGTGCACGTATCGCGGCTACGAGTTCGTGTCGGCGCCGCCGCCGAGCTCGGGTGGCGTGACGATGTGCGAGACGCTGAACATCCTCGAAGGGTATGACCTGCGCAAGCTCGGCTACCACTCGGCCGCGGCGGTCCACTATATGACCGAAGCGATGCGCCATGCGTACGAAGACCGCAACACGCTGCTCGGCGATCCGAACTTCATCGACAACCCGGTCGCGAAGCTGACGAGCAAGGAGTACGCGGCGCAGATCCGCAAGAGCATCCATGCCGATACGGCGACGCCGTCGGTCGACGTGCAGCCCGGTGTCGGCGTGCACGAGAAGCCCGAAACGACGCATTACTCGATCGTCGACCACGACGGCAACGCGGTGTCGACGACCTATACGGTCAACGGCCGCTTCGGCGCCGTGGTCATCGCGCCGGGCACGGGCTTCTTCCTGAACGACGAGATGGACGACTTCACCGTGAAGGTCGGCGCGCAGAACCTGTTCGGCCTCGTGCAGGGCACGCGCAATTCGATCGCGCCGGGCAAGCGTCCGCTGTCGTCGATGGCGCCGACCATCGTGAAGAAGGACGGCAAGGTGTTCATGGTGGTCGGTTCGCCGGGCGGCTCGCGCATCATCACGATCACGCTGCAGACCGTGCTGAACGTGATCGACTACGGGATGACGCCGCAGGACGCGGTCGCCGCGCCGCGCATTCATCACCAGTGGCTGCCCGACGCGGTCTATTACGAAACCTACGGCCTGTCGCCCGACACGCTCGCGATCCTGGGCAACATGGGCTACAAGATGGTCGAGCAGACGCCGTGGGGTGCCGCCGAGCTGATCATGGTCGGCCTGCCGGGCACCGAAGCGGCGAGCCGCCAGAGTTCCGGCAACGATTCGTCCGTGTCCGGCAACGTGCGTGTCGGCTTCATCTACGGCTACAACGACCCGCGCCGTCCGGCCGGCTCGGCGATCGGCTACTGACCCGACCGTTCGATGCCGAATCGCTGCCGCCGGCGTTCGCGTTGCCGCGAATGCCGGTGCGGCGGCAGCGCGTCCGCCCGCGGACATCCGTGTGGGCCCGAGCGGCACGGCACGCGTGCCTTTCTTCCTTCAACTTCATCGCCGTGCGGCGAATTCCGTCATGAACAAACGAATGTCTGCGGCAGGCTGGATCCTGCTCGCGATGGCAGCCGGCATCCTGATCGGCTACCTGATCTACACGCAGCTTCCGGACAAGCAGTCGGCCGCTGAAATCGCCGGCTACATCTCACTCGTGTCCGACGTGTTCCTGCGGCTGATCAAGATGGTGATCGGCCCGCTGGTGTTCTCGACGCTGGTCGTCGGCATCGCGCACATGGGCGATGCGTCGTCGGTCGGGCGCGTGTTCGTGAAGGCGCTCGGCTGGTTCGTCACCGCGTCGCTGATCTCGCTGCTGCTGGGCCTGCTGATGGCGAATCTGCTGCGGCCGGGCGAGAACCTCGGCCTGCCGCTGCCGGACATCGGCGCGTCCGCGCATCTCGCGACGTCCAAGTTCACGCTGAAGGATTTCGTCGGCCACATGGTGCCGAAGTCGATCGCCGAAGCGATGGCGAACAACGAGATCCTGCAGATCGTCGTGTTCTCGATGTTCTTCGGCGTCGCGCTCGCCGCACTCGGCGAGCGCGGGAAGATCCTGGTCGCCGCGATCGATCAGCTCGCGCACGTGATGCTGAAGATCACCGGCTACGTGATGAAGCTCGCGCCGCTCGCGGTGATGGCCGCGATGGCGTCGACCGTCGCGGTCAACGGGCTGTCGATCCTGCTGAAGTTCGCGGTGTTCATGGGCGACTTCTACGTGAGCCTCATGCTGCTGTGGGCCACGCTCGTCGCGGCCGGGCTGCTGTTCCTCGGCCGCCGCGTGTTCAAGCTGCTCGTGCTGATCAAGGAAGCGTTCATGCTGTCGTTCGCGACGGCCAGCTCCGAAGCCGCGTATCCGAAGATCCTCGACGCGCTCGACCGTTTCGGCGTGCGGCGCAAGATCTCGAGCTTCGTGATGCCGATGGGCTATTCGTTCAATCTCGACGGCTCGATGATGTACTGCACGTTCGCGTCGCTGTTCATCGCGCAGGCCTACAACATCCACCTGTCGCTCGGCACGCAGATCACGATGCTGCTGATCCTGATGCTGACGTCGAAGGGGATGGCCGGCGTGCCGCGCGCGTCGCTCGTCGTGATCGCGGCCACGCTGCACCAGTTCAACATCCCGGAAGCCGGGCTGCTGCTGATTCTCGGCGTCGACACGTTCCTCGACATGGGCCGCTCGGCCACGAACGCGGTAGGCAACTCGATCGCCAGCGCGGTGGTCGCGAAGTGGGAAGGCGAGTTGATGTCGGAGTCCGAAGCGAGCGCCCATGCCGCGCACCTCGATGCGGAACTCGAACGGCAGAACGGCGATCCGACCTATGGCGCCGGTCAGGCCACGTCGACCTGACGGTCAGGCTGCCAGGGCATCGTCGATGCACGCCGCGAGCACCATCGCGGCGGCGTTGCCCGGCGCCGAGCCGAGCAGTTGCGGCGCATAGACGCTGTCGCCGATCTCGATCGACCGCCCCGACAGCGCGCACACGCCGCGCTTGCGCGTCGTGAACAGGCGCCACTTCTGGTAGCCGTAGTGCCCGGTGCAAGCGTCGCACCACGAGATCATCACGGTGTCGGCCGTGGGTCGTTCGAGCACGCTGATGGTCGGCTTGCTCGTCGCGTCCCACGACGGCAGCCGGTCGCGCGTGACGCTGCGCCGCCGTGGCCCGCTCCACGAGACGGACGGCATGTCGAAGCTGCCGATTGCGGCGACGGTCATGAGCCAGGGCGCTGCACGGTTGTTCATGTCACTGTTCCTCGAAACGTTACGCGGTGCCGCGACGCGCGGCATCACGACAGGCGGATGCGCGGCTGCACCCAGCCGTTGATCCGTTCGGCGATCCACAGCAAGGTCGCCTTGGAGAAACCGTGCAGCGCCTGCTGGTGCCGCCGGTAGAGCATCAGGTGGCTGAACTGCGCGAAGCGTCCCTGGATGAAGCCGCCGCGGAAGAAGCCGAACTGCCCGAGCGTGCCGAACGCGTCGTAGTCGCTGATCGACACCAGCGCGCCGAAATCGTGGAACGCGAACGGCGGAATCGGCGTGCCGTCGAGCCACGCGGGCAAGTGCTTCGCGAGGTGCTCGGCCTGTTGCGTCGCGACCTGAGCGGTCGGCGGCAGCGGCCGTTCGTGGCCGTCGGGCAGCAGGCTTCCGCAATCGCCGATCGCGAACACGTGCTCGTCGCCGCTCGCCTGCAGCGTGGGGCCGACGACGATCTGGTTCGCGCGGTTCGTGTCGAGCCCGTCCAGCGCCTGCATGAAATCGGGCGCCTTCACGCCGGCCGCCCAGACCATCAGATCCGCTTCGGCGAACGAACCGTCGCCGTAGTGGAAACCGTTCGCGTCGGCCGACGTGACGCGCGTCGACGTCAGCACGCGAAAGCCGATCTGTTCGAGCCGCCGCTGGGCCGACGCGGAAATACGCGCCGGAAACGCGTTGAGGATGCGCGGGCCGCTTTCGAGCAGCGTGAGTTGCAGCCGCTCGCGCACCGTTTCGTCGCCGTACGCCTGCGCCACTTCCAGCAAACGGCTCAACTCCGCCGCGAGTTCCACGCCCGTCGCGCCCGCGCCGACGATCGCGACGCGAAATGGCTCGTCGCGCGCGATGCTGCGGAACACGCGCATCCGCAACGCCTCGTTGAAGGTCTCCGCCTGCTGCTGGCTGTCGATGAAGTAACAGTGCTCGCTTACGCCGGGCACGCCGAAATCGTTGGCCTGGCTGCCGAGCGCGAGGATCAGCACGTCGTATTCGAGTTCGCGTGCGTCGATCACCACGTCGCCGTCCTGCGAGCGGATCTCGCTGAGCTGCACGCGGCGGCGTGCGCGATCGAGCCCCTTCAGTTCGCCGGGCTGGTACGTGTAGCCGTGATCGCGGGCGTGGGCGAGGAAGATCACCTGTTGCTGCTGGACGTCGCGCGTGCCGGCCGCGATCGTGTGCAGCATCGGCTTCCAGATGTGCGTGGGACTCCGGTCGACGACCGTGATCTGCGCCCGCCCGGACCGGCCGAGACGTTCGCCCAGACGGGTCGCGAGCTGCAGCCCGGCGATCCCGCCGCCGACGATGACGATGCGTGTAGGGGTTGTCATGAATAAATCATCAAGCGATGAATAATGTATGATCCTAGCGCTTCCCGGCTCCGCGTGTCAACGGAGCGGGGCGGGCTGCCCGCTTCCGGTACCTGAAACCGGGGTACCGGGCACGGACATTCGAATCGTTCAAGGAGCAGGAAAGACGTGGCAGAAGTCACTGAGCGCGTGCCGCCGAAGCGGCGTACGCGCGGACGGCCGCTGGCGGATGCGTCCGTCGGTCCGGACCTGATATTGCGGGCCGCGCGCCGCACGTTCGCGAAGCGCGGCTACGACGCGACGAGCGTGCGCGAAGTCGCGCGCGAACTGGGCATCGACGCGGCGCTGATCGCCCATCACTTCGGTACGAAGGAAACGTTGTGGCTGGCGGTCGTCGAGCAGATCGTCGAACTGGCCGAACCGATGTTCGACGCGCTGCGCGCGTTGCGCACGTCGTCGCTACCGCATCGCGACCGCGTGCGGCGCGCGCTCGAGCTGTGCGTCGATCACGAATTCGCGGAGCCGGATATCGGCATGTTCTTCTCGACGGCGGCGACCGAGGAGGGCGCGCGGCTCGATCGGCTGCAGGAGCGGATCGTGCGCCCGTATCACGACGCGATGTGGCCGCTGCTGGCGGACGCGGTCGAGGCCGGCGCGATCCGCCCGGTCGACCCGAACGTGCTGTTCTTCATGATCGCGAGCGCCGTGGGCATGACGGTGTCGTACAGCCACATGATGCTGGAGTTCACGTCGCTGCCGACGCGGCCGGACGCATTCCGACAGGCCGTGCTCGGCGTCGTGTTCAACTTCCTCGGCGACTGAGCGCCACGCGCGATGCGCGCGGTCACGTCGCGGCAACCAGCCCCAGCGCGCGCACCGCGTTGCGCGCGCTCTCGCGCAGCGCATCGACGAGCGGCGACGGCGTACGGTACGCGAGCGCCAGTTCGTACGCGAGCGGGCTGCCCGCATCCTTCAGTTCGCAGAACGTAATGCCTTGCGGCTGCATCGGCACGAACAGGCGCGGCATCAGCGCGATGCCGATGCCGCCCGCGACGAGCCCGGCCGTCGTCTGCATCTGGCGCGGTTGCTGGACCACGCGCGGCGCGAAGCCCGCCTGCGCGCATGCCGTCACGATCAGCGCATGCATGCCGGGTCCGTGGTGCGCGGCAAACATGACCCACGGTTCGTCCGCCAGCTCGGCCAGCGCGATGCGGTGGCGGCGCGCGAGCCGGTGGCCGTCGGGCAGCGCGGCCACCATCCGGTCGCGCAGCAGCGGCTCGACACGCACGTCGCCGGCATCGGCCACCGGCAGCACGACGAGGCCGACGTCCGTGCGATCGTGACGCAGCGCAAGCACCTGCTCGGCGGTCGTGCCTTCCTCGAGCTGGAAATCGACGTCCGGATGCCGTTCCTGGAACGCACGCAGGATCAGCGGCAACAGCGCATTGACCGTGCTGTCGACGAAGCGCAGCCGCAGCGTGCCGCCGAGGCCGGCGCCCGCGCGGCGCGCCACGGCCACCGCGCGTTCGGCCTGTTCGAGCGCGCGCCGCGCTTCGAGCAGGAATGCTTCGCCGGCCGGCGTGAGCCGCGCGCCGCGGGTGTCGCGTTCGAGCAAGGCGACGCCCAGTTCGTCCTCGAGCTTGCGGATCGCCGCGCTGAGCGGCGGCTGGGCCATGTGCAGCCGCTCGGCAGCGCGCCGGAAGCTGAGCGTTTCGGCGACCGCGATGAATTGCCGGAACTGGCGCAGATCGATCATGGCGATACCTTCCGCGTATCAGGATGTCATCGAATTCGTATTTTACCTATCGCCGTACGTTGCCCACACTGCAAACGTCACCAATCGTCAACACCGAGGAAAGGGGGTAGGCCATGACGGACAACGAACGACAACGCACGGCGATCGTCACGGGCGGATCGAGCGGGATCGGCTTCGCGATCGCGCGCCGGCTGGTGCAGGACGGGTATCGCGTCGCGATCGTCGGGCGCGACGTGGCGCGGCTGGAGGCGGCCGTCGAGCGCCTGGGTGGCGCGGCGATCGGGCAGGCCGGCGACCTGGGCGTGCGGCGCGACGCGCAAGCGGCCGTCGCCGCGATCGTCGCGCGATGGCCGCGGATCGACGTGCTGGTCAACAACGCGGGGCTGACCGGGCGCGTCGGCGCGGATACCGAAGCGGCGGAGGCCGAGTCCGTATGGGACGCGGTGCTCCATGCGAACCTGAAAAGCCTGTTTCTGACGACGATGGCCGTGCTGCCGCACCTGGCCGACCACGCCGCGCGAATCGTCAACATCGGCTCCATCGCGGCGCGCGCCGGCAGCCTGTTGCCGGGCGGCCTCGCGTATGCAGCCGCGAAGGCCGGCGTCGAAGGCTTCACCGTCGCGCTGGCGCGCGAACTCGGGCCGCGCGGGGCGACGGTCAATACGGTCGCACCCGGCTATATCGCCGACACGCGTTTCTTCGGCGACGGCGGGGTCGCGCCGGCCATCGCGGCGACGATTCGCGAGCAGACGCCGGCCGGCCGCGCCGGGCGGCCGGACGACATCGCCGATGCGGTCGCGTGGCTCGCCGGGCCGCGCGCGTCGTTCGTCACGGGCGCGACGATCGCGGTGAACGGCGGCTGGCGCGTCGGGTGACGCAGTGCGCGCACGGCCTGCACGTCATTCGGAATCGGTTGGCGGCTTGTCGCCGAGCCAGCGCCGCGCGCCGGGCCCGTTGCGGCCCGCGCGGTCTTCCGGGTTGGTCAGCTTGCAGCGTTTCAGCGACAGGCAGCCGCAGCCGATGCATTCGTCGAGATTGATATAGAGCCGCTGCAACTCCTCGATCCGGCTCGCGACGCGCTGCTTCCAGCCGCGCGACAGCCGCTGCCAGTCCTTGTTGCTCGGTGCGGTGTCCTCGGGCAGGCTGACGAGCTGTTCGGCGATTTCGTCGAGCGAATAGCCGATCTTCTGCGCGAACACGATGAACGCGATCAGCCGCAGCACCGCACGCGAATAGTGGCGATGGCTCGAGCCGTTGCGATGCGACTTGATCAACCCGCGCATCTCGTAGAAGCGCAGCGTCGACGCCGGCACGCCGCTGCGCGCGGCCACTTCGCGGATCGACATCAGCGGCCATTGCGGGGTTTCCTGGATACCCATGACGCCCTCCGAGAAAGCTTGACTTCAAGTTAACTTCAACTTTTATGCTACGCGGCAGTTTAACCCGTCGCGAGGCATCATGCTCTCCTTTTCCCTACGCAGGACGCCGCCTTTGGGCGCCGCCTGTGCCCTGTTGCTGGCGTTGTCGGGTTGTCACGACGGCAAAGGCCCATCGTCGGCCCATCCTCTTCCAGAAGTCGGCGTCGCTACCGTCGCGCCGCGTACCGTCCGCCTCGCGGACGAATTCAACGGACGCGTCGAAGCGGTCGACGCGGTCGATCTGCGGCCGCGCGTGAGCGGCTATCTGCAACGTGTCGCGTACAAGGAGGGCGACGTGGTCGCGCAAGGCGCGCTGCTGTTCGAAATCGATCCGCGCCCGTACCGGATCGCGCTCGACCGTGCGAATGCACAGCAGCAGCGTGCCCGTGCGGCCGCGAGCCTTGCGAACGTGCAACTCAAGCGCGTGCAGACGCTGATCGATGCGCACGCGACGTCGCAGGAAGAGCTCGACAACGCGCGCGCGACTGCCGAACAGGCGCGCGCCGATCTGCAGGCGGCCGATGCGGCCGTTGCCGACGCGAAGCTCAATCTCGGTTTCACCGAAGTGCGCGCGCCGATCGCGGGCCGCGTCGGCCGCGCGGTTGCGACCGTCGGCAACCTCGCGCGTGCGGACGACACGCTGCTGACGACCGTCGTGTCGCAGGATCCGGTCTACGTGTATTTCGATTGCGACGAGCAGAGCTACCTGCGCTACAACGCGCGGCGCGCCGATCCGACACATCGCGCGATCGGCGCCGATCCGGTGCGCATCGGCCTCGCGAACGAGACGGGCTTCCCGCATGCGGGCACCGTCGATTTCCTCGACAACCGGCTCGATCCGCAGACCGGCACGATCCGCGCACGCGTGCGGCTGCCGAATGCGGACCATACGTTCACGCCGGGCCTGTATGCGCGCGTGCAGCTCGTCAGCGGCCGCGACCAGGACGCGTTGCTGGTTGACGACAAGGCCGTGCTGACCGACCAGGACCGCAAGTACGTGTACGTGATCGGCTCGGGCGACAAGGCGCTGCGCCGCGACGTGACGATCGGCCGCGAACTCGACGGCGAGCGGATCGTCGAGAAGGGGCTGCAGGCGGGCGACCGCGTGGTCGTCGACGGCGTGCAGCGCATCTACTATCCGGGCGCGCAGGTGAAGCCGAAGGCGCTGCCCGCGCGCGCCGATGCGGGCAGCGCGACGCAGGCGGTCGCCGATGCCGGCACGCCTGCCGCGCAATGACGGGAGCGATACGATGGATTTCTCCCGATTCTTCATCGACCGGCCGATCTTCGCGGTCGTGCTGTCGATCGTCATCTTCGCGATCGGCCTGATCTCGATCCCGATGCTGCCGGCCGGCGAATACCCGGAAGTCGTGCCGCCGAGCGTCGTCGTGCGTGCAACGTACCCGGGCGCGAATCCGAAGGAAATCGCCGAATCGGTGGCCGAGCCGCTGGAAGAGGCGATCAACGGCGTCGAAGGCATCATGTACATGAAGTCGGTCGCCGGGTCGGACGGCAGCCTGCAGGTCGTCGTCACGTTCCTGCAGGGCGTCGATCCCGACACGGCCGCCGTGCGCGTGCAGAACCGCGTGAGCCAGGCGCTGTCGCGCCTGCCCGACGAGGTGCGCCAGTACGGCGTGACCACGCAGAAGCAGTCGCCGACGCCGCTGATGTACGTGAGCCTCTATTCGCCGGACAACAGCCGCGATTCGCTGTACCTGCGCAACTACCTGACGCTGCACGTGAAGGACGAACTGTCGCGGCTCACCGGCATCGGCGACGTCGGCGTGTACGCCTCCGGCGATTACGCGATGCGGCTGTGGCTCGACCCGAACCGGCTCGCGTCGCGCGGGTTGACCGCGAGCGACGTGATCGCGGCCGTGCGCGAGCAGAACGTGCAGGTGTCGGCCGGCCAGCTCGGCGCGGAGCCGTCGCCGAAGAAAAACGACTTCCTCGTGTCGATCAACGTGCGCGGCCGCCTGCGCACGGTGCAGGAATTCAGCGACATCGTGCTGCGCAACGGCGACGACGGCCAGGTCGTGAAGCTGTCCGACGTCGCGCGCATCGAGCTCGGCGCGGGCGACTACACGCTGCGCTCGTATTTCAACGACAAGCACTCGGCCGTGGTCGGCATCTTCCTGTCGCCGGGCGCGAACGCGCTCGACGTCGCGAAGGCCGTGTACGCGAAGCTCGACGAGCTGTCGAAGCGCTTCCCGCCCGGCGTCGCGTACCGCCCCGTGTGGGACCCGACGGTATTCGTGCGCGAATCGATCCGCGCGGTGCAGCACACGCTGATCGAAGCGGTCGTGCTGGTCGTGCTCGTCGTGATCCTGTTCCTGCAAACGTGGCGCGCGTCGATCATTCCGCTCGTCGCGGTGCCGGTGTCGGTGGTCGGCACGTTCGCATGGCTCTACCTGCTCGGCTACTCGATCAACACGCTGACGCTGTTCGGGCTCGTGCTCGCGATCGGGATCGTGGTCGACGATGCGATCGTCGTCGTCGAGAACGTCGAGCGCAACATCGCTCGGGGGCTGAGCCCGCGCGATGCCGCGCACCAGGCCATGCGCGAGGTGTCGGGGCCGATCGTCGCGATCGCGCTCGTGCTGTGCGCGGTGTTCGTGCCGATGGCGTTCATGTCGGGCGTCACGGGCCAGTTCTACAAGCAGTTCGCGGTGACGATCGCGATCTCGACGGTGATCTCCGCGATCAACTCGTTGACGCTGTCGCCGGCGCTCGCCGCGAAGCTGCTGCGTCCGCACGGCGCACCGAAGGATGCGTTGA
Source organism: Burkholderia sp. BCC1208 (assembly GCF_902833095.1). Taxonomy (NCBI): domain Bacteria; kingdom Pseudomonadati; phylum Pseudomonadota; class Betaproteobacteria; order Burkholderiales; family Burkholderiaceae; genus Burkholderia; species Burkholderia sp. BCC1208. Next base: position 399,265 of record NZ_CADFDY010000007.1, on the reverse strand, counting down.
CGCGTGCGCTCGATCGCGCATTCGGCTGGCTGTTCCATCCGTTCAACCGCTTCTTCGAACGCAGCTCCGATCGCTATCACGGCGTCGTCGCGCGCACGCTGAAGCGGCGCGGCGTGGTGTTCGCGGTCTATGCGGCGCTGCTCGCGGCGACCGCATTGCTGTTCAACGCGGTGCCGGGCGGCTTCATCCCCGTGCAGGACAAGCTGTACCTGTTCGCGGGCGCGAAGCTGCCGGAAGGCGCGTCGCTCGCGCGCACCAGCGCGGTGACCGAGCAGATGACGAAGATCGCGCTCGGCACCGACGGCGTCGAGATGGTGCCGGCGTTCGCCGGGCTGAACGCATTGCAGGGCGTGAACACGCCGAACATCACGAACTCGTACGTGATCCTGAAGCCGTTCGACCAGCGCCATCGCAGTGCCGCGCAGATCAACGCGGACCTGAACGCGCGCTTCGCGGCCATCGACGGCGGCATCACCTATGCGCTGATGCCGCCGCCGATCCAGGGTCTCGGCAACGGCTCGGGCTACTCGCTGTACCTGGAGGATCGCGGCGGGCTCGGCTACGGCGAATTGCAGAAGGCGCTCGTCGCGTTTCAGGCCGCGGTCGCGAAGACGCCGGGGATGAGCTACCCCGTCAGCTCGTACCAGGCGAACATCCCGCAGCTCGAGGTGAAGGTCGACCGGCTCAAGGCGAAGGCGCAGGGCGTCGCGCTGACCGATCTGTTCAATACGTTGCAGGTCTATCTCGGCTCGATGTACGTGAACGACTTCAACGTGTTCGGCCGCGTGTATCGCGTGATGGCGCAAGCGGATGCCGGCCACCGGCAGACGGCCGCCGACATCGCGAACCTGCGCACGCGCAACGCGAAGGGCGAGATGGTGCCGATCGGCTCGATGGTGACGGTCGGGCCCGCGTACGGTCCGGACCCGGTCGTTCGCTACAACGGCTATCCGGCCGCCGACCTGATCGGCGACGCCGATCCGAAGGCGATGTCGTCGTCGCAGGCGATCGCGAAGCTGCAGCAGATCGCGAAGGACGTGCTGCCGCCGGGCATCACGCTCGAATGGACCGACCTCAGCTACCAGCAGGTCACGCAGAGCAACGCGGCGCTCGTCGTATTCCCGCTGGCCGTGATGCTGGTGTTCCTGGTGCTCGCGTCGCTGTACGAGAGCTGGACGCTGCCGCTCGCGGTGATCCTGATCGTGCCCGTGTGCATGTGCGCGGCGCTGTTCGGCGTGTGGTTGTCCGGCGGCGACAACAACGTGTTCGTGCAGGTCGGTCTGGTCGTGCTGATGGGGCTGGCGTGCAAGAACGCGATCCTGATCGTCGAATTCGCGCGCGAGCTCGAGATCCAGGGCAAGGGTGCGGTCGAGGCAGCGCTCGAAGCATGCAAGCTGCGGCTGCGTCCGATCGTGATGACGTCGGTCGCGTTCATCGCGGGCTCGGTGCCGCTGCTGATCGGCAGCGGCGCGGGCAGCGAGGTGCGGGCGGCCACCGGCGTCACCGTGTTCGCCGGGATGCTGGGCGTCACGCTGTTCGGGCTGTTCCTCACCCCTGTGTTCTATGTGGCGATCCGCAAGCTCGCGGGCGGCACGCCGGCCGTCTGGCGCGAACAGCACGGCACCCTCGAAGGAGAAAACCGATGAGCGCCGCTTTCCGTCTTTCCGCGCTCGCGATGTCGGTGACGCTCGCCGCATGCGCGGTCGGCCCCGATTTCAAACGGCCCGACACGGCCACCGCCGCGCGGTTCGCACGCGACGCGGCGCCGGTCGACATGCCGCCCGACGCGTCGGCCGACGCCGATGCCACGTTCTGGCGCGGGTTCGGCGATCCGGCGCTGACACGGTTGATCGATGCGGCGCTCGCGGCGAACCAGGACTTGCAGGTCGCCGTGTCGCGCTACGACGCATCCAACGCGCTGCTGTCGCAGGCGACGTTCGACCGCTATCCGACGATCACCGCGAGCGGCCGGATCGGCCATCAGTTGATGAGCAAGGATCAGGCATTCGGCGCGCCGCGCAGCCAGCGCGATGCGCCGACGTCGAGCGTCGGCATCAATGCCGCGTGGGAACTCGACCTGTTCGGCCGCGTGCGCCGCTCGATCGAGTCGCAGCGCGCGGAAACGGCAGCCAGCGCGGCCGACGTACGCGCGGTGCGCGTCGCGATCGCGGCGGAGGTCGCGAGTACCTACGTCGATCTGCGCGGCTCGCAGGAGCGGTTGCGGATCGCCCGCGAGAACGCCGACAACCAGAAGCAGACGCTCGCACTGATCAATGCGCGCGTCGGCGCGGGCCGAGGCTCCGAACTCGATGCGGCGCGAGCACGCGCGCAGTACGAATCGACGACCTCGCGGATCGCGGTGTACGAAGCCGCGATCGGCGTCGACGAGCATCGGCTCGCGGTGTTGACCGGGCAGACGCCGGATGCGCTGATCGGCCGGTTCGACCTGCCGAAGACGGCCGCGCCGGCGGGTATGCCCGTCCCGCTGCCGGCGCTCGCGGCCGACATCGATCCCGGCACGCCGGGCGACCTGCTGCGCCGCCGCCCCGATGTCGCGGCCGCCGAGGCGCGGCTGCATGCGGCGACCGCGCGCGTCGGCGTCGCGACCGCCGACCTGTTCCCGCGCTTCACGCTGTCCGGGCTGCTCGGCAGCGCGACGAGCAGCTACGGGTTCTTCCGAGCGGGCAGCGACACGAACCTGATCGCGCTCGGCATCGACTGGTCGTTCCTCGACGTCGGCCGTGTGCGTGCGCGGATCGCCGCGAGCGACGCGGAAGCGGCCGGCCAGCTTGCGCAGTACCGGCAGACCGTACTCGGGGCGCTGGAGGAAACCGAGAACGCGCTGCTGCGTGTCGCCCGCACGCGTGACGAGACCGCGCATCTCGTGCGCGCGGCCGACGACAGCGCACGCGCCGCGCAGCTCGCGCAGGCGCGCTTCTCGGCCGGCGCGATCGACTACTACGAAGTGCTCGACGCGCAGCGGACGCTGCTGCAGGCGCAGGACGCGGCGGCCGACGGGCGGATGCGCAGCGCGGCGTCGACGGTCGCGCTGTACAAGGCGCTCGCGGGCGGCTGGCCGTCGGGCACGGGGCAGGGCGCGCAAGGTCCGCTCGCCCAGTCGGGGAAGTAGCGCGAGCAGTGCGGCGCGGCGTATCTCGCGTCGTCGCGATATTCGATCGCCGACATTGCGGCGTTTGCGTGGCTGCGCACGGCGGCCGAGCTCGATCTCGACGTTGCCGGCTTTTCGCACGTCGAGCGCTGGTTTGCCGATATCGCCGCGCGGCCGGCCGTTCAACGGGGCCTGATTGCCTGCCGCACGCCGACGGCCGAGGCGACGCACTGACATCGGATCGCCCGCGCCGCCTGGGCCGTGATCGCGACAAAGCGCGCGCTTCGTGCCATCCAACGGACGAGAACGCCGCATGCGGGCGGCGTGCGGAGCCGTGCGGTGCGGTGTCCCGACGCGATACGTGCGCGAGCTGAAAAGCGGGCGAAGCGCTCGACGCGTTACCGCGCGTTCGGCCCCTTGACCGTCAACCGGCAGACGGTGGCGAGCGCGAGCAGGTTCGGGTCTCGCTGGCGGCGATGCAGGAAGCTCAGGCCGAAGGTCTGGCGGATCGTCGCTCCGGCGAGCGGTACGAGCGTGATCCGATGCGCGAACAGGTCGCGCACGCGGCCGGGCAGCAGCGAGCAGCCGACGCCGCCCGACACGAGGTTGATCAGCGAGAAGATGTCGCCCACCCGCATCACGACGTTCGGCGTGACGCCGGCCGCGCGGAACGCCTCCGTGAAACCGTGGTGCGTCGCGAAGCCTTCGCCGAGCGACACGAACGGCTCGGCGCCGCATGCGTGGAGATCGACCGCATCGCATTGCGCATACGGCGAATCGACCGGCGCGGCGAAGAACATCTCGTCCTCGAACAGCGCGATCGATTCGATCTCGGCGTCCGGTTCGGGCAACGCCATCAGCGTGGCGTCGATCGCGCCGTGCCTGAGCTTGTCGAGCAGGTCGGCGTTCGAGCCGAGCACGAGTTCGGCCTGCAAGTCGGGGCGGCGCTCCTTCAGCGCGATCACGACTTCGGGCACGGTGCGGATCGTCAGCGAATACAGCGAGCCGATCTTCAACTGGCCCGCGCCATAGCCGGCCGCCTCGCGCGTCGAACGGATCCCGGCCGTCATCGTCTTGAGCACTTCGCCTGCGACTTCGGCGAGCACTTGCGCGGCGTCGGTCGGAATCAGGTTCCGCCCTTCGTGGCGGAACAGCGCGCAGTGCATCCCTTCCTCGAGCGTATGCAGCGCACGATGCACGCTGACCGTGCTGATGCCCAGCGCCTCGGCCGCCTTCGCGAGGCTGCCGGCTTCCATGAACGCGAGCAGCACTTCGAGCTTGCGGAACGTGATCTCTTCGTTGATGCGGTTGCGCATGATACGAACGACGGGAAGGGCGGTCGACGATTCTGCCGCAGAACCGCGGCCTCAACAATGAGCGAATGACCGGGGTTTCGCGCGGCGATGCCTGCGGAAACAACATTTAATCTCCGGCTAATCATCTGCCGCGGGCATTGATTGATGCCGGTTTTCGGCGTCCCTATGATCGATTCACGCCGATCGTGCGCGGGAAGGGAGGGTCCGTCGTGCCCGTCCCGCATCGGCGGCGATGCGAACAGCCGGGCCGCCCATGCCCGCCATCGGCGACGGCACGCATGCGGCGCGGCACCACGAAACTGCGGGAGACAAGCATGCGCGACTCACGTCGGAATTCGCGACGGCGGCAGGTGATTGCCGCCGTCGTCGGCAATACCCTCGAGTGGTACGACTTCATCGTTTACGGGTTCTTCTCCGGCATCATCGCGCGGGTGTTCTTTCCCGCCGAGAGCCAGTACGCGTCGCTGCTGATGTCGCTCGCGACGTTCGGCGTCGGCTTCTTCATGCGTCCGGTAGGCGGCATCCTGCTCGGGCTCTATGCGGACCGCAAGGGCCGCAAGGCCGCGATGCAGCTCATCATCCTGCTGATGACGCTGTCGATCGCGCTGATCACGTTCGCGCCATCGTACGCGGCCATCGGCCCGGCGGCGCCGGTCGTGATCGTCGTCGCGCGGCTGCTGCAGGGTTTCGCCACCGGCGGCGAATATGCAAGCGCGACTGCGTTTCTCGTCGAAAGCGCACCCGCGCACCGGCGCGGGCTGTACGGATCGTGGCAGCTGATCGGCCAGTGCCTCGCGGTGTTCTCGGGCGCCGCGCTGGGCGCGTGGGCCACGCAGTCGCTGTCGGAGGCAGCGCTGCACAGCTGGGGCTGGCGCGTGCCGTTCGCGCTCGGCCTGCTGATCGGGCCGGTCGGGCTCTGGATCCGCCGGCACATGGAGGAGACGGAGGCATTTCTCGATGCGGGCAAGTCGACGCTCGAGCCGCCGGCGAGCGTGTCGCGCGTGCTACGCGACAACCTGCGCGGCGTACTGGTGTCGATGGGGCAGACGATCACCGGTACGGCCGTGTTCTACGTGATGCTCGTGAACATGCCGACGTTCGTGCACAAGGCCTTCGGGCTGCCGCTCGACCAGGTGTTCAAGGTGCAGATGGTGGCGGTCGTGCTGCTGACGGTGACGATTCCGGTTGCGGCGATCGTTTCCGATCGTGTCGGCCGGCGGCCCGTCCTGATCGCGGGTACGTTCGCGCTGCTGACGGTCACGTATCCGCTGTTCTCGTGGCTGGCCGCGGCGCCGGGCATCGGACGCCTGCTGGTGATGCAACTCGTGATCTGCGCGATCATCGGCATCTGTTACGGCCCTGCACCGACCACGCTGGCCGAGCAGTTCGCGACCCGTTCGCGCTCGACCGGCATCGCGCTGGCGTACAACGTCGCGGTGATGGTATTCGGCGGCTTCGCGCCGTTCATCGTCACGTGGCTGACGCGTGTGAGCGGGTCGCCCGTCGCGCCCGCGTGGTACGTGCTGTTCGCGGCGTCGTTCGGGCTGCTCGCCAGCGTGTTCATGCACGACGGCGCGCCGTGCGTGGTCGCGCGCCGGCAGTTTCAGGGCGAGCCGCTGAGCGTCAAATAGCGGCCGCACGGCCGGGACGGCGATCCGTCGCCCGCGCCGCATGCGGGGTATCGCGCGAGCCGATACTCAGCATCGCGCGCGCCGGCCTGCCGCAGCCGCCGCCCGGTCATTACGCTTGGGCGATCGTCCACTCTGTCCGGAAGGTCGCCATGTCCCGGCTCGACTACAAACTGCTCGGCCCCTGCCTGCTCGCCATCGCGCTCGACGCGATGGGGTTCGGGCTCGTTTATCCGATGATGTCCGCCATCTTCGGCGATCCGCACGCGGGCATCCTGCCGGCCGACGCCGGCGCGCACACGCGCAATTTCTATCTCGGTCTCGGCTACGGGATCTATCCGCTGTGCATGTTCTTCGGCTCGTCGCTGATGGGCGAGCTGTCCGATCGCTACGGCCGCCGTCGGATCCTGCTGCTGTGCGTGCTGGGCCTCGCGCTCGGCTACGCGATGATGGCGGCCGGTGCGTGGCATGCCAGCGTCGCGCTGCTGCTGGCCGGCCGCGGGCTCACCGGCCTGATGGCCGGCTGCCAGGGCATCGCGTAGGCGGCCATCACCGATCTCAGCACGCCCGACACGAAGGCGCACAACATGAGCATCATGTCGCTCGCGTTCAGTGCGGGCGTGATCGTCGGCCCGGTACTCGGCGGCGTCACGTCCGACCGCACGATCTCGCCGCTGTTCGATTACGGCACGCCGTTCGCGCTGGTCGCCGTGCTGTCGCTGATCTGCGCGTGCTGGACCTGGGCGTCGTATCGCGATTGCGTCGCGCCGCGCAGCGATACGCGCATCGATCCGCTGCTGCCGCTGCGGATCATCGGCGAGGCCGCGCGCCAGCGCGACGTCGCGTTCCTGTCGGTGGTGTTCTTCCTGATGCAGGTCGGCTACGGGCTCTATCTGCAGACCATCATGCTGCTGTTGCAGGCGAAATTCGGCTATACGAGCGCGCGGCTCGGGCTGTTCAGCGGCGTGATCGGCATCTGCTTCGTGCTCGGCTTGTTGTGCGTCGTGCGGTTGATGCTGCGCGTGTGGCGCGTGATCGAGATCGCGAAGACGGGCCTGCTCGTGGCCGGCCTTGGCCAGATCCTGTCCGCGCTGTTTCCGCACGAACCGGTGCTGTGGGCGCTCGCGATGGTCGTCGGCTGTTTCGACATGGTTGCGTACACGACGATGTATACGGCGTTCTCCGATGCCGTCGGCGACGATCGGCAGGGCTGGGCGCTCGGCGTCGCGGGCTCGGTGATGGCGCTCGCGTGGGTCGTGACGGGCGCGCTGACGAACCTGCTGCCCGTATTCGGCGAAATCGGGCTGCTGCTGATCGGCGGCGCGGGTTTCCTGCTCAGCTTCGCGATGATGGTCGCGTACGGCCGCACGCGGCCGGGCGCGCGAACGGCCGTGCCGTCGTAGGCGGCGCGCATGCATGTTGGCCCGATCCTGTCGGACGTTGTCCCGCGCGCCGCTGTCGCGTCACGCCGTGCGGCCCGACACTGGCGCGTCGCGGCCCGGGGAGGTTTCGGGCCGCGTCCGGCGGCGCCGGAAGGCCCGGCGCGCCGTTCCGCCAATGTGCCAACCGAGAGGGCATGCCATGCAACATCCGACCATCCGTACCCTGGCCGGCGCGAGCGCGCCGACGTCCATCGCCGCCGCCCGCACCGCGCTGCTGGTGATCGATTTCCAGAACGAATACTTCAGTGGCCGCCTGCCGATTCCGGACGGGCCGCGTGCGCTGGGCAATGCGCAACGCGTGATCGCGTTCGCCGACCGCGCGGGCATTCCGGTGTTCCACGTCCAGCACGTCGGTACGGCCGACAGCCCGATCTTCGCCGACGGCAGCGACGGCTTCCGCTTTCATGCGGACCTGCAGCCGGCGCCCGCTCACGCGGTCGTGAAGAAAACGTCGGTGAGCGTATTCCCGACGACGGACCTCGATGCGCGGCTGAAGGCGGCCGGTATCGACACGCTGATCGTCACCGGCCTGATGACGCATGCGTGCGTGGCCGGCGCGGCACGCGATGCGGTGCCGCTCGGCTATGCGGTGATCGTCGTCGACGATGCCTGTGCGACGCGCGACCTCGACGTCGCGGACGGCGGCACGGTGCCGCACCGCGACCTCCATCGCGCGACGCTGGCCGCACTGTCGGACACGTTCGGCGACGTGCTGACCACCGAGCAGGTGCTGGCGCTCGACGTCGCGTGACGGCGGCCCGGTTCGCGCGTCGGTCGGCGCAGCCGGGCGCGGCGTACACGGCTTCGCCGCGCAAGCACGTTTCGATCACGCGGGCTTGCGCGAACGTGCCGCGCGCCGGCCGCGCGCATCAGAACATCGTATTCCGGTTCGCGGACGTTTCGGGTACCGGCTGAATCACGTCCCAGTGTTCGACGATCTTGCCGTCCGTCACGCGGAAGATGTCGACCACCGCTTCGCCGCGATCGCCCGGACGCTCGATCGCATGCACGTGCAGATAGACGAGATCGCCGTCGGCCGCGCTGCGGACGATGCGCGCGCGCGATGCCGGGTTCTTCTGGAATGCGCCGACGAAATACGACACGAACGGCTTCTTGCCGTCTGGCACGTGCGGGTTGTGCTGTTTGTAATCGTCCGCGACGACGGCGGCGGCCTCGACTGCTTCATGCCGGTTGAAGAAGCGGTCGTAGAACGTCAGCACGAGCTGGCGGTTGGCTTCCTCGGTGGCCAGGTCGCGTGCGGCCGGGCCGGCGGCCAGCGCAGCCGTCGATGTGGCCAGCAAAACGAATGCGGCAACGGCGCGAACGGGGGAGCGGGACGATGACATGTAGCGTTTTCCTTCTGAAGATGCGTGGAGGGATGTGCGAGCGACCGCGGGTGACGCCGGTTCTCGCGTGCGGCTCGGCTCCGGGCCTAAATCGGCCGGAGCCGAGCTGCTGCTCACCGCCACGAACCGTCGACGTAGACCCACACCGGTCCCTGGCGGCGCCAGTAGCCGGGCACCCAGCGGCGCCCGGGGCGCCGTGCGACCCAGCGGCCGGACACCCATATATAGCGGCCGCGCTGCCAGCGCCAGTAGCCGTCCGTCCATATATAGCCGTGCGGCCGGGGTGGCGGCGGGCGACGGTCGTGGCGTGCCGCCGGCGGCGCGAAGCCGGGGCGATCCGCGTAGGGCGGCGGCCCGCCGGGGGCACGGTTCGGGCCGGACGGCCGGTACACGGGCGGGGCGGGCTGGGCCGAGGCGGCGCGCAGCCAGCCGGTGCCGACAAAGGCGGCGGTCAATCCGATGGCGCGCAGCAGCGAGCGTCGATTCATCGCGGTTCCTGTTCTGTATTCGAGGCCACCTTACATTAGCCTGCCGGTAGGCCCGCCGGGTTACGCGGGCGGTCAAGGCTGTTACCGAGTGTCACGGCAGGCGCGAACCGCCTTTCCCTTTCTGACGGCTGACGGGATCTCGCGGTGACACGCGCGTGGCCCCGTTTAGGGTCGACGGGGATGTTTTTAGATGCAGGCCGGCCAATATTCGAGGTCGGATTAGGTACAAATTGCCGATTTGGGGTGCTGAACCGAATCCGTTTGTTGTTTCTATGCAACCGTCAAGACGATGACATGTAAGAATGGTGCGATGAAAGCCTCCAAAAAGCCCGCGTCAAGAAGTCAAAAACAAACGTTAAAACAAATACTTATGACACGGCCCCACTTTCATTATTTCTAGTTCTGGAAAAGCTTATTTCTTTATTTGCGGATCGCTCCCCTAGGGTACACCCCTAAACTCACGGTTCCCAAACGGGCAACTATCCGGGCGCCGCCAGCAGGACCGATGGCGCTCCCGGGCGGTTGAGACCGTTTATGAACAAGGTCGCGAGACCTGCCTCTTTTTAGAAGGGAGCTCCACGAATGAACAAGACTCTGATCGTTGCAGCAGCTGCAGCATCGTTCGCTACCGTCGCTCACGCGCAAAGCAGCGTCACGCTGTACGGCGTGCTGGACGCAGGCATCACCTACCAAAGCAACGTCCAGCCGGCACTCGGCCAAGCTGGCAAGTCGCGTTGGTCGATGGGTTCGGGCGTTGACCAGAGCCGCTTCGGCCTGCGTGGTTCGGAAGACCTCGGTGGCGGCCTGAAGGCAATCTTCACGTTGGAAAGCGGCTTCAACATCGGTAACGGCCGCTTCGCAAACGGCAACGGCGGCATGTTCAACCGCCAGGCTTTCGTTGGCCTGTCGAGCCAGTACGGCACGGTCACGCTGGGTAAGCAGTATGACGCAACGCAAGACTACCTGGCGCCGCTGACGGCAACGGGCTCGTGGGGCGGCACGTACTTCGCGCACCCGCTGAACCTCGATCGCCTCAGCACGAACGGCGACGTCGCAGCGAACAACACGATCAAGTTCACGAGCGCGAACTACGCTGGCCTGCAATTCGGCGGCACGTACTCGTTCTCGAACAACACGAACTTCGGCAACAACCGTGCGTACAGCGCAGGTGCTGCATACCAGTTCCAAGGTCTGAAGCTGGCTGCTGCATACTCGCAAGCGAACCTGGGTGACGGTACGAACGCAAACGGCGCGACGTCGTCGGTGATCGGTGGCATCGCTAGCCAAGGCCGCGTCCGCACGTACGGTGCTGCTGCTGGCTACGCATTCGGCCCGGCACAAGTCGGCGCTGCATGGACGCAAGCACGCCTCGACAACAACGCAGTCGGTCTGGGCACGCTGCGCACCGACAACTACGAAGTCAACGCAAAGTACAACCTGACGCCGGCTCTCGGCCTGGGTGCTGCTTACACGTACACGAACGCGAAGATCAACAACGGCAGCACGCACTGGAACCAGTTCGGTCTGCAAGCTGACTACGCACTGTCGAAGCGCACGGACGTCTACGCACAAGCTGTGTACCAGCGTGCAGCGAAGAACGGCATTGGCGCGTCGATCTACAACGGCGACAACAGCACGCTGCCGAGCTCGTCGATCAACCAAACCGCAGCAACGGTTGGTCTGCGTCACCGCTTCTAAGCGTGACGGGCGGGGTAACCCGCTTCGCAGCATCGAAAAGGCGCCTTCGGGCGCCTTTTTTTCGTCTTCCGAATGCGATGACGGGAATCCGGATCGTCCGGACACAAAAAAGCGAGGCCGGTGCCTCGCTTTTTTCGTTCTGCGCCCGCGTAACGCGGCGCTGGTTGCCGATGGCTCAGCGCGTGTATTCGCCATTGGCTTCCGGCTGGAACACGATCTCGGCAACCTTCATCAGCTTTTCGGCGCCGCTCGGCTGCATCACCTTGACCATCTGGCCGCGTTGCGTGCCCAGCAGCGCCATGCCGACGGGTGAGAAGACGTTCAGGCGCCCGAGTTCGAGGTTGGCGGCGTCCGGATAAACGATCGTCCAGGTAGCCTGTTCCTGGGTTGCTTCGTCGAGCAGCGTGATTTGCGAGTTCATCGTGACGACGTTCGCCTTGATGGCGTCGGGCTGGACGATATCGGCGCGTTCGAGCAGCGTGTCGAGCATCGTCTGAAAGCGCGGGTTGTGCTCGGCGTGCTTTTCGAGGCGAGCGACGTCGAGTTCGGTCAGCTGGTAAAGGCGTTGTTTCATGGTGGTTCTCCAAATGATCGGCAGGGGCAGGCGTGGCGTGCCTATGAGGATCGCCCGGAGCCTGTCTAACCTGGCTCCGGGTGGAGACCGAGCGGTCAGATCAGGCGCCGGGCAGGGGCGAGCGGCGCCTGGGCCGTGCGTCGAGCGAGGGGATGCGCCGGCTGGCCGGCGCGCGCGCGCACGCCGGCCGGGCCGGACGTCGAAACCGAAGGGGGCGTGAGCGCGTACATGGTGGATAGACTATCGACTGGCGAATAAAACCTTACGATTCTACAACACAACCTTCCGGCCATGTGATCTGACTGTTGGCCTTTCGTCAGCGATTGTTGTGTAGATGAAGCAAGTTGCAACGGCCCTGTCCGGAAACAGTGGGCGATTTTTTCCAAAAACGCAACGCTGTATATTCAAACTAAGGGTTTCCCCTTGGAATCGCGCGCACTACACTGAATTCAATCGCTTCAGACAGCGTCCTGCCGAGGCGACGTCAAAAGAGAACATATTCCGGAGGTAAATCATGAAGTCGATCATCTACGCAGCCATCGCCGCATCCGTCTTTGCCGCTCCGATTGCATCGTTCGCGCAGTCCGAGCAGGGGTTGACCCGCGATCAGGTCAAGGCCGAACTCGTGCAACTCGAGCAGAACGGCTACAAGCCGCTGGCGAGCGATTCGCAATATCCGAGCAACGTCCAGGCCGCCGAGCAGCGTATCCAGCCGAACCAGCCGATGCTCGCGCAAGCGGACATGAGCGGTTACGGTGCCGTGGCGACGGGTGCCGCGCAAGGCGGCCGCCGGGCGACACGGGAAGCGCCGAATCCCGTGAACTCGGTCTACTTCGGTAACTGATTGAACGTTCCCCGGGTCTGCCCGAGCGCACCGCCGAATTGACGAGACGCGCGCCGGTGGCGCGCGTCGTTCGCCCGCAGGAGCAGAACCTCCGTCGCCGCATGCCGGCGGCTTTCCGCCCAGACGCTGACGCGTTTGGGCCTTTTTTGCTGGGGCGAATCAGGCGGACGTGACGGTGGGCGTGCCGTGGATATAGTGTTCGAGCTGGCTGATCGTGAACTGCTGATCGGCAATCACGCTCTTCACGAGGTCGCCGATCGAGATGATGCCGATCAGCTTGCCGCCGTCGAGGACGGGCAGGTGGCGCATCCGGTGCTGAGTCATCAGCGCCATGCACTCGTCGGTGGATTGTGACGGTTCGACGTAGCGCACCTTCGCCGTCATGATTTCCTCGACGCGGGTGGCTTTCGACGAGCGGTCCTGCAGGACGACCTTGCGCGCGTAGTCGCGCTCGGTGACGATGCCCGCGATGTCGTCGCCGTCCACGACCAGCAGAGCACCGATGCCTTTTTCGGCCATCAGCTTGATGGCGTCGTAGACGAGATCGGTCTTCGTGACGGTATAGATGGTGCGGCCCGAATCCGGCTTGGCCTTGAGAATCTGCGCGACAGTCGTGCTCATTCGCTTTCTCCGTGTGCAGGTCGATGCAGGGCAGGCGGGGCGTGATGCGCGTCACCCGGTGAGCCCAGTATAGCCGGGCGGGCGGCGGCAGTCGCGTGACGTTTCCAGATTAGCGGTAAACTCCCGTCACGCACCATCCACACAACTCCTACATTCCTGAACGTTTCGATTGAATTCATGATGTCTTCGCGTCCCCAATCGCCCACGCCGGGCAATGGCCAGGCCGACGAGTGCGTGACGCTCGTTGCCACGGCGTCGCTGCCCACGCGCTACGGTACGTTCACGTCATACGCGTTTCGCGTAGCGGGCAGCGATGCCGAACATCTCGCGCTCGTGATGGGCGACGTGACCGGCGAGCAGTCCGTGCTGACCCGGCTGCATTCCGAATGCCTGACCGGTGACGTGTTCGGCTCGTACCGCTGCGATTGCGGCGAGCAACTCGATCTCGCGTTGCGTTACATCGCGGCCGAAGACCGCGGCGTGCTGCTGTATCTGCGCGGCCATGAAGGCCGCGGCATCGGCCTGAGCAACAAGATCCGCGCGTACGCGCTGCAGGAGCAGGGGCGCGACACCGTCGAGGCGAACCTCGATCTCGGCCTGCCCGACGACGCCCGCGAATACGACTCGGCCGCTGCGATCCTGCGCATCCTCGGCGTGACGTCGGTGCGGCTGATGAGCAACAATCCGAAGAAGTTCGATACGCTCGTGAAGCACGGTATTCCCGTCTGCGAGCGCGTGGCGCTCGCGGTGCCCGTGCGCGAGGAAAACGAGCGTTATATCCGCACGAAGCAGACGAAGTTCGGACATTACTTCGAAGAAAACGAGTAACCAGAACGGGCGCGCCGGCGCCCGTTTCTCGTCATCTGTTTGTCCGATCGTCGCCGATACAAGCGACGATCTCGATTCCCTCCTCATTCGTTCCAATTCCGATTCCGGATCCGTGGCATCAGCTGCATTGCGCGCGGCGTCCGTCCGTTCCGTACTCGCGTGACGATCACGCCATCGAGTCGATGCAGAACGCCGACGCTGCGTCGTTGGCGACCGGCGAATGCGGACGTGTTACCGCCCCGGCAGCCACGCCGGCTCGTAACGGCTCACGCGCGTTTGCCTGTCAGCGCCACGTGCCGTTCTGCAATACGATCCGGTAGCCATCGGCATCCTCGAAGGTCTGGCCTGATATTTCCCAGTACGGATTGAACGACGTCACCGGCATGAAGCCGTGTGCGGTCGCGCGCTCGCACGCGGCTTCCCATTCCGGACGATCGGGCAGGTAGAACACGATCAGGTCTTCGGGCGTCGGCGACGGCGCGATCGGATGATCGGGGCAGTGCGTGAACTCGAAGTGATAGTCGAGGCCTTCGCGTCCGAGCATCACGCCGGAAAAGCCGTCGTGATCTTCGAAGCGCGCCAGTACCGACAGATCGAGGGCGTCGCGATACATGCGCTCGGTGCGGGCAAGGTTACTGACCGGGCGGGCAATGCGCAGATGGGCGTGCAAGGTGACCTCGGCGGGAAGTGGCGGGCCGGTCAATGATAAGCCGGCCGCTCCGGATTGGGCGACGCGAGCGGATCGTGTTTCCGGCGATACTCGTCGTATCGAACGATATCGATTCGGCCTGACCAAACGGATCGAATTGTCGAGCCTCGTCTCGCGAAAGAAAAAACATGACGCTTCTCAATCCAATGTGTGTACTCCGCGTCGCAGCGGCTACTCATCTGCACAACATTCGAATTCATGTGTTCCGCAGCGTCTGCCGCACGACGCACGGATACGCGCATGCCGGTAGGGAGATGACGAATGGGTAAGCCCGATCTTCGCCGGCCGATTACCGGACCGTATCGTCAGTCGCGATGGGCGGCCGGACTCGAGGCTGCTTTCGGATGGGCGGCAAAGGGGACGTTGATACTGGCCGGGCTCGCGGTGGTCGTGTTGGCGGCGCTGACGGGCGACGTCGGCGCCGTGACGGACCTGCCGTCGACCAGGAAGGGGTGGTTGTACCTGCTGCTGATAGTGGTCGTGGCGGTCGTGCTGATATGTGCGGCGCTTCACTATTGGCCACGCCCAGCCGGCGTGCGTCCGGCTGGCTAACCGGAACGGAAAATGATGTGGCCCCGCAATCCACGCAGGCAATAAAAAAGCCCGCTGCTTGAGCGGGCTGAATCCATGTTTGGAGACATGGAGGAGACAGACGTAAATTTAAGGGAAAACCCGAACGTTTGCAAGCCCTTCGTTGTATCCGCACAACCGGCGCGCGCGAGGCATGCCGCATGGCGGTGCGCGGCATGGCCTCATTCACATGCCGGCGGCCCGTGCGTGCGCCGCGAACGCGCCGAACCGCTCTTGCGCGACGGGCAGCGCGTATTTGCTGCGCATTTCCGTCTCGATCCATGCACACGCCTCACGCGCGCAGTCGGTCAATGCGTGCCGCGTCGCATGCCCGTCGATGTCGTAGACGAAACGCACGCCGACTTCGTCATCGTCAACCTGTCGTTCGAGCTGATTGAGCTGTAGTTGCGGCCCGTGCTGTTGCGATAGCGCGCGTAGTTCGTCGAAGTGATATTCGAGCCAGTCGGCGAAGAACAGCGCGTCGCTGTGGCACGGCAGGCGGAAAGCCGCGCTGCGCGACGGGCGCGCGGCGGGTTCGCCGGCCGCCGCATGCGGCTCGCGGTCGATCGCGATGGGCAGATCGACCGGCGCGAGCGGCTGCCGGATCCGCCGGTACGGCTCGCGATCGCGCAACGCGTGCCACAGCAATTCGTCGCCGGCGGCGCCGGATGGCTGCATCGTCAGGTCGTGCCGGCCGTCGCCGGTCGCGACGATGTCGCGGATCACGAGGCGCAGCGAGCACAGCGGCTCGTCCGCGACCAGCAAGGTTGCCGGGCGCGGCAGCCCGCACACGAGCGGCGCGGCGCCGGCGGCGCGAAACACGAGCCCGCGGCGATCGAGCCGCACGAGCGGCAACGGCCTGGGAAACGACGGATAGGCGACCGCGATGCGGGCGCCGCTGATGCTCGTCAACCCGGGCATCATCGCGCGAAAGACCTGGGACTGGTCCACGTTGATTCTCCTTCGTTACGATGCCGCCCGGACGGAAACATGCATTCCGGCTCAGGCGGCGATAGCTGGCCGGGCGGCTAGCCCCGGCTCGATTCCTAATGCCGCAAACGTTTGCGGATCGATGTCGATCCAGCACGCGACCACCAGACGTCCGTCCACCTGCTTCGGCGGGCCTGCACGGTGCGCGTGTATGCCGATCCGGCGGAACAGCCGCTCCATGCTCGCGAACGTCACGCCGATCAACTGTCGCGCGCCGAGCTGCGCCGCGCATTCGACGACGGCAGCAAGCATCGGGCGCACGGCCCACTCGGCGTTGCCTGGCCCGCCTTCGTCGTCGGTCGCCGCGAATCGGGACAACTCCCACACGGCGGCCGATTGCGGCAGCGGCATGTCCTCGGCGACCAGGTCGGCGAACAGCGACTTCAGCAGATACGGGCGCGTCGTCGGCAGCAGGCGCGCGCATCCGCACATGTCGCCGTCGGCGTTTCGCGCGAACACGTAGACGGTATCGTCGCGATCGAACTGGTCACGCTCGAAACTTTCGTTCGCCGATGGGAGCGCCCAACCGAGCTGTTCGACGAACACGCGGCGCCGATAGCGCCCGAGATCCACCGCGAGTTCGTGTGGCAACCGCCCTTCCTCGTGAACGAAGGTCTGCATGGATGTCCTCGGATCTGTGCTTTTGTATGCATCCATTACAGCGCGCGGCACGAGGAGCCTGTAACTGGTAACTCTTACAGGGTGACGGCGTAAAGACGCCATTTGCGTGGTGGTAACGGTTTCTTGATCGACGGGATTGAAAACCGGGCCGCTTTTGCTTATAAAGACCGCCAGTCTCGCAAAATCGTCAGAGGAATGCGCGGCCGGTTGTCACTGAAGCGTCGGACCGGCATGATAGGCGTCGTTGTGCCCGAGCAGGGCCGACGCGACCGCGGCAGGCCAGTCGATGGCGGCGAGCCGCGCGGCGAGCGCGGCGGCCGTGCGGAACATGCCGATGTCGGCGCCCTTGGCGTCGATGGCCATCACGTTGCTGCGGACGTCGCCGCCCGCGATCACGAACGTGCCTGTCGCGCGTTCGAGGTACCAGTCCCAGCCGACCGTCACGTATGCGACGCCGGCACCGGCCGCGCGATGCCATTCGGTATAGCCGGCGAGGCGGGCGTCGATCGCGTTGTCGCGCAGTTCGGCCAGCAGCGAGGGATCGAGGCCGCTCGCGACATGGTCGAGCACGAGCGTGGCCAGTGCGCCTTCTGACAGGCGTACGTAGCCGTCCGGGGACGGGCCGGGGACAGGGTGCAGCAAGGGTGAAGTCATGCGCGGAATGTATCAGCCTCGAACGGGTGCTGGAACCTGACAAGTATGACAGCGTGACGTTGTCGGAGAAAGAATGGAACTGCGCTGGCAGGATGCCTATCAACAATTCAGCGCCGCGGAAGACGAGCAGCAGCTCTTCCAGCGGATCGCCGCCTATTCCAAGCGGCTGGGATTCGAATACTGCTGTTACGGCATTCGCGTACCGTTGCCCGTTTCGAAGCCGGCGGTCGCCATCTTCAATACCTATCCGGGCGGCTGGATGGCGCACTATCAGGCGCGGAACTATATCGAGATCGACTCGACGGTCCGCGATGGCGCGCTCAGCACCAACATGATCGTCTGGCCCGACGTCGATAACATCGACCCATGCCCGCTGTGGCAGGACGCGCGCGATTTCGGACTGTCGGTGGGCGTCGCGCAGTCGAGCTGGGCGGCGCGCGGCGCGTTCGGCCTGCTGAGCATCGCCCGTCATGCCGACCGGCTGACGCCGGCCGAGATCAACATGCTGACGCTGCAGACGAACTGGCTCGCTAACCTGTCGCATTCGCTGATGAGCCGCTTCATGGTGCCGAAGCTGTCCCCCGCGGCGGGCGTCACGCTGACCGCGCGCGAGCGCGAGGTGCTGTGCTGGACGGCCGAGGGCAAGACCGCGTGCGAAATCGGCCAGATCCTCAGCATCTCGGAGCGGACGGTCAACTTCCACGTGAACAACATCCTCGAGAAACTCGGCGCGACCAACAAGGTCCAGGCGGTCGTCAAGGCGATCTCGGCCGGGCTCATCGAAGCGCCGTGACGTGACGTGACGCGACGCGACGGCGGCGCCGGATGCGGCAGCCGCCGTCGCGGCTCATTCCATCATCGGCTCCGCTTCCTTCGCGGTCCAGCTCACGCTGGAAATGCTTTTCTCCATGCTCATCCGGCTCGCGATCTGCTCGAGCTTCTGCTGATCCTTCGGATGCAGCTTCAGCGTCGCGGTCACCTTCAGCCGGTCCGGTTGTTCGGGCACGTCCTCGCTCGTGAGGCTCTGGAACGACAGCGGCTTCGCATACATCGCGTTCGACAGCAGCGTGCGGATGTGCACTTCGTCGGCGGCGAGGCAAATCACGGTGATCTGGTATTCGCGCACGAGGTCGGCATTCGAGACGGGCGTCGCGTTGATGGCCTGGCTGACGCCGCGCAGCACCGTATTGGTGAGCAGCACGACGCCCGTGCCGGCGAGCGCGGGCACGTAGTGACCGGAGCCGGACAGCACGCCGACGGCGGCCGAGCACCAGAGCGTCGCGGCCGTGTTGATGCCCTGGATCGAACCCTTGTCGCGCATGATCACGCCGCCGCCGAGAAAGCCGACGCCCGACACGACGTACGCGGCGATCTGCGTGACGCCCGCGACGCCGTTGCCGGTCAGCACGCCGAGCGTGACGAACAGGCACGCGCCGCTCGCGACGAGCGTGATGGTGCGCAGGCCGGCCGTGCGCTGGCGCATCTGGCGCTCGAGGCCGATGGCGACGCCGCAGGCGAACGCGGTGAAAAGACGGAGTGCGAAATCGAAAGTCATGGTTGTCCTGCCGTGCAAGAAGCGCATGCCGGCTCGCGTCGCCGCGGCGCAGGCCGAAGGCGACGCGGCGATGGCCGTCATCGCGCGGTACTGTACCGCGCGAATGCGTCATTCAATGTGAAACGGATGGCGTGCGGCTCGCGGAACGCGAGCCGGGGCAGGAGAACTGCGGCGGACAGGCGTTCAGGCGGCAAGCGGCGCACGCAGCGGAGTGCTGCAACTGTCCACGATGGTTCCTGAAGGAAGAATGGGCGGCATTCTAGTGGGCGGCGCGCGCCCGCGTCAACCGCCTTGCGGCGGCGCTACTGCGCCGAACCGATCGTGCCCGTCGCGAGCGCGAGCGCGGCGGCGGCCGACAATGCGCCGGCATAGCTGTCGACTTCCGCGTTGCGCGCGGCGAGCAACTGGCTTTGCGCGATCGTCGCGTCGGTGACGGAGCCGACGCCGTTCCGGTACGCGGTCAGCGCCGCGTCGTAGCTCGTTTGCGCGGCATCGACGAGCGCCTTCGCGGCATCGTGCGACGCCAGGCTCGTCTGCACCGCGTTCTGCGCGGCGACGACCTGGCGCACCGCTTCCTCCTTGGTCCGCGTGAGGCGCGCGGATGCGCTTTCCGCGTCGTTGCGCGCCTGCATCAGCACGGCCGAGCGCAGGCCGCCGTCGTACAGCGGGATCGTCACGCCGAGGAACACGCCGCCGCCGTAGCGGCTGCCGTTCAGGTTGACGGTCGGCGCCTGGTCGCCGATCGCGGGCAGCGCGGAGATGGCCGTGCCGCCGCTCGCATACGACGTCGACGCGGACAGGAAGATCTTCGGCATGAACGCGGCTTGCGCCGCCTTGATCTTCGCGCGATTGGCCTTTTCGACCGCGAACGCGCCCTGCAGATCGGGACGGCGCGCGATCGCGTCCGAGACGATCGCGTCGACCGACGAGCCGAGCGCGGGCGGCAGCGACCGCTTCGGCAGCGCGGCGATCGTCGGCTTCGACAGCGGCGAGATGCCGAGCGCGGAGACGAGGGCGAGGTAGCTGTCGCTTTCGGCGCCGTTCGCCTGCACGAGCGCGAGGTTCGCCTGCGCGCGGTTCTGCGTCGCCTGGGCGAGCTCGACGACCGTCCCGACGCCGTGCTTGAGCCGCGCGCGGGACGCCGCGAGGATCGCATCCGCGTTCGCGAGGCCCTGTCGTGCGCTGAGGGCGCGCGAGCGTGCGGCGTCGTAGCGGTAATAGGAGACCGTCACGTCGTGGATGACCTGCTGGTGCACGGCCGTGAACGCGACGTTGGAAGCGATCGATGCCTGTTCGGCCGCTTCGACGCGCGCCGCGCGGCCGCCGAAATCGAACAGCAGCCATTGCAGCGACAGCGCCGAAATCGTGCCGTGCACGGTGGTGTTGCTGGACGAATCGCCGAGGATCGTCGACGTCGAGCCGTGGTTCGCCTGGTACGCGCCCATTGCCGTCGCCGACAGGCGCGGCAGATACGCGGACTTGGCGAGGCCGACCGCGAGCGCCGCGTTGCGCGCGTCGTTCCATGCGATGCGGGTCAGCGGGTTCGCGGATTCCGCGAGATCGATCAGTTCGGGCAGCGTGTACGCATGCGCGGCATCGAGCGCGGCCGGCGCCGAAACCGACGCGAGCGCCGGCGATGCAGGCAGCGTGTAGTCGTGTGCACCTTGCGCGGAAGCGCGCGGCGGCGCCGCCACGATGTCGCCCGCGGCCGACGTTTGCGGCTGCCACGGGCGGTCGGACGCCTCCGGCGCCAGATCGATCGACGACGTCGCGCAGCCGGCCAGCGCGACGGCGGTCGCGAGCGCGGCGGCGGCGATCGAGGCGGCCGGCGGTTCAGGTAGACGCATGAGGGGCGGGCTCCTTCGGTGTGGCTTGACGGGCGGCGTCGGCGATATGGGCGAGCCGCGTGTCGATCAGGTTCAGCAGCGCGTCGCGCGCGGGGTCGGCGGGGGCGGCGCCCGACGGTGGCGCCGGGGCATTCGTGCGGGGCGCGGTTTCGTCATCGCCCGGCGCGGTCACACGCGCGAGTCGCGCGCCGATCGCCGCGTCGCCGGGCTTGCGTTCGGCGAGCAGGAACAGCGGGCCTTCGATCGCACCGAGTTCCGCGAGCGCGCGCCGCCGGGTGGCGAGCCACGTCGCGGCCGGCCGCACCCACGACGGTTCGTAATGGATCAGGCCGAGCTCCTGCGAGATCGCGCCGTGGCGGGCGAACGCTTCGGCGGCCAGCGCGCGCCGTTCGGCCGGCTGCGCGATCTGCGCCACGCGGCGCCACTGGTCGAGCAGCGCCGCGAGCGTCGTGTCGATCTGCTTGGCGATGCTGACCGGCCAGATGCGCGTGAACACGAGATACACGACGACGTTGCCGAGCAGAATGCCGATCGTGCGATCGCGCGCGAGCGTCAGGTCGAAGCCGGGGCCCGCGCCCTGGATCACGCACAGAAAGAACGCGAACGCGACCTGGAAACCCGCGTACGCGATGCGCGGCGATCCGAACGCGACCCACGCGGACAGCCACGCACCGATGAAGACGAGCGCCATCAGTTCGCCGATCGACGACAGCGACGGGACGACGAACACGAGCGCGGCGGTGCCGATCAGCGCGCCGACGATGCAGCCGGCGATGCGCAGCGTGAGCTTCTCGACCGTTTCGGCCGTCGAGCCGAGCGACACCATGTAGCAGGTGATGAAGCAGGTATGGATGCCGGACCAGTCGAGCTGCGAGTACAGCAGGTAGCAGAACATGGCGGCGGCCGTCGTCTTCAGCGCATAGCGGATGTGGTCGGGGTTGGTACGCGCGTCCGGTGCGAAGAAGCCGCGCGGGGCGGGTGGTGCGGTGGCTTCCGCCGGTTCGTCGGCGGCGCGGGTGTTGGCGGTATCGGCGGTGTCGGTCGATGCGGCCGGTGCGTCGATTGCGGGCGGTTGCGCGAACTGCGTGATCGCGGCGTGCAGGTCCGTCGCGACGACGCGTGCGAGCGGCGGCAGTGCATCGGCGGCCGGCAGCGCGAGCGTCACGTCGACCGGATAGCCTCCCTGTTCGAGGATCGCGGCCATCTCGTCGAGCGTCGTCGCGATCGGTATGGCGAATGCGTCGGGCAGCCGCGCTTCCGGTTCGCGATCCGCAAGCGCGACCGCGACGAGCAGCGCGGTGCTCGACGCGACGGCCTGCCGCAACGCGGCGACATCGGCGCCCGACGACGAGCCTTCGAGTTTCGACAGCTTGAGCCACGTGAGCAACTGCTTGTCGCCTTCGCGCAGGCTGGCGTCGAACGCGGCGCGCGCGTCGTCGTCGCCGCGCAGCCGCCGCGCGGCGAGCCGCAGCCGCTTCGCGAGCTGCGCGTGCGCGAGCGTGCGCGGCGACGGCGCGATCAGCAGGTTGACGACGATCGCCACGCCGACCGGGATCGCGACCATCAGCCATGCATAGAGCAGCGCGCGCGTTGCCGCTTCGCCGACCGGCGCCAGGCCAAGCTGGTCGAGCCCGAAGCCGACGATCATCGCGAGGATCGCGCCGATCGGGCGCAGCTTGCTGGCGGACGTCAGGTAGAGCAGGCCGACCGACAGCACGGCCATGCACGCGACGCGCAGCACCGAATACTCGATGCTGAAGATCGCGACGCCGATCACGAGCGCGATCACGAGCGTGACGAGCAGCAGCATGGCGACCGCGAGCACGGCGCTCGTCACGCGATCGGCGCGGTTCAGGAAGAACACGACATACGCGGAAATCGCGGCTTCCGGCGTGCCGTATCCGCTCGTCACGAGCACCACGAGCGCACAGATCAGCGCGACGCGCACGGCCATGGCCGTGCGCCCCGGAAACGGCGCGAGCAGCCGCAGGACTTCGCGCGGGCCCGGCGAGCGGACCTCAGCGGCAGGCTGAGCCATGCCGGACCTCGACGATCGCGCTCGCGCCGACACGCACGAGCTTGCCGTCGGGTTCGTCGAGCTTCACGCGCACGGGGAAGCGTTGCGCGACGTGCACCCAGTTCACCGAGCGCTGCACGATCGGCAGCGAGCGCGGCAGGTTGATGCGGTCGCTGTCCGCGATGCCGGCGCCGATGCCGACGACCTTGCCCGTCATCGGGCGGTCGCGGTCGATCATCGAATAGACGGTCGCGCAGTCGCCCACCGCGATGCGATTGAGCGACGTCTCGCGGAAATTGCCGACCGCGAACCATTCGCTCGCGTCGATCAGCGTGAAGATCGACTGGTTCGGCGCGAGGGTTTCGCCGGGGAGCACGCTCAGGCCCGTCACGAGCCCGTCGTGCGGCGCGCGCACGACCGTATCGTCGAGCGCATGCTGCGCGCGGGCCAGCGCGGCTTCGCGTGCATGCAGCGTCGCGATCGCGTCGGCGTCGTCGCCGATCGTCTGCGCGGACGCGCGCTGCTGCTCCTGCGCCTGCGCGAGCGAGACGGACGCGTCGCGCTGGCGCACCTTCGCCTGGTCGAACTGCTGCGCGCTGACGTAGCCCTGCGCGGCGAGCGGTGCGAGCCGGTTCACGTCGCGCGTCGCGAGATCGTGGTTCTGCGTCGCGCGCTTGACCTGCTCGGCGGCGACGGACGCGTTCGAGCGCTCGCCGATCAGCGAGCGGCGTCGTGTGTCGAGCGACGCGCGCGCGAGTTCGAGATCGGCCTGCGCCTGCGCGACGGTCAGCCGGTACGGCACGGGATCGATCACGTACAGCAGATCGCCTTTCGCGACGCGCTGGTTTTCATGCACCGCGAGCTGCACGATGCGGCCGCCGACCGGCGACGCGACGTGCACGACGTCTGCGTCGATCGACGCGTCGTCGGTGGACGGGTAGGCCGTCGTGCGGTGGTACGCGTATGCGAGCGCGGCGATGCCGAGCGCGACGATCGCGAGCGCGATCACGCGGCCTTTGACGGAGGGGCGGGCGATACCGGTGGCCTTCATGCGAACGGCCCCGTGCCGGTGAGCCAGACGATCACGGCGACCACGAGCCCGATCGCGGTGCAGACGGCGAGCTGGTACGGCACCGTCGCGGCCCAGCCGGTCGCGACGAACACGCGGTGCGCGACGATTGCGCCGACGATGCCGACAATCGCGCTGACGAGCCACAGCGGGAAGTACGCGCCGAACAGCACGTAGGACGGCGCGCCGCGCGATGCGCAGCCCGCGAGCGGCAGGGCTGGCGCCAGGACGGCGGCGACGCGCAGAGGCGCGCGCGGCGTTGTTTTTCTCATGGTGTGACGAGCTCGACGTTGAGGGTGGGTGCCGGGCGCGGCGCAATGCGGATCGTCGCCGCGACGACGATTCCGGGATACGGAGCCGATCATAAATCAGCGCGATGCGGATCGCCAGCGATCCGGCACGCTTTCGCGGCATGGGGCGAGGCTGGCCGTGGCCGCGCCGTCGGCTATGCCGGACGGTCCCGCAGTGCGTGTCGGCAGCGATGGCCGGACCGCCGCGATTCTGCCGGCATCTGCTCGCGTAGGGTTGCTAACGGACTGTAAAGGATCGTCAGACGAAATTACGCAGCGGAATTTGCCATGCCGACGCAGTGGAATCGGCGCGCAAATCGCCGATTGCTGCTCGAACCTATCCGAATCTGGTCAGCCCGGCGCGACTGCGCACATCCGCGACGAGCAGGTCGACGAGATCGCGTGCGAAGCGCGGCAGCGCATCGGCGTCGGCTACGCAGATCGGCAACTCACGCTCGGCCCAGTCGCCTTCGAGCGCGACGAGGCGCAGCGCCATCGTCTTCGCACGACGGCGCGCGGTGCCTTCGGGCAGCACGCCGGCGTTCGCGTCGATCATCCGGCAGGCCGCCTCGAAGTTGCTGACCCGGATGCGTCGGCGCGGCATGCGCTGCATGTCGGCGGTCGCGCGTTTCAGGAAGGCGTGGATCGTGCTCGCTTCGTGCAGGCCGATGAAGTCGTGGTCGAGTGTCGCGACGAACGACGTCGATGCATGGACGCGGCGGCGGGCGGATGGCCGATTATCGGGCGAAGCTCCACAGAGCCGCACGGCGCCGCACCGCCGGCCGCGACCCGTCGTCGCGGCCGGGATCTGTGTACCATCGTGCGTATGGCGCGACGCGCGGCACCGGGCATCGCGGCCGGTGCGACGCTTGTCGCGGAAACGGTAGTGCAACGAAGGTGAAGGTTCCATGCGAAGTTTCTTTGTCCGGTTCATTGCAATCGGCGTGCTGTTCCATCTGTACGTCGGGATACGGATCATTCCCGATGCGTTCGTGTCGCCGCTCGCGCGCACGATCGCGGTGCTCGTGCTGGCGAGTTTCATCGTCCTGATTCCGGTCGGCATGTTCTCGCGCCGCTTCGACGAAGGGTGGGCGGCGACGCTGTTCGGCTGGGCCGGCGCGCTCGCGATGGGCTTCTTCTCGTCGCTGCTGGTGCTGACGTTCCTGCGCGAAATCGTGCTGCTCGGCGTGCTCGCGTGGCGGCATCTCGGGCATGACGGCGCGTGGAGCGGCGCCGCGCCCGACACGGCGCTCGGTGTGCTGGCGGCCGCGGTGCTCGTGACCGCGATCGGGTTCGTCGGCGCGCGCCGCACGGCGGCGGTCAAGCGGGTGTCGATTCCGGTCGCGGGGCTGCCGGCCGCGCTCGACGGGCTGACGATCGTGCAACTGTCCGACATCCACGTCGGGCCGACGATCAAGCGGCCCTACATCGAACGGATCGTGCGCGCGGTCAATGCACTCGACGCCGACCTGGTGGTCGTGACGGGCGATGTGGTGGACGGTTCGGTCAAGCGCCTGCGCGAACACACGGCGCCGCTCGGCGAGATGCGCTCGCGGCACGGCACCTTCCTCGTGACGGGTAACCACGAGTACTACGCGGGGGCGCATGCGTGGATCGACGAGTTTCGTCGTATCGGGTTGACGGTGCTGCTGAACGAGCACGTGCTGATCGAGCGCGGCGGCGCGCGGGCGGTGCTCGCGGGCGTCACCGACTTCACGGCGGGCGGATTCGATCCCGCCCATCGCAGCGACCCCGCGCAGGCGCTGGCCGGTGCGCCGCGCGACGTCGGCACGAAGATCCTGCTCGCGCACCAGCCGCGCAGCGCGGAAGCGGCGAACCGCGCCGGCTTTACCGTGCAGCTGTCGGGGCACACGCATGGCGGCCAGTTCCTGCCTTGGCCGCCGTTCGTGCGACTGCAGCAGCCGGTGATCGGCGGGCTGAATCGCTTCGGCGACATGTGGCTGTATACCAGCCGCGGCACCGGCTACTGGGGGCCGCCGAACCGCTTCGGCGTGCCGTCCGAGATCGCGCTGATTCGACTGACGCGCGGCTAGCAGATGGCCGGGAGGCGGCCGTGACGCGATACGAACGCGCATCGCGGTGCACGGCGGCTTCGTTGCGGCGGCGAATGAAAGCGCATGGCGGCGCCCGGCGCCGTTGGCTAGTATGCAGACATGCTCCGTTCGCTCCGTTTCTCACCCGTTCCTGCCGACATGTCGACGCCCGATCTCTTCGCTGATACGCCCGTGCCGGACGTGGACTGGTACCCGGACTGGCTTGCGCCGCCCGACGCCGATCGCGCGCTGGCCGCGCTCGTCGACGAGGTGGCCTGGCGGCAGGACACGATTCGCACGCCGCGCGGACGCATTCCGTTGCCGCGGCTCACCGCGTGGCAGGGCGAACCGGATGCTGTATACGTGTACTCGGGCATCCGCAACGTACCCGGGCCATGGACGCCGGCCGTGCTCGGGCTGAAGCATGCGGTCGAGGCGACGTGCGGCGTGCGTTTCAACAGCGTGCTGCTCAATCGCTATCGCAACGGGCTGGACAGCCTCGGCTGGCACGCGGACAACGAACCCGAACTCGGCGATGCGCCGGTGATTGCGTCGGTGAGCCTCGGCGCGATGCGCGTGTTCGATCTTCGCCACCGCGCGACCGGCGTCACGCATGCGTACCGCCTCGTGCATGGCAGCCTGCTTGTGATGCGCGGCCGCACGCAGGCCGAATGGCAGCACCGCGTGCCGAAGGCGCCGGCCGTGCAGGGCGAACGCGTGAACCTGACCTTTCGGCGCGTGTCGATGATGGGCGAATAGATCGCGCCCCGTTTTCTTGATCCACGAAAGGGTGATGCAAGCAATTGGCCGGGCGTGCGGCACGTTGCCGCACGAACGCGATGCCGGGCGGCTCGACGCGGCGCTGAGGCCCGTCCCGCAAGGCTTTCAGGTAGATTCGATCGACCGCCCGGTTCCGATAGATGAGTGAAACCTCTGATGGTGCGTCGCAACAATTCTTGAATAAACTATGGAATGACAGAAACGCGCCGGTGTGCCGGCGCGACCTTTTCGATATGCCTCCGTGCGTTGCCGATGCAGCGCGCAACGGGGCAGGAGCAAAACGCGTGACCGTACTCGACCCTTCCTTCGCACCCTCGCTGCACGTCTTCGAGCAAGACGGCGGATGGCAATGGGCGCTGACGGTGAAGCGGGCGACCGGCGTCGGCGTGAAAGTCGTGGCGTTCAGCCGGGAAGGTTTTCGCGGCGAAGCCGAGGCATACGCCGCTGGCCAGCTCGCCCGTGCCGAATATGACGCCGCCGTGATGGCCTGACGCCGTCGCGGCGATCCCGCCCGAGGATCGTCTTCACCGTTGGCCGCTCGCTGCCGGGCGGTGCTTTCCCGATCGTTTCCCGTTTTTCAGTCTTTTGCCCTGCGCGATGCGCGCATCGCGCGGGCCGGCGCGCCTGTGCGTCCGCGCCCGCCGCGCCAAATGGTCCGTACCATTCGACACGTGCGTGCCATACGTCGCGCTTAACGTCCGAGCACGGCGTCCGTCGCGCCGGCGATGCGGCCTGCGCCGCGGTTCGACCGCCGGACGCCGACCCATCGACGAGAATGATGCAGGTCATGTGCGACGACAGAACCGACTACCACCGCGATGCGCGCGGCGGACCGCGCCCGACGCGCGCGCCGGAACGGGGATTCACGCTGATCGAGGTGCTGATCGCGCTGGCGATCGTGGCCGTGGCGCTGGGCGCCGTGATGCGCGCCATCGGCGCGCTCGCGTCGGACACCGACACGGCGCGCATGCGTCTGCTCGCGTTGTGGAGCGCCGACAACGCGCTCGGCGAGATCCGCATCGCATCGACCTGGCCGTCCGTCGGCGCGAACACGTTCGCGTGCCCGCAGGGCCGCTACCGTTTCGTGTGCCGCCAGTCGGTGGCCGCGCTGCCGAGCCCGCTCGTGCGGCGCGTGACGGTGAGCGTCTATCCGTCCGCATCGAGCCGCAACGTGCTCGCCGAAGTCGTCACGGTGATCCAGAATGAAGCGCGCCGCTGAACGTCGCGGGGCCGGACGCGCTCGCGGCTTCACGCTGATCGAGATGCTGGTCGCGATCGCGCTGCTCGCCGTGATCGCGCTGCTGTCGTGGCGCGGCCTCGACGCGACGATTCGCGGGCGCGACGATATCGCGTCGAATCTGGCGCAAACGCGTCTGCTCGGCCGCTATTTCTCCCAGTTGCAGTTCGACCTGATTAACCTCGTGACGGCCGACGAGGTGTTCGGGCCGCCGCTGCGCATCCGGCCGAACGAGCTCGTGATGGTGCGCCATCTCGGCGTCGGCGGCGGACCGGCGCAGATGCAGGTCGTGCGCTACCAGCTCAAGGGGCGCGAACTCGTGCGCAGCGCGTCGCGGCCGCTCGCGTCGCTGGCCGACGTGGAGGACGCGCTGCAGCACATGGATGCGTTCGCGCGCGTGGTGGTCAGCAACGATGCGCGGACGATGCATCTTTCGGTGTGGATTCCGCCGGGCGGATGGACGACGAGCCAGACCGTCATCGAACAGAGCTATGCGCAGTTTCTCGCGCAGCACGGCGTGAGCAACTCGACGTCGATCGGGGTGCCCGTGCCGCGGGGGGTGCGCTTCGCGGTCACGATGGGGGCGCCGGCGGTTGAATACGTGCGGACGATCCCGATCGGGCAGTGAACGCGCGGTGCCGTCCGGCATATGGGGCCATTGCGCGGAAAGACGTTCCGTCCCCCTGGACAAAAAGGTCCGTAACTTTCGTCATACGGCTGTTATTGGCCGTCCGTTAGTCTCGTGACGAGCATGACCGCCGCGACCGGTTCCATTGAACCGGGCCAGCGGCGGCATCGGCAAACGGGAAGGGGGCGAACGTGACGGTCGAGCACCGGCATGAAGCATACGCGGGCGCGTCGGGGAACGATGCGCGCTGGCAATGGCAATCGGCGGCGATCCTGAGCCGCGCGCAGCAGTGGCACGGCGCCGGCCGCTTCGACGACGCCGCGCGCGAATATCTCGCCGTGCTCGCGAAGGAGCCCGATCATCCGCAGGCACTTCATCTGTACGGCGTGCTCCAATTCCAGCGCGGCGCGGCCGATCATGCCGAAGCACTGCTGCGCCAGTCGATCGCGATCGAGCCGGGCGTGCGTGCGCTGTCGGACCTCGGTGCGATCGTTGGCGAGCGCGGTCGCATCGACGAGGCGCTGGCCCATTTCGCGACCGCGCTGCGCGCGGCGCCCGACGACGTGCAGACGCTCGTGCGTCACGGCAATACGCTGATCGGGCTACGCCGCTACGACGACGCGCTGGCATCGTTCGATCACGCGCTCGCGGTGTCGCCGCTCGTGCTCGACGCCCTGTGCAATCGCGGCGGCGCGCTGCGTGCGCTTGGCCGCCTCGACGAGGCGCTCCACACCTACGACCGCGCGCTGATGGTCGATCCGCATTCGTTCGAATCGTGGTTCAACCGCGGCCTCGTGTTGCGCGAGTTGCGGCGCGCGGCCGACGCGCTGCATTGCTTCGATCGCGCCAACTCGATCCGGCCGGGTGTGGTCGCGATCATGGCCGAGCGCGGCCGCACGCTCTCCGATCTCGACCGCCTCAACGAAGCGCTTGCTGCCTTCAACGAGGCGATCGCAGCCGATCCCGCGCGGCTCGACGCGCTCTGCGACAGTGCGGCCGTGCTCGAACGGCTCGGCCGTGCGGACGAAGCGCTCGCACGTTGCGAACGTGTGCTGGCAGTCGATCCGGCCCATGCCCGCGCACTCGCGAGCCGCGGCAACGCGTTGCTGCAGCTCGAGCGTTACGACGACGCGCTCGACAGCTACGTGCGTGCGCTTGACATCGATCCGCGCGCGGCCGACACGCTGTGCAACCGCGGCACGGCGCTGCGCTACCTGAAGCGTTTCGACGCGGCGCTCGCCAGCTACGATGCCGCGTTGGCGCTCGACGCGGACTTCGCCGACGCGTGGATGAATCGCGGCAGCGTGCTGCAGGCGCTGCACCGATACGATGACGCAGCCGCTTCGCTCGATCGTGCGCTTGCGCTGAGCCCCGATCACGCGACGAACTGGCTGGCCCGCGGCAACCTGCTTGCCGACATGGGGCAGGCGGACGATGCGCTGGCCGCTTACGACCGCGCGATCGCGCTGCAACCCGATTTCTCCGGCGCGCATTGCGCGCGTGCCTCGTTGTACCTGACGGAAGGCAACTTCGCGCGCGGCTGGCCTGGGTACGAATGGCGGCTGCGCGATGCGCAGCTCGCGCGTCATGCGCGGCCGTTCACGCAGCCCGTGTGGCGCGGCGACGAACCGCTCGACGGCAAGACGATCCTGATCCATGCGGAGCCGAGCCTCGACGACACGCTGCAGTTCTGCCGCTATGTGTCGCTCGTCGCCGCGCGCGGTGCACGCGTGGTGCTCGAGGTGCAGCCGTCGATGCGCGCGCTGATGGCATCGCTCGCCGGTGCACCCCGCGTGATCGCGCGCGGCGAGCCGCTGCCAGCATTCGACTGCCATGTGCCGCTGCCGAGCCTGCCGCATGCGTTTCGCACCGAAACCGACACCATTCCGAGCCCCGCCGCGTACCTGCATGCGGACCCGCAGCGTACGCGCCAGTGGGACGCTCGGCTCGGCGCACGCCGCCGGCCGCGGATCGGGCTCGCATGGACCGGTAATCCGGAGCATCGGGACGATCGCAACCGGTCGATCGATTTCGCACGGCTCGCGCCGTTGTTCGATCTCGACGTCGACTGGTTCAGCCTGCAACAGTCGGTGCACGAACACGACGAGCCGCTGCTCGCGGAGGCCCCGATCCTGTGCGTCGACGACGAACTCGGCGACTTCGCGGATACGGCGGCACTGATCGGCGCGCTGGATCTCGTGATCGCGGTCGATTCCGCGATCGCGCATCTGGCGGGTGCGCTGGGCGCGCGCGTCTGGGTGCTGCTGCCGGATCCGCCGGAGTGGCGCTGGATGCGTGCGCGCGAAGACAGTCCGTGGTATGCGTCCGCGCGCCTCTTTCGCCAGACGGCGCCCCACAACTGGGCCGATGTGATCGACGCGGTGCGTGCCGCGATCGAGCCGATGACACGTTAGACACGACACGCGATACGAACAGCGACGAGTGGGGGCCACACGATGACATCGAACGGGGAAGGGACGACATTTGCGAGCGCGCAGGTCGCGCGGGATGGTCGTCCGCCCGACGCAGCGCTGCTCGAACGGCTGCTCCTGCGCGCACGCAAGGCACATCACGAAGGTGCGCTGCAGCGTGCGGAGAACGCGTATGCCGAATTGCTGGCGCTCGATCCCGAGCATCCGGAGGCGCTGCACCTGCTCGGCGCGGTGCGCTTCCAGCAGGGGCGGCTCGACGACGCCGAGCCGTTGATGCGGCGCTCGATCGAGCGCCAGCCGGTGCCGCTCGCGCTCGCGAACTACTCGGCGGTGCTGGCCGGGCTCGGGCGCGAGCACGATGCGCTCGCGCGCCTTGACGAGGCGCTCGCGATCAATCCGGTGCATCAACGCGTGCTGTTCCAGCGCGCCGGCCTCCTCGCGCAACTCGCACGGCACGACGAAGCGTGCGCGGTCTACGATCGCCTGCTCGAACTGACGCCCGGTTTCGCCGACGGCTATGTGAAGCGCAGCGACATGCTGCGCGCGCTCGGCCGGTTTGACGATGCGCTCGCCGACTGCGACCGCGCGATCGCGCTCGCAGGCTGCACGTTCGACGCGATGTGCGGGCGCGGGCTAGCATTGCGCGAACTCGGTCGCTTCCGCGACGCGGCGGACAGCTACGGCCATGCGCTCGCGCTGAGGCCGGGCAGCGCCGACGCGCTGTTCCTGCGCGGCGTCACGTATCTCGACTTGCACGACCCCGAGCGCGCGCTGGCGGATTTCAATGCGGCGATCGCGGCGAGCCCCACGTTCGTCGATGCGATCTTCAACAGTTCGATCGCGCTCGAACAGCTCGGCCGACACGACGAGGCATTGATGCGTTGCGACCGCGTGCTCGCGATCGATCCGCGCCATGCGCGGGCACTGGCGAACCGCGGCAATGCGGCGAGCCACCTGGGCCGATATGTGGATGCGGTCGATAGCTACGAGCGTGCGCTCGAGGTCGAGCCGGACGGCACGGGCGTGCTGTGCAACTACGCGAACGCGCTGATGCATGTCAACCGTCACGACGACGCACACGCGATGTGCGATCGTGCGCTGGCGATCGATCCGCACTACGTGCCCGCGTCGTTCACGCGGGCACGCGTGCGGATCGAAACGCATCGCTACGACGAGGCGCTCGACGATCTCGCGTGCGTGATCGCTGCGACCCCGCGCGACAAGTTCGCGCACTTTCATCGCGGCAGCGCGCTGTGCGCGTTGCGACGGCACGAGGATGCGCTGCACGCATATGCGGAAGCGATCGACATCGATCCCGACTACGCGCACGCACACTGCATGCGTTCGTTTTTGTGCCTGTCGATCGGCGATTTCGAGGCCGGTTGGGCCGAATACGAATGGCGCTGGCGCGACAGCCAGCTCGACGGCAGTCGGCGCGACTTCGCGCAGCCGCGCTGGACGCACGGGACGCCGCTCGACGGGCAGACGATCCTGCTGTATCCGGAGCAAGGGCTCGGCGACACGCTGCAGTTCTGCCGCTACGTGCCGCTCGTGAAGGCGCTCGGTGCGCGCGTCGTGCTCGAGGCGCCCGTCGAGCTGAAGGCGCTGCTCGCGACGCTCGACGGCGTCGACGTGCTCGTCGCGCGTGGCGACCCGCTCCCGCCGTTCGACCTGCATTGCCCGCTGCTGAGCCTGCCGCTCGAATTCCGAACCGATCTCGCGTCGATTCCGGCCAGCGTGCCGTACCTGCGCGCCGATCCCGCGCGCGTCGAGCGCTGGCGCGCACGCCTGGGCGCGGCCTACCGGCCGCGCATCGGCCTCGTCTGGGCCGGTAACCCGCTGCACCTGAACGACCGCAATCGCTCGATCACGCTCGCCGACCTGTTACCGCTGCTCGATGACCGTTATGAATGGATCAGCCTGCAGAAGGTGATCCGCGACGAGGATCGCCCGACGCTCGACGCGAGCGCGATCCGCTTCGTCGGCGACGAACTGACGGATTTCGCGGAAACGGCCGCGCTGACCGATGCGATGGATGCGGTGATCAGCGTCGATACGTCGGTCGCGCACCTGGCCGGCGCGCTTGGCCGGCCGCTCGCCGTAATGCTGCCGCACACGCCCGATTTCCGCTGGCTGCTCGATCGCGACGACAGCCCGTGGTATCCGGACGCGCGATTGTTCCGCCAGCCGGAAGGCGGCCAGTGGGCGCCGGTCGTCGAGCGGATCCGTGCCGCGCTATTGGCGCTGGTGATGGGAGCGGTGCGATGAGCACCGCGCAGGCACCGGCGTTCGGTGCAGGCGCCGCGTCACTGCGGGCCGCCGTCGACGATGCGCTGCGCAACGCGCGCGCGCGGCTCGAGCAGCGCGATTTCGCGGGTGCGGAACGGCTCTACGAGGGCGTGCTGGCGATGATGCCCGACCAGGTCGAAGCGTTGCACCTGCTCGGACTCGTGCATCTGCAGCGCGGCGACCCCGTGCGCGCAGAGCCGCTGATCGCACGGTCGATGCGTCTCGGGCTGAACCAGCCGTGGAATTTCGCGAATCATTCGGCGGCGCTGACGGGCACGGGCCGTCATCGCGAAGCGCTCGACGCCGCCGCGCAGGCGCTCGCGCGCGATCCCGGCCATGCACCGGCACACGCGGCGCGCGGCGACGCGCTGCACGCACTCGGCCGCCATGGCGAAGCGATCGGCGCGTACGATCTCGCGCTGACGCGCGAGTCCGGCCGCGCGGCGACATGGGTCCGACGCGGTGAGGCATTGCGCGCGATCGGTCGGCCCGCCGACGCGCTGATCAGCATCGAGCGCGCATTGCGAATCGATCCGGACGATGCGGCGGCGCTCGCCGAGCGCGGCCATGCACTGCGCGCGCTCGGTCGCGGCGACGAGGCGCTGCATTGTTTTCAACTCGCGATGGTCGTGCGCGGCAAGACTCTCGATCTCGTCTACGCGTGCGGCTATACGCTGATCGAACTGGGGCGGCCGGCCGAAGCGCTGGCGTGTCTCGACGAAGCGCTTGCGCGGTCGCCGGACGATACGCAACTACTGTTCGTGAGCTGCGTCGCGCTCGACCTGCTGCATTTGCGTGACGAGTTGCTGAAGCGCAGCGACCGGCTGCTGGCGCGCGACCGCGACAACGTCGGCGCGTGGGTCGGGCGCGGCAACGCGCTGCTCGG
The DNA here is from genome assembly GCF_902833095.1 of Burkholderia sp. BCC1208. Taxonomy (NCBI): domain Bacteria; kingdom Pseudomonadati; phylum Pseudomonadota; class Betaproteobacteria; order Burkholderiales; family Burkholderiaceae; genus Burkholderia; species Burkholderia sp. BCC1208. The sequence continues at coordinate 364,743 of NZ_CADFDY010000007.1, read as the reverse complement.
GCTGCGGCGACACGAGGAAGCCGCGCATGCCTACGGCGAAGCGCTCGCGCGCGCACCGGCCGATTTCGACGCGCTGCGCAATCGGGCCGGTGCGCTGCGCGCGTTCGGTGCCTACGAAGAAGCGCTCGCGCATTACGACCGTGCGCTCGAATCGAACGGCCCCCACGCGGAAGTGCTGTGCAACCGCGCGATCACGCAGCAACTGCTCGGCCGCTACGACGATGCGCTTGCCAGCTATGCGGCGGCGGCCGGCGCACCGGGCCGCACGGCCCAGGAGATCTATGCGCGCGCGGTCGCGCACCAGCAGCTCGGCGACTACGAAGCCGCACTCGCCGATTTCGCGCTGGCCTGCGTGCGTGATCCGAATCATGGCGTTGCGCGCCGGTCCGAGGCGTTCTGCCGCCTGGTGATGGGCGATTTCGACACCGGCTGGCGGCAGCACGAGGCACGCTGGGACGCCGCCGACGTGACGCTGCACCGGCGTCATGCGGACCGCCCGCAATGGACGGGCGACGAACCGCTCGCGGGCCGCACGCTGCTGCTGCATGCGGAGCAGGGCTTCGGCGACACGCTGCAGTTCTGCCGCTACGCGAGCCTCGCGCACGCACGCGGCGCGACCGTGCTGATCGACGCGCCGGCCGCGCTGGCCGACCTGCTCGGCACGCTGCGCGGCGTGAGCCGCGTCGTCGTCGACGGGCAGCCTGCGCCGGCGTTCGATCTGCATTGCCCGATGATGAGCCTGCCGTTCGCATTCCGCACGATGCTCGAAACGGTGCCGGCCGACGTGCCGTACCTGCATGCCGACGCCCGGCGGCGCGCCGCGTGGATCGAACGGTTCGACACGATCACGCCGTCGCGACGATTGCGGGTCGGGCTCGCATGGTCGGGCAATCCGGCCCACGCGAACGATGAAAACCGGTCGATGACGTTTGCCGCGCTCGCGCCGCTGGTCGCACTCGACGCGACGTTCGTGAGCCTGCAGGTCGGCGTGCGGGAGCGCGACGCCGAAGCGTTCGGGGCAAGCGGCGTGCTGTCGTTCGAGGCGGCGCTGACCGATTTCGCGGAAACGGCCGCGCTCGTCGACACGCTGGATCTGGTGATTGCCGTCGATACGTCAGTCGTGCACCTCGCAGGTGCGCTCGGCCGGCCCGTATGGGTGCTGCTGCCGCGCGTGCCGGACTGGCGCTGGCTGCTCGAACGCGACGACAGGCCGTGGTATCCGACCGCGACACTGTTCCGGCAGGAGCGACCCGGCGACTGGCCGGCGCTGGTCGAACGCGTCGCGCACGCGCTCGCGGCCCGCATCCGCACGCACCGCGAAACGGCGTGACCGGCCGACTGTGACAAAAGCTACGAACCTTTCATACGCGGCCGGAATGGTCCGTAACACCCGCCACGCCGCTGCCATCGGGCTTTCGTATGTTCTTGGGATTCCAGTGGCCGGGTTCGGGCCCGGGCGCAACGACCAGACGCGGCAACGGATCGACGCCGCTTTCGGCGCGATCGTCGTCCAGCGCAATTTCATAGGATTCGGGGTGAAGAATGGCAGCACGCGCATGCACGGCACGACAACCTGACGCGACGGGTTCGCGTCCGGTCCTGAAATCGGAACTGCGACCGCTGGTCCGGGCCGTGGCCCTGATGCTGCTGACCGGGGCGTCCGCGCACGCGCAGGCGGCCGGCATCATGAACCTCGGCGCGGCGACCGCGCGCGCATCGGGCGGTGGCGCGGCTGGTGCGGGCGGTGCGCCGGGCGTGCCGAATCTCGGCGTGTCGCCGCAGCAGGCGCTGCAGGCGAGCCAGCCGTCGATCCGCAACCTCGGCTACGCCGCGCACGCGATCGCCGCACAGATCGCCGCGCAGCAGAACGCGGCCGCGGCGGCGGCGAAGCTGCCTTCGACCGTCCCGAACGGGCTCGCGCCGGGCGGGTTGGAGGTGGCGCCGGGCATCACCTTTGCGAAAGACGGCAACGGCAATCTGGTCAGCCAGAATACCGACACGGGCAATCCGCAGCTGTGGGTCAACGCGAACGGGCCGCAGCAGACGGTCGATAACAGCGGCCACGTGAACGTCGACGTCAAGCAGACCGGGCAGAACGCGGTGCTGACGTGGCAGACGATGAACGTCGGCCGGCAGACGACGCTGAACTTCGACCAGTCGGCCGGCACGCAGACGAACGGCGCGAACAACTGGGCCGTGCTGAACCGGATCAACGACCCGAGCGGGCGGCCGAGCCAGATTCTCGGCAACGTCACCGCGCAGGGCGCGGTGTACGTGATCAACCGGAACGGCGTGCTGTTCGGCGCGGGGTCGCAGGTCAACGTGCATTCGCTGGTTGCGTCGTCGCTTAATCTGCTCGACATGAAGAACCAACTCGTGCCGACGGCCGAGGGTATCGTCGCGAGCAACCAGCAGTTTTTGAGTTTGCCGGCGGGGACGACGGGCGGACTGGCCTATCCGGAGTCGGGGAGTTCCACGGGGGTAGTGGGTTCGGGCGGCAAGCCGAACGAAGTGCTGGGCCTCGGTAATGCCGCGCTACTGACGGGCACTTATCAGGCGCCGGGCGACGTCACGATCGAGCAGGGCGCTTCGATCACGACGCATACCAACGGCACGGTGAGCGATGGCGGTTTCGTGCTGGTCGCCGCGCCGAACGTGACGAACGCGGGCAGTATCTCGGCAACGGCGGGGCAGGTCGTGCTCGCAGCGGGCGTGGGGGTGAGCCTGCGGCCCAATGCAACCGGCGCGACGGGCAACCCTCAAGTCTTGCTGCCGGAATTGAGCGGGCAGATCGTGACGACGGATCCGCAGACCGGCAAAACGATCGACGTCACGCCGGCCGGCACCTTGACCAATACCGGCATCGTCCAGGCTGCGCGCGGCAACGTGAACCTGCTCGGCAGCCGCGTCGCGCAGAACGGCGTGGTGGGCGTGACGACGAGCGTGAATACGCCGGGCACGATCACGATCTCGACGGCGGACGAGTATGCGTCGAACAATCCGCTGGGCAACCCGTATACGGGTTCAACCCCGGTCACGGGCGGCGTCGGTGGGGGCGACAACGTCAATCGTGCCGGCCTGCTGAGCTTCGGGCCAGGATCGGTGACGACGGTGCTGCCGGACAATAACGGCCAGACTGCGACGTCGACTCCGGGCACGACATTCACGCCCGGCGGCATCACGATGACGGCCGGCTCGGTCTGGTTCCAGGGCGGCTCGCTGATTGAGGCGCCGGGCTCGAACGTGTCGGTGACGGCCTACGCGCCGTCGGTGGTGACGAACAAGGTGGCCGGCCAGACCGCGGTGCCGGGCCGGATCTACGTGGATGACGGCGCGACGATCGACGTGTCGGGGCTCGCGGACGTCCAGACGCCGATCTCGCAGACGCTCGTGACGATCGACCGAATCGGCCAGAACGAACTGGCCGATTCGCCGCTGCTGCGCAACAGTTTCCTGTTCGGGCTGAAGGGCGTCGTCGTCGACAGCACACTGACGGGCACGCGCAGCGACGGCGTGCAGTGGGTCGGCAGCCCGATCCTGAACCTGTCGGGGTACGTGAACCTGATTCCGCGTACGGTCGATCAACTGCTGACCAACGGCGGCACGATCACGCTGTCCGGCAACGAGGTGATGACCGCGACAGGTTCGTCGATGAACCTGAACGGCGGGTATGTGCATTACAACGGCGGGATGGTCAATACCACGCGGCTCGTCGACGCCAACGGCGCGATCGTGCCGGTCGGTCAGGCGAGCCCGTACGACAACTATGTCGGCATCGCCGGGCAGTTCGTCGAGAGCCATCCGCGCTGGGGCGTGACGAAGTCCTGGTACAACCCGCTGCTGACGGGCGGCACTTATCAGTCCGATTACATCGTCGGCGGCAATGCGGGCACGCTCGACCTGTTCGCGTCGCAGGCGCTGGTGCTCGACGGCGACATCAGCGCGCAGGCGTTCGGCGGCGCGAAGCAGATGCAGGGCAACAGCCTGCCTTCGGGCGGCACGTTCAACCTCGGCGCGGATCCGAAGCTTGCCGGCGGAGCGTTGGCCGGGATGACGTGGAATGCCGCAGCCAATTCGCTGATGCCGATCAGCGCGATCTCGGGCCTGACGATTCTGCAGGACGAGGCGCCGCAGCTTGGCGCGTTGATGTCGGGCTTCTCGATCGATACGCCGCTAGACAAGAATGCTTCTTCGACGCTTGCCGGCAACGATCCGAGCAATCTGTTGACGACGCGGGTCGTACCGGTCGCGACGCTGAACAGCGGCGGCTTCGCGAACCTGAACGTGACCGAGGACAAGAACGCGGGCAAGGGCATCGTGGTTGCACAGGGCACGCAACTGAACTTGCAGCCAGGCGGTACGATCTCGCTGAACAGCCCTGCGGTAGGGGGCGACGTGAATGTCGGGGGGCGGCTGTCCGCGCCGTCCGGTTCGATTTCCATCACGAGCGGAGGCAACGTCGTCGTCGGGCCGCAGGGCGCGATCAGCGCGGCCGGCCAGTGGGTGAATAACGATGTACAGGCCGTGCCGGCCACGACGCCGGGCAACAGCCAGTTCATCAACGGCGGCAGCATCTCGCTGTCGGCGACGCAAGGGGCGACATACGTCAACGGCGACGCCGTGGACACGACGGGTTCGGTCCTGCTGCAGCCGGGAAGTGTGCTCGATGTATCGAGCGGCGGCGAAATGCTCGCGAACGGCCAGTTGCTGATGCAGAACGGTGTGCCGGCAGGGCGTGGCGGCAACGTTACGTTGCAGACGTACGCCGCTCCGCAGGCGACGCAGCAGTTCGGTCATACGCGCGACGGTGGGTCGCCCTTGCCTGCTACGCAACCGACTGCGGGCACGATCGCGATGGGCGGCACGATCCTGAGCGAAGGTTTTTCAGGGGGCGGCACGCTGACGCTCGAGGCGCTCGGCTTCCGGATCGGTGGTGACCGGGCGGGGGCGGCGCCTTGGGACGTGTATCTGCCCGAAAACTTCTTCTCGCAACAGGGTTTCGGCAAGTACGTGCTGAACGCGTACTACGATTCGACCATCGCACCTGGCGCAGCGGTCGCGCTGACGCAGTTGAATCGCATTCCGGATGCGCTGGCGCTCCAGCAGACAGGCTCGGGTGCGAATCTGTCGACTGGTGGCCTGACGACGACCGGTCAACTCGACGCGTATCACCGGCAACCGACGAACCTCGTGTTGACGGGCGGGAATGATGTGGCGTGGCAAACCGTGCCAGACGGTCCGACGCCATCGTATCCGGGCGTGACCGGTGCGGTCACCCTGTCGGCCGGTGCATCGATCAATGCTGACGCGGGTGCGAGCGTTGCTCTCGCGTCGCCGACGCAGGTTACCGTGCTCGGCTCGGTGGTCGCGCCGGGCGGGTCGATCGTGTTGAGTGCCGATACCGGAGCCACGACCGGTCAGCCGGGGCAATTCAATGTCTTCACGCCGAGCAACAGCCGGTCTGTCTGGCTCGGCGCCGATGCGACGCTCGACGTATCCGGTGTAGCGCTCGTCAATCCGCTGGCAACGCCGGTCAAGATCGGTGGAACGACCGTCGTGCCGAATACCGGGAAGGTTCTGCCAGGCGGTTCGGTGATGCTGTCTAGCGATACGGGCTACGTGGTCACGCAAGCCGGCTCGAAGATAGACGTGTCCGGCGCATCGGCGAACTTCGATCAATTGCAGGCGAACGGCACGTATGCGTCGCAACCCGTGTGGAGTGATGCCGGGTCGATCACGCTATCGGCCGCGTACGGCCTTTTCGCGGACGGGGCGCTGGCCGGTCATGGCGGTGCGCCGCAGGCGCGGGGCGGCATGCTGACGATCCTGCCGCATTCGAACAGCGGTTCGACCGGCGCGACCGCGCTCGTCGTGCAGCAGAGCGGGATGCTCGTACCCGCCGGGCTTGCGCCGGGCGAGGATTTCCCGACGCCGATCGATTCGAACACCAACCTGCCGACCGGTCAGCCGACCGGCGTGATCCAGTTTGTTGCCGATCGTCTGAATGATTCGGGGATTGCGAATCTCGTGCTGGGCAATGGCGCACCCTCTCCGTTTTCGGCGCCGCCGATCGTGTTTGCCGGTAACGTGAATCTGACGCTGCCGGAGTCGGTGACGCTGAATACCGGCCGGATCGCAGCAATTGGACTGGATCAGTTGTCGACGCTGCTGTCGAAACCTGCATTGCAGGCAGATGGTAGCTCGACGTTCACGAACCTGCTCGCGCAACCGCCGGCCCAAGCGCTCGGCACGACGGTGACGATCAACGCGCCTTATGTTGCGCTTACCGGTCCGATGGCGCCTTCGTCGACACCGACGTTCACGCCGGTCGCGACGCTCTCCGATGCGACGCTGAGCGTGAATGCGTCGTTCGTCGATCTGCGCAACCAGTTCCAGCTCAACAATTTTGGCCAGGCCAATTTCAACAGCAGCGGCGATATCCGGCTGAGTTCGACCAATCCGTCGGGCAACGTGCTGTCGCCGGGTGTGCTGTATACGCCGGGCAACGTGACGTTCAATGCTGCGAGCCTGTATCCCGCCACCGGCACCACGTTCATCGTCGACGCGGTCGGCCCCACCGATCCGGTTACGGGCAAGCTCGCACCGACTACCGTCACGTTCGGTTCGACCGGTTCGTCGGGCACACCGCTGTCGGCCGGCGGCACGCTGCTCGTCGATGCGACGAACATCGTGCAGGGCGGCACCGTGCGCGCGCCGTCGGGCTCGCTCGTATTCGGCGTCGGCGATCCGACGAACAGTGCGACGCAGAAGCAGTTCGGCAGCCTGCCGCTCGTCGCGACGGATTCGGTGACGTTTGCGAGCGGTAGCATCACGTCGGTCTCGAACGGCACAACGACCATTCCTTACGGCACGACGGTCGACGGTGTCGAGTGGCAGTTCAATCCGCTCGCGGGCACGACCGCGTCCGACCTGAATGCGCCGCCTGCCAAGTACATCGGCGTGAACGGCACCAGCGTCGCGCTCAACAAGGGCGCGACGATCGACCTGTCCGGCGGCGGCGACCTGCAGGCAGCCGAATGGGCGCCGGGCACGGGCGGCACGCGCGACGTGCTGTCGCAATACAACGTGAGCTATGCGAGCGGCAAGGGTGCGACGGCGGTGCCGACCAATGCCGGCGCGGGGAATGTCTATGCGATCGTGCCGGGCGTACAGTCGCCGGTGGCCGCTTACGATCCGGTGTTCGCGCAGTCGGTGCAGCCGGACGTCGCCAGTAATGGTACGGCGACGACCCAGACCGTCACGCTCGGCGTCGGCCAGGCCGGAACGAACGATTCGATCGGCAAGGCCGTATACCTGTCCGGCGTGCCCGGCCTCGCAGCCGGCTACTACACGTTGCTGCCAGGCAAATACGCGACGCTTCCGGGCGCGTATCGCGTGACGGTGTCGGCTACGACCGGCAACGTCGTGCCGGGTGCGTCGCAGGTGCTGCCGGACGGTACCGTCATGACGGCCGGATACTTCGCCGATGCGGTGACGGGCGGTCGCAGCGCGACGCCGATACTCTTCAACGTGCAGTCGGGCAACGTGTGGCAGCAATACTCGCAATACACGCTGAAGGGAGCGAACGCCTTCTTCACTGCGCAGGCCGCGAAGCAGGGCAACGTGACGCCGCCGCTGCCGGTGGACGGCGGTCAGCTCGTGCTGGCCGCGACGAAGGCGCTCACGCTCGGCGCGACGCTGAACGCGGCGGCGGGTGCGGGCGGCGCGCCGGCCGAGGTCGACATCGCGTCGCAGGACATCCAGATCACCGGCAACGGCAGCGCGGCGCTGCCCGGCTATCTGCAGATCGGTGGCGATGCGCTCGATTCGCTGAACGCGGGCAGCCTGCTGATCGGCGGCACGCGTGCGGCGACGACGAAGGGCGTGACGATCACGCCGATCGCGAACAGCGTGGTGGTGTCGAACGACGCGAATTCGTCGCTGAAGGGGCCCGAGATCCTGCTCGTGACGAAAACGGACGCGAGTGGCACGGATTCGAACGCGGCAAACGGCTTGCGTGTCGACGCAGGTGCATCGATCGTGGCGGCAGGCGATTACCCGGCGGCGAAGGACCAGCCGATCGCGATCGCCGGCGACGGCGCGATACTGCGCGTGTCGAACGGCGCGATGGCGCCGCTCACGCGCACGGGCGGCACCGGCACCGGGCTGCTGACGGTCGGCGCAGGTGCGACGCTGTCGGGCGGCCAGGCGCTGATGCTCGATTCTTCGGGCAATCTGAAGGTCGACCCGAGCGCGGTGCTGTGGGCGAAGGCGATCACGGCGGACGGCTCGGCGATCACGTTCACCAATGCGAGCGGCGCGGCCGCTGCGAACCTGCCGGGGTTCGTGATCGATCCGGCCGGGCTCGCGCAGCTCGCCAACGCGGATCTCGTCACGCTGCGCAGCTACGGCGCGATGGGCTTCGTCGGCGACGTGAACGCGACGTTCGGCAAGAGCGTCGACCTGAGCGCGGGCACGTTCACGAGCGACGGCGGCCGCGTGACGCTGAACGGGCAGCAGATCGCGTTCACGAACGAGACGGGCGCGCCCGACGGTACGGCTACGCCGGGCAGCGGCACGCTGACGGTCAACGCGAAAGAGATCGATTTCGGCACGGGCACGAAGACGCTGAGCGGGTTCTCGTCGGCGAACATGACCGCGAGCGGCGGCATCGTCGGGCAAGGCACGGGGACGTTCGATTTCGGTTCGCTGCCGGTGACGCTCAACGCGCCGGTGTATCTGGCCGATACGAGCTCGGCATCGAACGTGAAGACCGCCGGTGCGCTGACGCTGAACGGCGCAGCGGGCACCGCATTGACGAAAACGCCGGTTGGCGGCGCATGGAAATTCGTCGGCGGCACGCTTGCCGACAACGGCGCGACGATCGCCGCGCCGGCCGGCAACGTGAGTCTCGAGGCGACGAACGGCAACCTGACGATCGGCAGCGGCTCGACGGTCAGTTCGGCGGGCGTGTCGAAGCAGTTCTTCGACGTGACGCAATATGCGCCGGCCGGCTCGATCGTCCTGACCGCCGACGCGGGTACGGTCGACGTGCAACCGGGTACGACGCTTGATTTCTCGGGTGCGAAGGGCGGCGGTGCGGCGGGCAGCCTGACGCTGTCGGCACCGAAGCAGGTCGTGAATCTCGACGGCACGATCAAGGGCGGCGCGACGAACGGCTATGCGGGCGGCTCGCTGTCGCTCGACACGGTCGGCGCAGCCGACCTCGATTCGCTGGCCAAGACGCTCGCATCGAGCGGCGTGAACCAGTCGATTGCCGTTCATACGAAGTCGGGCAACCTGACGCTGTCGGTCGGTAACGCGCTGACCGCGCACTCGGTGTCGCTGACGGCCGACGGCGGCGCGGGCAATGCGTCGGAGACCGCGAACGGCAACGTGAACGTGCTGGGCACGATCGACGCGTCGGGCAAGTCGGGCGGGCAGATCGACCTGTACGGACGCAGCGGTGTCGATGTCGAGGGTACGCTGCTCGCGCGTGGCTCCGATCCGACGCAGCGCGGCGGCAAGGTGAATATCGGCACGAGCGCGGTGTTCGATCCGACGGTTTCGAATCCGTACAACGCGACCTACGGCTACGAGAACATCGACCCGTCACGCTCGGGGCTGATCCGTGTCGGCGCGAATGCGCTGATCGACGTATCGGGCGGGACGGCCGGCGGATTGTCGGGCGGCACCGTGAATTTCCGGGCGCCGCTGCTCGCGGACGGCAGCATCGATGTCCAGTTGCCGAATGCATTCAACAGCGGCAAGGGCATCGTCGGTTCCCGCGCGACGACGCTCGAGGCCTACGCGGTGTGGAACACGACCGATGCGACGTCCGGCGCGCAGCACTTCGACGGCATCGTCGACCCGGCGGGCTGGTACGACAGCAAGGGGCATCTGCTGGCCGGCACGTTCACCGCGCAAGGTACCAATCCGCCGACCTTCACGTTTACGCCGGATGCGAGCGGCGACGGCGGCGGCACGCTGACGAACGACGCGACCGGCGCGCAGGTGACGCTGACGGACAGCCAGGCCGACCTGGCTTCGCTGTATAACGGCATCACATCGATCGGCTTTCCGGGGATGAGCAGCGCGTACTTCGTGCCGACGACCGCGAACGCCGATCATCAGAATTTCTACGGCGGACAGATCGTGAAGGCGAGCGATGGCACGCTGTCGATGACGCCCGGCACGCTGATGGGATTCATTCAGAGCGGGCTCGGCGCCAATGGGCCGATGCTGCAAGGGGCGACCTCGGGCATCGCGAATTTCCGCGTGGCGCCGGGGATCGAGTTCGACAACCCGAGCCCGGCGATCAATGGCGGCAACATCTCGATCCTGTCGAACTGGAATCTGGGCGCGGGGCTGCCGAACAACAGCGGGACGATCGTGCCTTCGTATCGCTACAAGGGGACGGTCGCGCCGATGCTGACGTTCCGGGCGACGAACGACTTCGATGCGGAAGCAAGCATTACCGACGGATTTTTCCAGAACCAGGTCGCGACGATTCTGGGGGCGGCGGGGAATGCGTCGGCTACGGGGACGTACGCCGCAGCGCTGGCGTTGTACAACAACCTGATGTCGCTGGACGATCCGGCGTCGATTACCGTGCAATTGACGGATGGTTCGACTCAGTCCTTGTCCTCATTCGGTAGCAACTCGGGGAATCCGCTATATGATCCGAACATCGCGTTGAACGCGCCGCTCGTGAAACAGACCGCCGATTATTATTCGAATTATCTGGGCTATGCGAATGCCTGGGGTGGTTATTATGATCTTTGGATGAATGGTAGTGCGAGCAAGGGTAATTATTCGCTTCATGTAATGACTTATTCTCCGCTCTTTACGTCTGCGCCAATTATTTCAGATTATGGTTCGTATCAGGATTATTCGAGTGCGTATTCGACATGGCTGAATGGTTACAATGCCGTAACCATCACTGGATTGGTCAGGAATGGAGTGGTTGTGTACAATAAATTTGGCACGCCTACTCCTCCTGTTCTGCCGTCTAGCCCCACGGATTACAGTGCCTATATTTCATTGTATGGAAATTTTTATGTCGGTAAAATTTCCATCATTAAATCCAGTTCCAGTGTATTGGTGCATCCGAACAATGCATTCAGTTTCGTATATGCTCCGCTCGCACCGTTGTCTATCCCGGATACGGGGATTGCCAATATCGGAAACTTGCCAGGTAACGTGCCGGCCAATGTTGCAACCTCCGATAACCCGTTGCCCATCAGTTTTGCCGCGCTCCTCGGAGGCCAAAGCTCGTCATACCGCCTGGTCGGCGGCGCCGATCTGACGAGCGCCAATCCGCTTGCCGTGCAGCCTGCTGCTGCATTCAACGTCGGCAGTGCGTCTTCCGGCAACGTAACGCTAAACCGGCACACCGAGTACGTCGATTCGAACGGATTGACGTTGCTTCAGCCGACGACGATCCGTACCGGCACGGGATCGATCGATATTGCAGCTGGCAACGATCTTGCGCTGGCGGATACGACTGCACCGGGCGTGGTATATACGGCGGGCGCGCCTGCGCAGGGTTCGCCGGCATTGGGTATTACCACGGCAGTTGTGAGTGGCAGCCCGGGCCTGCAAGACATTCTGGTTACACCGGCTGTGAATCCCGATTCGGCCGGCGACATATCTATTCGTGTGCAGGGAGACATCAACGGCATCCAGAACGTGGCCGATGCGGCAGGCGCGGTGACCGGCGGCGCCGGGAACAGCATCAGCCAGTATTGGTGGCAGTGGATGGAGATCACTCCGGGGACAACTGCCAATAACAGTACGATCGTCGCTCCGTTGACCCGATCGTCGATCGATTTCGGCGCATTCGACCAAGGCGTGATGAGCGTCGGCGGCAACGTCTCGATCAGTGCCGGTGGCAAAATTTCGGACCTGGCCGTATCGCTGCCGACCACGTGGTACCTGAATGGTAGCGGCAAGCCTGTCATTGTCGGCGGCGGAAACCTGGCGGTGCGAGCGGGCGGCGACATTCTGAGCGGCGACTACTTCGTCGCGAAGGGAACGGGGACGATATCGGCTGGTGGAAGCATCGGGTCGGATATTTCCGTGGCGTCTCGACAAACTGGAGTGGCTCCGCTCGACGTGTCGACGGTGCTTGCAACTCAGGACGGAATATTCGACGTTACTGCGCGCCAGGGCGTGGATATTGGTGCGGTACTGAATCCGTCTTATTCGAGCAGCTTTGCGCAGAGCGGCGGACAGCCGACTGCTATCGTCAATCTTTTCGATTACGGCCAGTATCCTGACAACCAGGGCTATTCACCTGCTTCCGCGGTCAGTGTGCTATCCACGACCGGCGACGTCCGGCTCGGTTCGCCCGGGGGCATGTTGACCGGCGCGAACGGCGTGCTGCCTGCGAGCATGAATCTGATTGCGTTCGATGGTGCGATTGATGTTCAATCCGGCGGTGTCCTCTATCCGTCGGCTGTTGGTCAGTTGAATTTGATCGCGGACCAATCGGTGTACCTTTCCAATGTATCAGGCATGCGAACCAACGCCGCATTGCCCAATACGTTCGGTTTGTCCGACGCCGATCCATCACAGATGCCTTCGCCGACGAACCCGCAACTGAAGGTAAGTATCCCGGCGTTGACGAATACGGCACTCGCCGCACATGCTCCAAATGCGCTTCATGGCGACGACTTGCAGCCCGCACGCCTTTACAGTCTGAACGGAAGCATCGTCAACGGCACCGTCGATGCTCCCGGCTATAGTGACGGCCTCTACCGGAGTCTCGTCACACTGTCGATCGACAAGCCGGCGCTCGTGCAGGCTGGACAGGACATCGTGAACCTGGCGTTCTGGGGGCAGAATTTGCGCAGTTCGGATGTGACGCGGATCGTTGCCGGTCGGGACATTTACGACACGCCGATTCCTTTCACAGGAGGCGGCGCAGTTCCGGTTTTGTCGCTTGGCGGACCTGGTTGGTTTGATGTTCAGGCCGGGCGCAATATTGGCCCGCTGACGAGTCAGGCCGAGTTGTATAACCAGAAGGCCAACACAGATGGAATCGCGCACCCGTTCACGGGCATCGACGCAGTCGGCAACGCGAACAACCCGAACCTGCCGCACGAGAGCGCGAACGTCAACGTGCTGTTTGGCGTGGGCCCCGGCGTCGATCTGCCTGGGTTCATCTCGACCTATGTCGCGCCGGGCAGCTCGGTTGCCGGCGTGCCGAGCGCGACGCCCGCATTGATCGCGTTTATGGAGCAGTACGACGCGGGGCTTGGCGTCGATACGGGACTGCAGGTGGACAAGGACAAGGCACTGGCGAAGGTCGCCCAGTTGACGGCCGACGACGCGTGGAAGCAATTCCAGGCGCTGCCGTCTTACGTACAGCAGCTCTTCGCGGAAAAGGTGTTGTTCGGTGTGCTCGCGCAAGTCGGTGCGGACTTCAACGACCCCGCGAGCCGATACAGCGGCCAGTACGCGAGAGGCTACCAGGCGATCAACACGCTGTTCCCGGCTTCGTTCGGCTACACGGCGAACAATCTGGGCGGTGGTTCGAATGGCGCGAACAAGCAGGTCGACACGGGCAATCTCGATATCCGCAGCACGACGATCCAGACGCAGCAAGGCGGCGACGTGACGATCCTCGGGCCGGGCGGGCAGGCACTCGTCGGTAGTACGACGGCGCCGCCGCAGATTGTGGACGCCAACGGGAACGTGGTGGCGGGCCCCGGCACAATGGGGATTCTGACGCTCGAGAAGGGCAACGTCGATATCTTCACGGACCAGAGCGTGCTGCTCGCGCAGAGCCGGATCTTCACCGAGCAGGGCGGCGACATGACGATCTGGAGCTCGAACGGCGATATCAACGCGGGCAAGGGCGCGAAGACGTCGGCCGATACGCCGGCGCCGCAGTACGTGTGCGATGCGAACCACTACTGCACGGTCGATTCGCGCGGGCAGGTAACTGGTGCAGGGATCGCGACGCTGCAAAGCATACCGGGTGCACCGAAAGGCACGGTCAACCTGATTGCGCCACGCGGTACCGTCGATGCCGGGGACGCAGGCATTCGTGCGGGTAACCTGAACGTCGCCGCGTTGCGTGTCGTGAACGCGGACAACATTCAGGTGACGGGAAAGGCAACCGGTATTCCGCTCGTGCAGGCGGTGAATACGGGCGCGCTGACGGCTGCGAGTTCGGCGGCGTCGGCGGCGAGTCAGGTTGCTCAGGACATCGCGAAGAACAATGCATCGGGCGTTGCTCCGCGCCGCTGGACGATCAGCGTTCAGGTCGAGGGTTTCGGGGATAACGGCCCGGATGGCGGGTCGAAGCGACGCAAGTCGGAGCAGGTTGGTTACGATTCGTCGAACTCGGTTTCGCTGCTGGGGTTCGGCGCGGCGGGGCCGACCCAGCGGACGTTGCTCAGCAAGGAGGAGCTTGGAAAGCTGAACAGGTTCTGAATGTGACCGAGAAATGCAGGTTGATTCGGTAGCGCCCGATTCAGCCGGGTAGACTGGAAAAACACTCCTGCTTTGCATGTTTGAAGCGGGAGTTTTTATTTCCAATCTCCGAATCGTATGCGCTTGGAGCGTCTCTTTCATGAGCTGTCGGCGGTTGCGGTGTCGCAGGATTCGCGAAAGCTGCGTCCAGCACATCCTGAATGATTCGAGAGGCTGCTTCCGGGAGATGGGAGACACGACGCAGCATTCACTGAGACGAGGCTTGCCGTATCGATGGTGTGCGTAGCGAACGTTGAGACAGGTGAGAACGGTGTTGGCGACAGCTTGGGGATGCGGTTCGCTCCGGCCACGATCTTCCGCGTCTGACACGCGTGGCTAACGGCCACGGGTTATGGATCGTGATAACCATTGCATCGTGATGCCTTCGACTGCAGCGCGAATCGATGCAGTACGACCGATGTGGGTGTTATAGGCGGGTCGTTGACTGAGGTGGAGGTTTAAAAAAAACGGCCTCGATTGCTCGAGGCCGGTGCGCTGTAATGCCGTGTGTTGCAGGATCGGTTGTCGATTACCGGCCGGTGACGAAAGCGCAGGCCGATGCGTCGCCGATGTCCAAGTTGTTTCCGCTCGTGTTGCTCAGGAAGTTCGCGGAGATCGCGGTCTTGAAGCTCGACGGCACGGTGTCGAAGCCGTTGCCGTGCACGACCGACGCGTAGCTGGCGTTCGTGTAGTGGTTGTTCAGGAAGCTTTGAACATTCGACGTTACGCTCGGATTGGCATAGCACTGGCTCAGGATGATCTGGCTCGTGCCGGAAACCGGATAGCCGGAGGCCGGGTTGGCCAGCTGGCTGTAGGCCGTGCCGGAAACCGGAACCCACTGGGTCGGATCGGCGGCGGCGGTGCCCGACGGAGCAGCAATCGTACCGAGCGCCGTCGTCGCGTTCGCATACGTCGGCGCGTAGTACGCGCCCTTCGTCGAGTTGTACAGGCTGGCGATCGGGAGCTGCAGCGCGCCTGACGACGTCACGACCGTGCTTTGCGACGCGAGGAACGTGTTCGTGTAGTCCGGGCTCAGGTAGGCGACTGCGGCCGTACCGGCCGACGACAGCGATGCGAGCGAACCGCGAACGCCGCCGCTGCCCGAAGCCGCGACGAAGTTTGCCGGCACACCGGACGGGAACGCCGTCGTGTTCGCGAACGTCAGCGAATCGACGAACGTCACGCCGGCCTTCGTGTTGGCGGTCGTGCAAACCGCATGCAGGTGGCGAGTCAGCAGTTCGGTCGTGCCACTGCCGTCCGCGCGATAGACGACCGTGATCGGCTTGTTCAGCGAGTACAAGCCGCCTTCCGGATTGGTAACTTGGTTCCAGTTCGTCAGCTTGCCCGAGAAGATGCCGCACAGGTCGTCGTCGTTCAGCGCAATGCTGTGCGCCTGACCCGGCGTCGTTTGCGGCGTGATCGAACTCGTCACGGCCGGGCCGTTGACGACCGGCACCGTGATGGCCGTCACGATGTACGGGATCTGGATCAGCGGGCCGCTGTTTGCACCGACCGTGCCGGCGTTGTACGACGTGACTTGTGCCGTCGTCAGCGCGGCATCGCTGTTCGCGAAGTCGACCGTGCCCGTGACGCCCGCGCCGAGGTACGTCGGCTGGTTGTTCAGGAATGCGTTCTGGCCGGCACCCGAGCCGACCGAGTAGTACGTGAACGTGGCATTGGAAGTGCCGAACAGGCCGATTTCACCGGAAGCCGGCGAGTTGGCGCCGATCGTCGGTGCGACGAGCGACGAACCGCCACCTTGAATCACCGGGCCTGCGGCCATCGCGGCCGTGGCGCCCAGACCGGAAACAACGAGAGCGAGGACTTGACAGATCTTGCGCTTGCTGGATTTCATGAGAAATTTCCTTGAACGAAGATAAACGGGAACCCCTGCTACTGCGGTTGGAATGCTTATGGACCGCCGGGTAAATGTAGGTGTAAATCCGAATAACGCGTGTGAATTTTTTATAACGAATGGTGCGTAACATTTTCGCCAGAGAAGTCATTGCGTTACTCGGATTGATAAAGGGGCGATTTGGCCGCTATTCGACGTGTGCCGGAATTCCCAGATGTTGAGATTGTGTCGGCGAGCGCCGCTGTGCACCTTCGAGCGGGCTTGGAGCGGGATGCTGGAGCGCGTTTCCGCACGTCACGCGGACGGCTCCCGGCATACGGTGCCGCGCTATCGCAACTCCAAGTCAGTTTCGTGGCGGATGCTACGGAGCATTTCTTCCGGAGACGAATGAGTCATCTGTTGAAATTTTCCTGAAATTGATTGAATGGGTTTGATAAAAGAATGCTAATTCTTGCGTATCTGATCGTTAATCTTCAAGTGATTGAGGATGCTATCCGGAATGAAATCGTTTTTCCGATATAAGAATATCGATCGAAAGTAATAAAGCCCGCCAAAAAAGGTAGCCCAACATCCGTCACAAATTTGCGCCGGTTCGCTCCTTAGTCTTCTCCGGCGACTCCATCCGGCCCGTTGCGCAACATCGCCGGAAAAAGTCGTACGCGTGACACGAGGGCAGAGGGTACTGACATGTCGGCATTCCGCTACGAAGCGATCGATCCCACCGGCCGCACGCTGAAAGGCGTGCTCGAAGCCGACAGCGCACGCGCCGGCCGCAGCCATCTGCGCACGCAGGGGCTCACGCCGCTCGTCGTCGAACTGGCCGCGCAGCGTCTGCACGGCGAGCGTCATCAACGCCTGTCGCTCGGCCGCAAGCTGTCGCAGCGCGAGCAGGCGATCCTCACGCGCCAGCTCGCGAGCCTGCTGGTCGCAGGTCTGCCGCTCGACGAATCGCTGTCGGTATTGAGCGAGCAGGCCGAACGCGAATACATGCGCGAGCTGATGGCGTCGATCCGCGCGGAAATCGTCGGCGGCCATTCGTTCGCGAACGCACTGAGCCAGCATCCTCGCGATTTCCCGGAAATCTATCGCGCGCTCGTCGCGGCCGGCGAGCACACGGGCAAGCTCGGCGTCGTGCTGTCGCGCCTCGCCGACTACATCGAACAAAGCAATGCGTTGAAACAAAAGATCCTGCTGGCGTTCACGTATCCCGGCATCGTCACGCTGATTGCGTTCGGCATCGTCACGTTCCTGCTGAGCTACGTGGTGCCGCAGGTCGCGAACGTGTTCACCAGCACCAAGCAGCAACTGCCGACGCTGACGGTCGTGATGATGGCGTTGTCCGATTTCGTGCGGCACTGGTGGTGGGCGTCGCTCGCGGCGACGGTCGCGATCGTCTATGCGATCCGCAAGGTGCTGTCGCGCGATGCACCGCGGCTCAGATTCGACACGTGGGTGCTGACCGCGCCGCTCGCCGGCAAGCTCGTGCGCGGCTACAACACGGTGCGCTTCGCGAGCACGCTGGGCATTCTCACGGCGGCCGGCGTGCCGATCCTGCGTGCGTTGCAGGCGGCCGGCGAGACGTTGTCGAACCGCGCGATGCGCGCGAACGTCGACGACGCGATCGTGCGCGTGCGCGAAGGCTCCGCGCTATCGCGCGCGCTGGCCCATACGAAGACGTTCCCGCCGGTGCTCGTGCACCTGATCCGCTCGGGTGAGGCGACGGGCGACGTGACGACGATGCTCGATCGCGCATCCGAAGGCGAATCGCGCGAGCTGGAGCGCCGCACGATGTTCCTGACGAGCCTGCTCGAACCGCTGCTGATTCTCGCGATGGGCGGCGTGGTGCTCGTGATCGTGCTGGCGGTGATGATGCCGATCATCGAGCTGAACAACATGGTGCAGTGATGCGCGGCTCAGCGCACGAACGCGTTGGCCTTCTCCGTGGCGGGCAGCGCGATCTCGTGTTGCAGCCCGTTGCGGTCGACGACGATCGAGCGCGCGCGAACCTCGGCAAGCTTCGCGGTGTCGCCGATCGCCGCGCCGAGCGACACGACGCGCGATGCTTCGCCGCCGACGCTGACGATCGCAGCGGCTCGGCGTGCATCGAAGGCGAGTACGCCGAGCAACTGGATGGCATCGCGGCCGCCGTCGGGTTTCGCGCCGAACAACCGTGCGCCGGCTGCAACGTCGATCGACGTGGGCGGTGGTGCAAGCACTGCGACCGGCGCATCGGCGCCGCTCAATACGCGCACGGCCCACAGCGACACGGCGGCGAGTGTCGCGGCGGCGGCGAACGTCGCCGCGAGCTGCAGGAGATCGGTGCGGGACGGCGCGATGCGAAGCAGGTCGAATGGTTTCATGGCGACGGGTCGATGCGATGGGCACAAGACGTTTTCCATTCTTTGCTGCGAGGGTGAATGCATGATGACGGGCCTCAACGAAACCCGAACGTCGTACGCCGGCCACGCGGGCAGACAAGCGCGTCGCCGCACGCAACGCGGCTTCACGCTGATCGAGATCATGGTGGTGGTCGCGATCCTCGGGATTCTCGCGGCGCTGATCGTGCCGAAGATCATGAGTCGTCCAGACGAGGCGCGCCGCATCGCCGCGAAGCAGGACATCGGCACGATGATGCAGTCGCTGAACCTGTATCGCCTCGATAACGGCCGCTATCCGTCGCAGGAGCAGGGCTGACCGCACTCGTGCAGAAGCCGACGGTCGACCCGGCACCGAACAACTGGAAGGACGGCGGCTATCTGGAACGGTTGCCGAAGGATCCGTGGGGCAACGCGTATCAATACCTGAACCCGGGCGCGCACGGCGCGATCGACGTGTTCAGCTACGGTGCGGACGGCAAACCGGGCGGCGAGGGCAACGATGCGGACATCGGTTCGTGGCAGTGACGGCATGTGCATCGTGAAGCGGCCGATACGACACACACGCGTCCTGCGTCGCACGGCGGCGGGCTTCACGCTGCTGGAGATGCTCGTCGTGCTCATGATCGCCGGGCTGCTGGTCGCGGTCGTGACGCTCGCGCCGTCGCGCAACCGGCGCACCGATCTGGCGGAGGAGGCGCAGCGCCTGGCGAACCTGCTCGAATCGGCCGGCGACGAAGCACAGGTGCGCGCGATGCCGATCGCATGGCAGCCGGTTGGTGGCGGCTATCGCTTCGTGCAGCGCACCGAAGGCGGCGCCTGGGCGCCGATGACCGACGACCTGTATCGCGCACGCCGCTGGGGAAGCGAAGTGACGGGCGTGTCGGTGCGTTACACGGGCGGCGGCGAAGTGCCGTCGCGCGTGGTGCTCGGCAGCGAAAGCATCGATGTGCCGGTGACGATCACGCTGTGGTCCGGCGATGTGCGGATGGCCGTCGTCGGCACGGGCATCGGCAACTTCGTCGTGCGCCGGCCCTGAGCGGCGGGCGTCGTGGTTCGCGTGCGATCCGGCGATGCACGAAAGCGGTGCGGCGCGATTGAGTCGCGCGGCGATACGCTTCACCGGACTGTCACAGTGCCCGCTCACAATCTGTCGTTCGCTTGCGGCCGAACCGCTAACGGGGGTTTGCGTTCCGGCACGCGGCGTGCAACTCCACTTCCGTCCAGGGATTCATGACTCGTTCACGGGCGCCGACCGGTGTCCTGGCGCTCGTCGCGTGGCTCGCGTTCGTCGTGCTTTGCATGCGCGGCGTACAGGCACAGGAGACCGGTTCCACCGGCCGCCAGCCGGGCAGCGCGGTGCATTTCGATCTGCCCGCGCAGCCGCTCGCGAAGACGTTGCGGGATTTCGCGCGGCTCACCGAGCTGATCGTGCTCGCGCCGGCGCCGCTGCTCGACGGGCGCACGAGTGCGCCGGTCCAGGGCGATTTCGCGCCGCGCGACGCGCTCGAGCGGATGCTGGCCGGAACGGGGTTGAGTGCGAAATTCTCGCGCCCGGACGAAGCGATCATCGTCGCGCAGCCGGCCGCCGAGACGCCGCCCGCTCCGGCCGACCCGCCGGCGGATGCGGCGCTGCCGATCGACGGGATCGGCGATTCCGGCGATCGGCGCGCGTTCGCGGGCCTGCTGCAGGCGCATCTGATCGATGCGCTGTGCGCGCAGCCGGCGGCGGTGCCGGGCAGCTATCGACTCGTCGCGCAGGTGCGCATCGACAACAGGGGGGCGGTGGTGGCGGTCAACATGGTGGCATCGAGCGGTTCGGCCGCCCGCGACGCGGCGGTGATGCGCGCGTTGCGCGCGCTGAAGCTGGACGACGCGCCGCCTGCGGACCTGCCGCAGCCGGTCACGATCCTGCTGCGCCCGGCCGGCAACGGCGTGCATTTCCGTTGCCCGGCGCCGCAGCCGGTCGTTCGGGGCTAGGCCGCCATGTCCGACAGCAACCGCTCCGGGCTCCGGAATCTGCTGGCGACGCGCTACGCGTACCTGGTCAGGCGGCTCGAACGCGTGACGGGGTCGAAGGACGGCGCCGCCGATGCGCTGCACGAAACCTGGCTGCGCCTCGAGAACGCGAACGTCTCCACGCAGGTGACGAACGCGGACGCTTATATACTCGGGATGGCGAACAATGTCGCGATCGACCAGCATCGGCGCGAACGGCGGCATCTGCACGACGACGACGTCGAGACGCTGCTGGAGATGCCCGACGAACTGGCCGATCCCGAGCGCATCGTCGCGGCGCGCCGCAAGGTCGAGACGCTGAAGGACGTGCTGCGCGGCCTGCCGCCGCGGCGCCGCGCGATCCTGCTGGCCGCCCGCGTGGACGGCCTGCTGAATCGCGAGATCGCCGAGCATTTCGGCATTTCGCTGCGGCTCGTCGAAAGCGAGCTGAGCGCGGCGATGAAGTACTGCCTGCAGCGCATGCAGGAAGACGGCGATCCGTACACGGGCACGCGAGGCGGCCCGCGCAAATTTTGAGCATCCGGACGATGACGAAAGCCCAGGCCCAACCTGCCCACGACGAACTCGACGAAGCGAGTGCGTGGCTGCTGCGTCTGCGCTCGGGGGACGCGAGCCAGGCCGACGCCGACGCGTTCGAGCGCTGGTGTGCGGATCGTCCGCAAGCCGCCGATCTGCTGCGCGGCACCTGGAGCTCGCTGCGCACGGCCGCGACCGAACTCGCGCACGAGGAGCGCACGGCCGCTGCCTGGGCACATGTCGCCAGGCGCGAACGCACGATGCGCACCGGGCGGCGCGCGTTCATCGGCTTCGCGGTCGCGGCGGGCGCGTCATGGCTCGCGGTGCGGCCGCCGATGCAGCTGTGGCCGTCGCTCGGCGACATCGCGGCCGATTACCACACGGGCACCGGCGAGCAGCGCAGCGTCGCGCTGTCGTCGCGCGTGACGGTCGAACTGAATACGCAAACGCGTCTCGACGTGCTGCCGGCAAGCGATGCCGCGCATGGCGTCGAAGTCGTCGCGGGCGAGGCGGAAATCGACGCGGTCGCGCCGCCGGCCGGCCGCGCGACGCCGATCCAGCCGGTCACGGTGGTGGCGGGCGGCGGCCGCATGCGGGCGCTGGTCGCGCGCTTCAACGTGCGGCGTACGGGCTCCCAGGTCTGCGTGACGTGTCTGTCCGGAACGGTCACGCTCGAGCATCCGCGCGGCGGGCGTACGCTCAGTGCCGACGATCAGGTCGTCTACGACGACCGCGGCGTGCAGCCGGTGTCGCGGACCGATCCGGGCGCCGTCAGCGCGTGGCGGCGCGGCATGCTGGTGTTCAACGGCGTGCCGCTGTCGGACGTCGTCGACGAGATCAACCGCTACCGGCGCGGCAAGGTCATCCTGCGCAGCGCATCGCTCGGCGCGAACCGAATGCAGGCGCAGTTTCCGATCACCCGGCTCGACGACGTGATCGACATGGTCGGCCGCCTGTACGGTGCGCACATCACGCGCCTGCCCGGCAACATCGTGCTGCTGAGCTGAGCTGAGCTGAGCTGAGCTGCTTTCTCCGCGTTCCGCTTTCCTTCCTTTATCCCGCTTCCTTCAGGCCGCTACTCCGCCTGCCGCTCGGCTGCCCGTGCTGCGGGTTACGGCGCGTCGATACGACCTTATCCATGAGGGCCGGCAAACGCCGGGCCGTCACGCGTGACGGCCCGGTGGTGCGTCGTCGGACCCGAGGCGTGGGTGGCAAGCGCCCCGGCCGCGCAGCGATGCGCGGTGGGGGGATGTGTGTCGAGGGAGCTTCGGGCGGTGGCGTGATCATGAACGAATCGCAACGGGATACGGATTCCGGCGACGCGGACACGCGCGCCGACGCGATCCGCGAGGGCGCGGTGCGCTGGCTGCTGTGGCTGCGCGCCGGCGACACGACTGAACAAGAACGCAACGCTTTCGGGCGCTGGCGCGCGCAGAGCGACGAGCATGCGCGCACGGTGCGCGAGCTGATCTGGATGTGGGCCGTGCTGGAGACGGTCGGCCGTCCGGAGCCCGGCGAGCCGGGCGGGTCGACGCGCACGCATTGACGCGCCGCATGGGCGTTGCAAGAAAGTCTGCGGGTTAGGCGGGGCCGCTGCGACCTTGTATATGAGAGAGCGAGGGGCCGTGAAGAGGGGCGGTGGCGTGGAGACCGGGGAACGGGGGCCGGAATGGGCCCCCGGATCGCCCGTCATGCACGATGGTCGGCGCGCGCGCCGTTCCATGCGGCGTCGAGCGGATCGTCGGCGTCGCGCAGCGGCTCGCGTAGAAACGGAAAGCGTTCGACGAACGGTGCGGATTCTTGCAGGGCCACGATATGGTTGACCATCCATTGCAGCAGTTCGCCGCCGTGCCGGACCTGTTCCGGGCGCCAGTCCGGCATCGTCGAGAAGAGGGCGGAGAAGCCGCTCCAGCGCGACGGGCGGTCGTTGTCGCCGGGGCGAAAATAGGTATTCATCGCGACGTCGCGCGCTTGCGTCAGCGTGCCGACGAACAGCCCGTGCGGCGTCGGCACGCCGATCTGCTGCCAGCCTTCCGCGATCGCCAGCGAGCGCATCACGCGCGCCGCGACGAACGCGATGCGCGTCTCATGTTCGATTTCCGCAAGCGACATCACGCCGTTGCGCTGCATGCAGCGCGCGACCGCGTGTGGCCGGATCACGTTCGACGCGAAACTGCGCAGCACGAGGTCGGGCACCGTCAATTGAAGCTGGAATTCACGCAAGCCGTGTTCGGCGCTCATCGTCGAGAAATGAACGAACAGCCCTTCCGCGTGACCGAGCGCGCCGACGTACGGTTCGAGCCCGAGGCGCACGAGTTTCGGCGCGATCTGACGCTCGAGCAGCCGCAGCAGGTTGCGGCGATTGCGCACGCCCTTGAAATCGTCGAGGCCGCGCGTGACGACATCGCTGATCTCCCAGCGGCGCTCGTCGGCGATGAGCCGCGGCGAGCCGCTCAGGTCGAACCGGGCGCGGCCGTGCGCCACGCGGGGATCTACGTACATGCCGGTGCCTCGTGCATTGATTGCGGGCGAACCGCCGCGACGGCGCGGCGTCGCGCGGATCGGGTCGCTCACGATGCTGCGGGGTCGATCGCGCCGCGTCAAGTGCGAACGCGTTGCGACGCGCGCGAGCGCATGCCGGTGCGGCCCGCACGATCGACCGGACAGCGTGGGGTAACCCGATGATGCGCGCGGTCGTGGAACGCTTCGTCGAACAGAGCCCGATGACGATCATGGCGCGGCTCGTCCTGCAATGCGCGCTGCACGACGACTGGGTCGGCGCCGCGGCGGGGGGCGGCGACGAACCCGACGGCGAGTCGATCCGCGAGGCGCTGTTTGCCGTTGCCGTCGACGCGATCGCGGCGATTGCCGCGTGGCAGCGGATACCGGATGCCGCCGGCACTGTCGCGCCGGGGTTTGGTGCGGCCGTGACGGCGCTGCACGATTGCATGAGCCGGTGGCGATCCGGCTGGGGGCGCGCGCTGGTCAGGGACAGTGTCGACCTGCTGCTGCCGGTCGCGGCGATGCGCGACGTCGATGGCGCGCGCGCCGTCGACGGGATGCGGCTGCGCGTGCTAGATGGGGCCGCCGAGGCCTGTGCGCCGCGAGCCGACGGTTGCGACTGCGGGCGGGCGTGCGACGACCCGGCGCGCGATGCGGTGGCAGGCGGTGCGCGCGTCCTGCCGGTGTACGACCCGGATCTCGGGATGATCGTCGACCTGCTGCCTTGCGAGCGTGGCCGGTCCCACGAGCGCGCATTCGTCGGCGCGCTGCTCGAAACGGTCAGGCCCGGCGAGCTGTGGATCGTCGACGGGCGCTTCGATACGGATGCGATCCTGTCCGGCTGGCCGCGCCGCGGCGGCGCGTTCGTGCTGCGCGAATACGGCCGTTCGGCCGCCTGCCGGCCGCTGGGCGACTGGCAGGATGCCGGCGTGGTCGGTGCCGGGCGCGTTCGCGAACGATCCGTCGGGATGGCCGGTGAAGGCGGCACGTCGGACACGTTTCGCCAGATCGAATGGGAAGGCGCGGAGGCGTCCGGCGAAATCGTCACGCTGCTGACCGACCTGTCGGCCGAGCGGTTCGACGCGCCGCAGGTCGTGGCGTTGTCGCGCCGGCGCTGGCGCGACGCGTTGCCGCTCGCGCTCGAGCCCGTCATGGGCGGCACGCCGTTCGGCGCCGTGCCCGCGCGTGCGGCGCTGCTGGCGAGCGGCATCGCCGCGTTCGCCTACAACGCGTTCAGCGTGATGACGCGCGTCGTCGGCGGCGCGCTCGACCTCGATGCGCGCGACGTCGCGCGCCTGCCGTCGCTGATCGCCGACGGCGTGACGGCCACCTATGCGGGCATGATGATCGCGCTGCCGCCGGACTGGTGGCAGCGTTACGATCAGTTGCCCGCGACGACGCTCGGCCAGATCGTGCGGATGCTTGCCGTGCACGTCGACCCGCGCAGCGAACGGCGGCGCCGCCGCGACAGCCGGCTGTCCTCGAAGTCGCAGGCATTGCTGCGCGCCGCGACGCTCGAGTGCCTGCTGCACGACAACGGCGACGATCCGGCCGCGAGCGTGTTCAGCCTGCGCACGATCGCGATGGCGACGCGCGACTTCAGCAGCAATCCGTCGAAGGCGCTGCGGTACGCCGGTGAGGCGCTGGTGATGGTCACCAAGTACAACCGGCCGATCGCGCTGCTCGTGTCGATCGACGACTGGAACCGGCTGCTCGGCGAAGTGCGCGAGACGAGCTTCACGCGATTGTCGTTCGATGCGGCGGCGGCGCAGGGCCTGCGGCCGGTGACGTTGAGCGAGTCGTCGCTGAATTAGTCGGCGCCGATCGTACGTTGCCGGCCCGGCTCGCCGTTCGCCGCGCCGGTACCTGCCGCATCCGGATTCAACTCGTCAGCCGCCGCACCCAGATCACCGACGTCCACGCGAAATTGCCGCTGCCGTAGCGCGCGATCAGCGTGTCGATGCGCGCGTTGATCCGCGCCGAATGCACGCGGCAATGCACGATGAAGTAGCCGCTGTTCACGCCGACGGCCGCGCCGTCCGGCAACGTCGGGTTGCCGCCCTGCGCGGGCAGCAGGTATTCGGCGATGTCGCCGGTGCTCACGAAGTAGGCGGTCGCGCGCCGATCGACGAGCCGCTTGGCCTGGCTCGCCGACAGCGTCGGGATCGCGGCGACGAGCACGGGTTCGGTCGCGGTGTTCGCGTTGACGACGGTCAGGTCGGGCAGGATCGTGACGAACGGGGCGAGCGCTTCGATCGCATGCGCGTCGTAGCCGGGAACGCGTGCGAGATCGTCGACGGACACGAGCTGCAGCGGCCAGCCGCCCGGGCCGTTCGCGTCGCGCAGCGAACGCAGCATGTAATCGGCCGTCGGTTGCGCGAGCGCAGGATCGAGCGACAACTGGCCGAGCAGGCGCCGGTACGCCAGCACGCCTTCGCCGTTGGACTGCCACGGCTTGCCGGGCGCCGCGCGCGACACGAGGTTCATGAGGTTGAAGCGCGCCTGCGCGTCCTCGACGCTGCCCGAGATCCATGCGCGCGACAGCTCCCCATTGACCGCCAGCGCGTCGGACGGCAGCAGGTCCGAGAGCTGCACGTCGGCGACCGGCGCCGACCATCGCTGGCCGACGAACGTGACGTTCGACGTCGCGCTTTGCGCGCGCAGCGTCGCGCGTGCCCACTCGACCGCGGCGCGCTCGATCCACATCGTCTGGGTCGCGAGCCGCTGGTTCTCGACGTCGCGCGTCGCGACCTGCTGGCGCCACAGCACGCTGGCCGCGAGCGTGGCCGCCAGCGCGACGACGAGCAGCACCATCACGATCGCGATGCCGCGTTCGCGCCGTGCGTGCGCCGTCCTTCCTGTCCCGTATCGATGCATTCGCGTGCCCCCGCAGTGTCGGCGCGGCGCGCTCACACCTCGAACGCCAGCCACGCATGCGCGATGCTCGCATGCGCGGATGACGTGACGCCGAACAGCGCGGCGAGCCCCGCGACCCAGCACGCGAGCGTCGCGGGACGCATGCCGTCGTCGGCAAGCGGGCCGACGAGGCCGGCGATCGCGTGCGAGCGCCACAGCAGCAGCACGAACAGCGTGCAGCCGACGGTCATCGCGATCGCGAACGTGTGGGCTGCAACCGCGGGGCGGCGAGTGAACGGCGTGCGGTGATGCCGCTGGTTCGTCGCGACGATCGCGACGCCGTTCGCGACCGGCACGATCGCCATCGCGAACGCCCAGAACAGCGGCTGGTCGCTCGACGGATTGATCAGCAGCAGCGTGCCGATCGTCCAGATCGGCGGCGCGAGCAGCGTGAGCGAGGTCCACGACAGCAGTTGCCACGCGAGCCACGGCGAGCGCCAGCGCAGCGGCGGATTCGACGCGGCATGAGCGGCGCGCGGACGCAACTGGCCCGGCATACCGGCGGCGCCGGCCAACCGCCCGGCGAGCCACCGTACGAGCATCGTGGCGAATGACATGGAGTGTCCTGTCGTTGACATGTTCCGTTCTCAATAGCTAGGACGAAGCGGGCGGCTGCAAGCCGCAGGATTTCGTACGTGCTCGCGGTTTGCGGTGCGGCGTAAACGGTCCCGACGATCGCGCCCCGTGTTTCGCGCGTGTTTCGTGAATATCTTCAGTCGAATGTCACAAAAACTTCCCGGTTGAAACCGGAGGATTGTCGGGCCGCACGCTGGCCGTCGCATTTTCGCTCGGGGGCCGGCCGGACGGCGCCTCGTTTGCCGGCGGGCCGCCGAAGCGCCGCGCGTCGGCCAGGCAACGACATGTACACGAAACGGGGGCCACGCAAGGTCATGCGCCGCGTCTCGCGAGTCTCCCGCGAGGGCGCGGCCGCACGCATGCAGGCCGCTTGCGTCGATCGCTTGCCCATGCCGGCGGATCGCTCGACGTCACGCAAAAAAACATTGCGGCAATGCGCGCTTCGTTCCGTCTAGGTAGGTGGGAGCTGCGACTTGGTGCGCCGTACGCGGCCCCGTTCGCGACCGATGCGCGTGCATCGGGTCGGCGGGCGGGAGTCTGCGAGCGGGGCATTTTTTCTCATCAGGCGGCGGGAAGCCGACAGGTGCATGACAGTGGAACAGTTCGAGGAAACCCGGCCGGCGGGCGAAAGCGGCGCGCCGACGGACGACGTGTCGGCGCGGCAGGCGGAAGCGTTGTCGCCGGTCATCAACCTGCGCGACACCGGGCGCTTCCTGCAGGTGCTCGAGGCGCTCGGGTGCTCGCTGGCCGTGAGCCGCCGCCCGTCCGGCGTGGCCGTGATCGGCGTCGACGACGGCGTGCCCACGCTGTCCGCGTGCCTGTTGCCGCGCTCGATGGGGATGGCCGTGTCGGGCAAGCGGCTCGCGGTCGCCACGATGCACGAGCTGATGGTGTTCGCCAACGTGTCGACGCTCGCGCCGCGCTATCCCGCCCGACCGGATCACTACGATGCGATGTTCGTGCCGCGCATGTCCTATTACACGGGCGATCTCGACCTGCACGACATGGCGTTCGACAAGCATGTGCTGCTCGCGGTCAACACACGCTATTCCTGCATCAGCGTGATCGACGGCTATTTCAACTTCACGCCGATCTGGCAGCCGCCGTTCGTGACGGAGACCACGCCGGACGATCGCTGCCACCTGAACGGCATGGCGTTCGCCGACGGCAAGGTGCGGTTCGCGACGGCGCTCGGCATGAGCAACGAGCCGTTCGGCTGGCGTAGCGGAATGGCCGGCAGCGGCATCGTGATGGAGGTGCCGTCCGGCCGGATCGTCGCATCGGGGCTGTCGATGCCGCATTCGCCGCGCGTGATCGGCGGGCGCCTGCATGTGCTCGAAGGCGGTCGCGGCCACGTGCTGCAGATCGATCCGCAGTCCGGCGCGCGGCGCGTGCTCGCGAAGCTGCCGGGCTTCACGCACGGTCTCGCCGAATACGGGGGCGTGCTGTTCGTCGGGCTGTCGAAGTTGCGCGACAAACGCGGTCCGCAGGGATTGCCGATCGAAAGCGAATCGGACGTGCTGGTCGCGGGGGTCGCCGCACTCGACGCGAACACCGGCGACGTGCTCGGCATCCTGCAGTTCTTCAACGGCGTCGACGAGATCTTCGACGTGCAGGTGATCCCGAACGTGCGGCGTGCCGAAATCCTGAGCCCGCATCAATGGGCCGAGACGCCGTCGATCGTGACGATGCAGGGCGGCTTCTGGCAGACGCGTCCGCGCGAGGACGACGAACCCGCGAAGGCGGCGGAGCGCGCGTGATGACGATCGATCGTTGCGGGTTTTCCGATGTCGTTTCGTCCTTATCGGTAGACGGGGCCCGCGCAGGGCGGCGCGCGTCGTCGCCGCGGGCCGGCGGGGTGTTGTGGCTCACGGGGTTGTCGGGCGCGGGCAAGACGACGCTGGCCGATGCGGTAGCGGCGCGACTGCGCGACCGACGCATGCATCCGGTGGTGCTCGACGGCGACCGGCTGCGCACGGGGTTGAATCGGGATCTCGGCTTCACGGTGCAGGATCGTTTCGAAAACGTGCGGCGCATTGCCGAAGTCGCGGCACTGACGAGCGAATCCGGCGCGCTGGCGATCGTCGCGGTCATTTCGCCGCTCGCGGCGATGCGCGATGCGGCGAGAGCGATCGTGGGGCCGGCATTCCGCGAAGTGTATGTGAGCACGCCGCTGGTGTGCTGCGAGGCGCGGGATCCGAAGGGACTGTATGCGAAGGCGCGGCGTGGCGCGCTGCCGGAATTCACGGGTGTTTCGGCGCCGTACGAACCGCCGGTGGCAGCCGATCTCACGCTCGATACCGGCCGCGCATCGCTCGCGACGTGCGTCGATACGCTGTTGCAGTTCGCAGTGACGCAGTTCGGTTTTCACGCCGATGCGCAGGCGGCGCTGACGCATCACGGCTGAGTTCGGATCGAAAGTATATCGAGCATCTCGCGGTTCATGATAAGGATGGCGAATCAATCGTCATCAAAGTGAAACAGGCAACTGATAGCGGGGCGAGCGGCGGGTTCGCGACAGCTTCGCTGCGGTCCGGAACAACAAAGGGGAATGGCGCATGCCGCCGAGAGTAGACCGCAAGTCACGCGAACGATGGCGGCTGAATTGCCGATGCCTGGCCGGCGCCGTGCTGGTCGGAGGGCTGAGCCTCGCGCCGGGCGTCCATGCGCAGGAAGCCACCACCGCGCCGGCCGCGAAGGCGGCACCGTCGGCGCCGCAGACGTTCGACGTGAATGCCTTCGTGGTGCGCGGCAACACGACGTTGCCGACGCTCGAGATCGAGAAGGCCGTGTATCCGTTCGAAGGGCCGGGCCGCACGCTCGCCGACGTGAACGCGGCCCGCGATGCGTTGCAGAAGGTATACCAGGATCGCGGCTACCAGTCGGTCGTGGTCGAGCTGCCGCAGCAGCAGGTGAAGAACGGCGTGATCCTGCTGCAGGTGACCGAGGCGAAGGTCGGGCGCTTGCGCGTGGACGGCGCGCAATACAACTCGCCGCAGAACATCCGCGACGCGGTGCCCGCGCTGGCCGAAGGCAAGGTGCCCGATTTCAACCAGGCACAGCAGCAGCTCACCGACCTGAACCGCTCGGCGGACCGCCAGGTGATCCCGGTGCTGAAGCCGGGTGCGCTGCCGCAGACGGTCGACGTCGACCTGAAGGTCGACGATCACAGCCCGCTGCACGGCTCGCTCGAACTGAACAACGACAACAGCCCCGGCACGTCGACGCTGCGCACGACCGCGAGCCTCAGCTATTCGAATCTGTGGCAACTCGGCCACGTGATTTCCGGCACCTACGTGATCGCGCCGCAGCATCCGAACGATGCGCGCGTCTACGCGTTCTCGTATCTCGCGCCGATCAAGGATTCGCGCTGGAGCTTTCTTGCGACGGTCGTGCATTCGGACAGCAACGTCGCGTCGGTCGGCAACACCAACGTGCTCGGCAAGGGCACCACGTACGGCTTCACCGCGATCTATTCGCTGCCGGCGACGGAGACCTACGCGCACACGGTCAGCATCGAGATCGACCGCAAGCATTACGACGAAGACGTGTCGCTGCCGGGCCAGGGTGGCTCGACGGCGCCGCTCACATACGTGCCGGTGACGCTGTCGTACAACGGCCAGCTGAGCCTGAAGAACTCGCAGACGTCGTTCTCCGCATCGCTGACGACGAACATCCGCGGCCTCGGCAGCGACTGGGGCGCGTGGGACAACAAGCGCTACAACGCGACGCCCGATTTCGTGTACGGCAAGTTCGACGTGAATCACACGCAGCGCTTCGCTAACGACATGCAGGCCAATGCGCACGTGAACGCGCAGATCTCGAACTCGCCGCTCGTGTCGAGCGAGCAGTTCGCAGCCGGCGGGATGAACAGCGTGCGCGGCTACATGCAGGCGGAAGACACGGCCGACAGCGGCGTGATCGCGTCGCTGGAGTTGCGCAGCCCGTCGCTGTCGAAGTGGCTGGGCGGCGCGGTCGGCAGCCGGGTGAACGAATGGCGCTTCCATGCGTTCTTCGACGCGGCGCACCTGTGGCTGCTGAGCCCGCTGCCGGAGCAGACGTCGCGCTTCAACCTGATGAGCGTCGGTGTCGGCACGCGGCTGCAGCTCATGAAATACGCGAGCGCGGATTTCGAGGCCGGCTGGCCGTTGAAGGCCGGCGTCTATACGCGGCGGTACAGCCCGCGGTTCGATTTCTACGTAAGGCTGGGATTCTGACGGATTTTTTGATCGTGGCGGGGCGATGCGACGAGCGCGGCGCCCGCCCATTCGGGGAGTGGATCGTGAAGCGAGTCTTGTTTTTCCTGTTGGCGGTGATGCTCGGCGTGCTGCCCGGCATCGCGAACGCATGGTGGCAGAACGACTGGTCGTACCGAAAGGCGATCACGATCGACGCGAGCCCGAAGGGCGCGAACCTCGCGGATTCGGCCGGCCGCGTGCCGCTGCTGATTCGCCTGCATTCGGGAAACTTCCAGTTCGACGGGCTGGCCGACAACGGCGCCGACATCCGCTTCGTCGCGGCCGACGACAAGACGCCGCTGAATTTCCATGTCGAGCAATACGATCCGGTGCTCGGCGTCGCGCTGATCTGGGTCGACGTGCCGAAGATGCCGGCCGGCGCCGCGGAATCGATCTGGATGTACTACGGCAACAAGAAGGCGCCGGACGGCGGCAAGCCGGCCGAGACCTTCGATGCCGACTACACGCTCGTCTATCACTTCAACGGTGCGGCTGGCGCCCCGCCGAAGGACGCGACCGCATACGGCAACAATGCGCAGAACGCGGCGTTCCGCACGGTCGAGGACGGCATCGTCGGCAAGGGCGCGCGGTTCGACGGCACGGGGTCGCTGACGCTGCCGGCGAGCCCGTCGCTGAACTTGGCCGCAGGCGGCAGCTTCACGTTCAGCGCGTGGGTCAAGCCGTCGGCGCTGGCGCCGAACACGCTGCTGTACAGCCGCCGCGACGGCGCGAATGCGCTGCTGATCGGCCTCGACAACGGCGTGCCGTTCGCGGAAGTGGCGGGTGCGGCCGGCACTCCGGCGCCGGTGCGCACGCCTGCCGTTCCACCCGTCGCCGCGAATCAGTGGACCCATCTCGCGGTCACGGCCGACGGCAAGAACCTGACCGTCTACGTGAACGGCAAGCAGGCCACGCAGGTCGCGGCGACGCTGCCCGCGCTGACTGGCGCGGCGGCCGTAGGCGCGGACGTCGCCGGCGCGCCGGCCGGGTTCGCCGAGTATGCGGGCGCGCTCGACGAACTGCGCCTGTCGAAGATCGCGCGCTCGCCGGCCGCGATCGCCGTCGACGCACTCGCCCAGGGCTCGGAATCGAAGCTCGTGGCGTACGGCGCCGACGAGAAGCAGTCGGGCTTCGGCTTCGGTTACTTCGGCGTGATCGTGCAGTCGGTGACCGTCGACGCGTGGGTCGTGATCGCGATCCTGCTCGGCATGGCGCTCGTGTCGTGGATCGTGATGTGGACCAAGGCACGCTACGTCGGCACCGTCGACAAGGCGAACCAGTATTTCGTGCAGCGCTTTCGCGAGGTGGCCGGGCGTCACCTGGTCGGCCTCGCGCACGTCGACGAAGCGAGCGTCGACGGCCGCCGGCTGTACCAGTCGTCGCTATACCGGCTGTACAAGGCCGGCGTGCATGAAATCCACAGCCGCATGGACGGCAACGGCCGCACGGTGATCACGAGCGAATCGATCGAGGCGATCCGCGCGTCGATGGACGCGACGCTCGTGCGCGAGAACCAGCGGCTGTCGAAATCGATGGTGCTGCTGACGATTGCGATCTCGGGCGGCCCGTTCCTCGGCCTGCTCGGCACGGTGGTCGGCGTGATGATCACGTTCGCGGCGATCGCGGCGGCCGGCGACGTGAACGTGAACGCGATCGCACCGGGTATCGCGGCCGCGCTGCTCGCCACCGTCACCGGCCTGTTCGTCGCGATTCCCGCGCTGTTCGGCTACAACTACCTGCTGATCCGCAACAAGAACGTGACCGCGAACATGCAGGTGTTCGTCGACGAATTCGTCACGCGCCTGGCCGAAGCTCACCGCACGCCGGATCACGCCGTGCTGGCCGACTGACCGCACGCAGGAGACCACCATGCAGGTTCAGGACGACGACAAGCCGTACGACGACATCAACATCACGCCGATGCTCGACCTCGCGTACGTGCTGCTGATCATCTTCATCATCATGACCACCGCGTCGGTGCAGGGCATCAAGGTCGACCTGCCGAAGGCGAGCTCGTCCGCGAGTCTCGCGAAGCCGAAGACGAAGGCGATCACGGTCGCCGATTCGGGGCAGGTGTTCCTCGACGCGTATCCGGTGACGATGGACGAGCTTGAAAGCCGGCTGCGCACCGAGAAGGCGACCAATCCGGAATTCCCGATCGTGCTGAAGGGTGACGCGGCCGTGCAGTACCAGAAGGTCATGGACGTGCTCGACTTGCTGCGCCGGCTCGACCTGTCGCAGGTCGGGCTCGTGACCGGCAAGGCGAAGCAGGGCGGCTAGCGCGATGGAAATGACCTACAACGGCGGCCCGCCGCAGAAAGGCCCCGGCCGCTTCGTGAAGCCGGTTGCGATCGCGCTCGTGCTCGCGGGGCTCGCCGCGCTGATCTGGCATTTCGCGGGGGACACCGCGGGCGTGAAGCGCGTGAGCGCGCCGCAGGTGACGACGGTGATTCCGTTGCCGCCGCCCCCGCCGCCGCCGAAACAGAAGCCGCCGCCCGAGAAGGTGAAGGAAGAGGTCAAGACGCCGGTCGACAAGCCGACCGTCGCGCCGAAGCCTTCGGAGGCGCCGAAGCCGTCGGACAACCAGCCGAAGCAGATGACGATGAACGCGCCCGCGCAGGCCGGCACCGACAGCTTCAACATCGGCGCGGGCGACGGCTCGGGAATGGTCGGCAGCGGCGGGGGCGGCAAGTTCGGCAATGCGAGCTATGCGCAGTACATGGTGTACGTGCTGCAGCGTGCGATCGAACAGGACAAGGGCGTGCAGGAGGCCGGCGGTGCGCGGTTCACCGGCAGCCTGAACCTGTGGATGGATGCGTCGGGGCGGATCACGAAGGTGACGGTCGCGCAGTCGACCGGCGACGGGAAGATCGACGCGGCCGTCGTGGCGGCGGTCGAGGCGCTCGGCAAGGTCGACGAAGTGCCGCCGCCGGCGACGTCGTACCCGGTGCTCGTCAAGCTCCAGGGCCGCAAGCCGGCATGACGATGCGCGCGAGAGACCACGAAAGAATCATGGGGCAGGTCCGTCGCACGGATGCTGCCGGAAAAGAAACGAAAATTGTTCGGAGTGCTTCGTTGACGTCATCCTCTGCCTAATGGCTGAGGATTCCCACACCTGGCGATGCACGTCCGCATCGGAGAATATTTAACGCAGCGTTGGTATCACGATCATGTACGACACCGCATTCACTGCATGTCCATTCTCTTATTCGCAACCCTGCGATACCTTTCGGCCGCGTCGTGCTGTCTTTCGACCCACACGACGAACAGGACTGGGTAGAACCGTGTTCGTCGACTTCCTCGAACGTGGCCCCGTGCGCCATCGCCTTGTAACGGAGCTTGTTTCGGAAGGACGACCAGGATGCGTCGTAGACGCTTTTCGCCATCCTGGTTCTGGCGAGTTTGACGGCCGACACGTTGCCGACCGCGAGGTAATCGAAGCGCCGCACAAGATCGAGCGCAAGCTTGTGTTGAAAATCGGCACGGGCATTCGCGACCTTGGCGTGCAACTTCGCGATATGCCGCTTGTGCTTTCGTGCTCGCTGCGCTTTCGCCAGCTTTTCCGCCGCTCGTCGGCCGAACTGGTCATTGGGCAGCTTCTCGCCGGTCGAAAGTGTGGCGAAGTCTTTCAGGCCGAGATCGATACCGACACCGGAACGGATCGGGCGGGCCTGAACATCGGGCATCTCGATCACGATGTTGAGAAACCAGTTGCCGCGTGCATCCTGCGCAAAGTTGGTTCCGTCCTTGATCTTGCCTTCGGGAAGCGGGCGGCTGTTGAACACGCGAAACGTGTTGCCGGCGAAACGAAACGCGTCACCCTCGCGCTTCAGGTCACGCCCCTTCAGCGGCACCCAGCCCAGCGATTTCCTGCCGCGATAGCGCAGGTAGGGCCGACGGTGCTGAGTACGCGACTTCGCGTATTGCTCGCACGTCGCGTTGACCGTGCCGGAGTGAATACCGAGTTCCTTGCTGCTGCCGGTGGTCAGCACGTTCAGGTCGAAACCGGTCGGCCACTTCTTGTTCCACTTGAGCGCGTGCTTCTGCGTGTCGTTGCAGAAGTTCCAGACGTAGTTCACCGCACGGCTCTGCTTGTTGAGCAGTCCGTTGAGCGACTTCACCCGGTAGCGATAGACAAGGATCATGCCGGCCATCCTAGCCTGCGGACGAAGTCGCCTGTCAAGGGTGCTCTTTTCCTTTCTGCCACGAACGACGGTGTTTCTCGGAGTAATCGATGATTCGGAAGATGAACGGACGGGGCGGGGTGCCCTGCAACGGCGCGCCGCCCGCGCGCCTGTCGCGCGTCGGCGCGGCGGTGCTGACGCTCGGGTTGACGTGCGCATCCGTCGCGCAGGGGCAATCGCTCGAGGCGCAGGCGGCATCGGGGAAGGCCGCGCCGACGGAAAGCGTGGTGATCAACCTGATCAACCTGCTTGTCAAGCGAGGCGTGCTCACGCAGCAGATTGCGAACGAGCTGATCAGCGAGGCGCGCACGGAGGCCGTGCACGCGCGGGCCGCGCGCGGGTCGGGCGCACCGGTCGTCGCGGGCGGCGTGGTCAATCCGCCGACGCAGCCGGGCGACGTCGCAGTGCCGTACGTACCGCAGCTCGTGCGCGACCAGATCCGCGACCAGGTGAAGCAGGAAGTGATCGCACAGGCGAAGGCCGAGAACTGGGCGCAGCCGAACACGTTCCCCGACTGGGTATCGCGGATCAAGCTCGACGGCGACCTGCGCGTGCGCGACGAGTATCACTTCTACGGCAGCCGCAACGCGAACAACGTCACGAACTTCGCGGCGATCAACCAGGGCAACGGGTTCGACATCAACCCGAACACCAACACGACGCAGTTGCCGACGCAGAACACCACGCAGAACCGCAACAACCTGTTGCGCTACCGTGCGCGGCTCGGCGTGACCGCGACGCTGTCCGACGAGATGATCGCCGGCATCCAGCTCGCGAGCGGCAACGACAACGGGCCCGTATCGACCACGTCGACCGCCGGCGGCGGCTTCGCGAAGAAGAACATCTGGCTGAACAAGGCGTTCTTCGCCTACCGGCCGACGCCGTGGCTGAACCTGACGGCCGGCCGCTTCGACAATCCGTTCTTCAAGTCGGATCTCGTGTTCGCCGACGACCTGATGATGGACGGGCTCGCGGCGAACCTGCGCCATGCGCTGCCGTGGAATCCGGACGTCACGCTGTTCGGCACGCTCGGCGTGTTCCCGATCCAGTACACGAGCGAGAACTTCCCGTCGAACAGCACCGACAAGGCCGGCAGCGACACGAAGTGGATGTTCGGCGCGCAGTTCGGCGCGGACTGGAAGATCGACGCGAAGAACCGGCTGCGCGGCGCGGTCGCGTACTACGACTTCCAGAACATGCGCGGCACGCTGTCGTCGCCGTGCGCGCTGTATCTCGGCGCGACGAGCTGCAACACCGACAACGAGGCGCCCGCATTCATGCAGGGCGGCAACACGCTGATCGCGCTGCGCAACATCGTGCAGAACCCGAACCTCGCGCCGGGGATGACGCCGCAGCCGCAACTCTTCGGGCTTGCGTACAACTACCGGCTGCTCGACCTGAAGGCGCAGTGGGACACGGTGGTGGCCGACCGCTTCAAGCTGCGCCTGGACGGCGAATTCGTGCGCAACCTCGCGTACAACGACAACAAGGCGTTCGCGGCGGCGTCGCTGCCGGTCAACAACTACGAAGCGACGTCGGTGAACGCGACGCGCGCCGACTATCGCAGCGGCCCGAACGGCTTCCTCGCGAAGGCGACGGTCGGCGAGCCGGAGCCGCGCGAGAAGGGCCAGTGGAATTTCTCGATCGCGTACAAGTACCTGCAGCCGGACGCGGTGCTCGACGCGTTCAACGATCCCGATTTCCATCTCGGCGGCACCAACGCACGCGGCTACGTGATCGGCGCGGCCTATGCGGTCGCGCGCGACACGTGGGTGTCGGCGCGCTACCTGAGCTCGAAGGAAGTGTACGGGCCGCCGGTATCGATCGACGTGCTGCAGATCGAGCTCAATGCTCGCTTCTGACCGGAGCCGCGAATGAATACGATCACTCGCACGATGCTGGCGGCCGCCGTGGCCGGCGCGCTGCTGCTCGCGGCCGTCGGCGCGCACGCGCAGAGCATCGAGGACAAGCTGCGCAGCCAGTTGCGCTCGACCGTGCAGGAGCTGCGCCAGTTGCAGGACGCCCAGGCGCAGTTGCAGAGCGACAAGGCGGCGGCCGAGAAGCAGCGCGACGATGCGCTCGCGCAACTGAAGGCGATGCAGGGGCAGCTTGCAGCGGCGCGCGGCGACTCGGGCGCCGAGGCGGCCGCGAAGCGCGCGCTCGCGCAGGAGCGGGCCGGCCGCGAGCAGGACGCGAAGTCGCTCGCGAAATACAAGGCGTCCTATGAGGACTTGCTCGCCGTATCGCGCGCCCGCGATGCGCAGCAAACGCAACTGCAGAAGGAAGTCACCGCGCGTGACACGCAACTGAAAACCTGCCAGGCACACAATGCCGAGTTGTATCGCGTCGGGCACGAGATTCTCGACGCGTACGAGCATGTCGGGATCGGCACGTTCTTCTCGTCGCGCCAGCCGTTCGCACAGTCGGCGCGCGTGAAATACGACGATCTCGCGCAGCGCTACGGCGATGCGTTGTATGCGGGAAAGTACGATCCGGCCGCGCGTGCGGCCGCCGCGGCACCGGCATCGGCGGCGAGCGCACCGTGAGCGTGTCGCCCGATACCGCATTGGAATCCATCGATTCGTCGAACAGGGGGAACCTCGACATGCAAGACCAGCAACCGAACGCCGGCGCCGAACGCGCGGCACACGATGCGCCGATCGAGGCGATCAGCGCGGACCACCTGGCCGACGTGCTGCGCCGTGCAGGTTATCGCGTGACGGCCGCCGAGCAGAACGGCGCGGTGCAACTGATGAGCGCGAGCCAGGGCGTCGGCTTCGCGGTGCGCTTCGGCAACCCGGCAGCGCCGCTCGCGCCGCAGGGGGCCGACACGCCGCTCGCCGCGCTGCCGTACATCGATTACACGCTGTCGTGCGTGCTGCAAGTGCAGGGCGAATTGCCGGCCGAACTCGTCGCGGACTGGAACCGCACCAAGCGCTTCGCGCGTCTCGCGAACCACGGGCAGTTTCTCGCGCTGGAGATGGACGTCGTCGTCGCGGGCGGCGTGTCCGAGCGCTATCTGCGTTCGACGGTCGAGCTGTGGGATCGGCTGATCCAGGAATTCCTGCTGCACCTGCGCAACCGCCCCGCGATGGCCGAGCAGGAAGCGGTGGCGCGGGCAGCGGCCGGTGAACCGCACGCCACGGCCGCAACCGTCGAAGCGGCCGCGCAATCGTGATCGTCGCGCACCGGCTCGGTGCCGCGCTGCGCGCGTTGCTGCCGGGACGCGCGCGAGCCGACGCGACGGCCGCGCGTGACGTGCCCGCCGCGTGGAGCAGGTACGCCCAACACGTCGCGCGGTGGCTGCAGACGGCGCTCGATGGCGACGATGCGGCCGCGGGCCGCCTGCGCGCGGACGTCGAACGTTGGGCCGACGCGCTGGCCGATGCCGGCGACGACGGGCCGGTACTGCCGGTGCGAGCGTGGGTCGACCGGCGCGGGCGGGTGACGCGGGTCGACAGCGCGGCGGCCGGGCATGCGGCGCTCGACGCCGCGCTGCACGAGGCACTTGCCGGCAGGGAGATCGGCATCGCACCGCCACGCGGGATGGCGCAACCGCTCGTCCTGCGCGTGACGCTGACGGGCGCGCGCTGATACGGCGTCCGCATTCAAAAGAAGCAATCCAGAAGGCAGTCGAACGATGATGACGAAGATGAAGATGCTGGCGATGGTGGCAGGCGGTCTCGTACTGGGCGCGCCGCTCGCGGCATGCGCCCAGGACGACGTGATCGCGAATGCCGCGCAGGCGTCGGTCACGCAGGCCGACATCGCCGGGCTGTTGAAGACGGTGAGCGCGGAAGGGCGCGAGCGTCTCGCGGCCGATCCCGCGGCGCTGGACCAGGTCGTGCGTTCGACGCTCGCGCAGAAGGCCGTGCTGGCCGAAGCGAAGTCGAAGGGCTGGGACCGGCAGCCGCAGGTGCAGGCTGCCGTCGAGCAGGCGCAGCGCGAAATCGTCGTGCGCAGCTATCTCGCGTCGGTGAATACGCCGCCGGCCGACTACCCGTCGGACGCGGAGCTCCAGTCGGCCTATGACAAGAATCGCGCGGCATTCACGGCGCCGCGCGCGCTGCACGTCGCGCAGATCTATATCGCGGTGCCGCCGAACGCGGATGCCGCGACGCTCGACAAGGCGCGCAAGCAGGCCGCCGATCTCGCGAGCCGCGCGCGCAACGGCGATTTCGCGGCGCTGGCGAAGGCGAACTCGCAGGACAAGGCGAGCGCCGCGAACGGCGGCGATCTCGGTTTCGTGCCCGATCAGTCGATGGTGCCGGCGGTCCGTCAGGCAGCCGACGCGTTGAAGCCGGGCCAGGTATCCGCGCCGATCCAGACGCCGGCCGGTTTCCACGTCGTGAAGCTGATCGAGATCCGCGCGGCCGCGCCGCGTCCGCTGGCCGACGTGAAGGAGCAACTGCGTGCGATGCTGCGCGCCCAGCGCACGCAGCAGAATGCCCAGGCGTATCTCGCGAAGCTGGCCGCGAACGCACCGATCAACGAAGACGCGCTGAAGAAAGCGCTCGCGTCGGCCCGGTAGGCGCGCTCATGGCCACGCTCCGTTCGACGCCGCGCGTCGAGGCGCCCGACGCGCGTACGCCGGGGCGTCGTCGCTCCGGCGCCGCCTCCGACCGTCCGCGCATGCCGAAGGCGAACCCGTGGCCGGGCCGGCCCGGCGAGTGGCCGACGCATTGTCCGCTTTGCTTCGGCGCGCTGGAGCCGCTGCCCGGTGCGGGCGGCTATGCGCGGCACCGGAGCGCGCGATGTTCGGCGCAGTGCGTGCTCACCACACGCCAGTATCAACCGGAGGAACCGACGATTCGCGGCTCGCGCGACGTGCAGGTCGCGGCGCGTCATCGGGACCGTTTCATTGCGCAATGGCCGCGCCATTACGCGCTGATGCGGCACGCGTGGCCCGCGCTCACGATCGGGCGCTTCATCGCGGTGATCTCGTGCGCGGATGTCGCGGATCTTTGGTCATACCGGACGTTGCGCGACGACGATCTCGCCGCCGTACTGCTCGTCCTGGCCGGGTTCCTGCGCGTGCCGGAGGCGTCGGGCGCCGCTGCGTCGGGTGCCCGTATGCCCGGTGCCGGTACGCCCGCTGCCGGTACGCCCGCTGCCGGTATGCCCGGCGCCGGTATGCCGGCCGACGATGCGCGTCCGCCCGCCGTTCGCTGGGTGCGCTTCTGGTTCGACGCGAGCGTGCGCGACGTCGGCGATCTGTGGACGGCCGGCAACGACGCCTCCCCGCTGTTTCGCGTCGACTACCGGGAGCCGCTCGTCACGCCGTATCCGACCGGCGCGCAGGTGCACGCGTGGCAGCCGGTCGACGGCATGCGCGATGCGTGGGCGCGGCATGTCGATGCGGGCGAACCGGCCGTCGACGCAGCCGATCGCGCGGCGTTCGGACGCTTCCTGGCCCGCGCGCCGGGGCCTGGCGCGGGAGGATGACGACATGCGCGCAACGGAGTCGTTACCGATGCAGGCATGGATGAAGATGCGACGAAACGGCATCGCGGCGATCGCCTGCCTGCTGCTGGCGGCCGGCGCGCATGCACAGGGCAGCCGCGCGGGAGCGAGCGTGCCCGCGCCGGCTGGTCCGGGTTCGGCGGCGAAGCCGGTGTGCGTCGACGCGGAAGTCGACGGCAAGCGCGCGCTGTCGTACGACTGCCTGAGCGAACAACTGAAGCCGAAGGCCGAGCCCCAGGCGGGCGCGTCGCAAACGGATGCGGAGCGGCTGTCGAAACAGCCGTCGAACCGGCTCGGCACGTTCAACCTGTCGACCGAGCGGAATCGCTTCGGCTCGAACTGGGGCCGGTCGGTGACGCCGCAACGGCCCGATGCGCCGATCGCGGTGCCGCCGAGGTAAGTGATGGCGCGGCCGGTCGCGTGGCGCGGGGCAGCGACGAGCCGGCGGCGTGCCGGCGCGAACCGACGAGGAGCAGTCACATGAAAGCGGGCAGGCACACGGGTCGGACGGCGTCGTCGTGGGTGATCGCGGGAGCGCTCGCGTTTGCCTGCGCTTGCGCGACGACACAGTCCGCCGAGCGGCCCGCGCAAGCGGTTGCCGCGCCATCGACGGTCGTGATGCCGAACTTCGCCGCGCTGGTCCGGCGCGTCGGCCCGGCCGTCGTCAACATCAGCGTCACGCGCGAAGTCACGCAGATGGGGATCCAGTTGCCGCCCGGCATCGCGCCCGATCATCCGCTCGCGCCGTTTCTCGCGCGGCGCGTGATCGGCAACCGCGAGGAGGTGAGTCTCGGCTCCGGCTTCATCGTCGGCGCGGACGGCGTGATCCTGACCAACCGGCACGTGGTCGGCGACGCGGTCGCCATCGACGTGAAGCTGACCGACAAGCGCCAGTTCAAGGGGCGGGTGATCGGCAGCGATCCGGTATCCGACGTCGCGGTGATCCGCATCGACGCGCACGATCTGCCGGTCGTCGCGACCGGCGACCCGGCGCGCACCGAGGTCGGCGACTGGGTCATGGCGATCGGGTCGCCGTACGGGTTCGCGAATACCGTCACGCAGGGCATCGTCAGCGCGAAGTCGCGCGCGCTGCCCGGCGAGCAGGCGATTCCGTTCATCCAGACCGACGTGCCGATCAATCCTGGCAATTCGGGCGGCCCGCTGTTCGACCTGAGCGGCCGCGTGATCGCGATCAACTCGATGATCTTCTCGAAGACGGGCGGCTACCAGGGGCTCGCGTTCGCGATTCCGATCGACATCGCGCTCGACGTGAAGGACCAGTTGCTGCGCACCGGCAAGGTCACGCGCGGCCGGCTCGGCGTGGCCCTGCAGGAAGTGAGCCAGGCGCTTGCGCGCTCGTTCGGCCTCGCGAGCCCGGACGGCGCGCTGATCACGATGGTCGAGCCGGACGGCCCGGCCGCGCACGCGGGCCTGCAGGCGGGCGACGTCGTGCTCGCGGTCGACGGCAAGCCGGTCGCGGAATCGGCGGACCTGCTCGGCACGATTGCGGGCATGCGGGCGGGGCGGCAAGCCGATCTGCTCGTGTGGCGCGCGGGCCGGGCGATGCACGTCATCGCGACGGTCGGCGCGTTCGACAGCGGCACGGCATCGGCCGGCGGCGAACAGGGGCCCGCGCGGTTCGGGCTCGTGCTGCGGGTCGCGACGGAGCGGGAGCGCCAGCAACTCGGCGTCGGCCAGGCCCTCGTCGTCGAGCAGGCGAGCGGCCAGGCCGCGCGCGCGGGGTTGCAGCCCGGCGATGTCGTGCTGTCGGTCAATGGCGCGCCGGTCGCGAGCATCGGCGCGCTGATGGCCGGGATCGACGCCGCGCACGGCAACGTCGCGCTGCTGGTGCAGCGCGGCGGTACGCGGCTGTATGTACCGATCGAGATCGGGTGAGCGGGTACAGCCGTGCGACACGAAGGCAATGCGAGCGCAGTGCGAAGGACTGCGTGAATGACGGCGCGAGGGCCGCGCACGAAACGGCGCGGGGGCGATTTGTCGAAACGGGAGGCGGGATGAAGCGAACGCAGGAGTGGGGCGCATCCGGGTGGCTGCGGGCAATCGTCGTCGCATGTGCGCTGGCCGTATGTGCCACGTCGGCCGCGCCGCAGACGGCCGACGTGCCGCAGGCATGGATCCGTTACGGCCAGCTCGCCGGGCGGCAGTTCCAGACGTGGCTCGAAGCGGACGGCGACGCGGCCGATCGGCTCCACCGCTATCTCGAGACGCGAGTACTGAACGCGCACGCCGATGCGCCGCCGCCCGCGATCGTCGTGCGTGCGTGGATCGGCGCGAACGGCGCCGTCACGCGCATCGAGTTCGCGTCGCTCGGCGATCCGGATGCGGACGCGACGCTGCGGCAACTCCTGACGGCCGGCCCGCTGAGCGAGTCGCCGCCGCCCGACATGCTGCAGCCGTTGCGCGTGCGCCTTCGGCTCGCGCCGAATCCCGACGCGGCGGCGGCCGCACCGGCGTCGGCGGCGCGCATGCCATGACGTTCCGGACCGGGTAGACGGCAGCGGATATCATAATAAGATATGAAGATATCGAATCGGCGGGACAATGATGTCCCGCTTTCCTGAGAGGAGCTATCCGTGCAACTGACCCAGTTAGGCGGGCACGTCGCCCAATCCGGCATCGCCGAGCGGCAAAAACACGCGCAGGCGCTGATGTTCGGGATGGCGAACATCGACGAGTACGTGTCCGGCGGCGTCTGCTACGACGCCGCGGCGTATGTCCGGTATCTGCTGCGAGCCGACGCGATGATCGCGCCCGGTGCGCTGCTCGACACGATCGGCCAGCTGTGGAAGACGCGCTTCAACTTCGAGACCGGCGATCAATGGGACGGACGCGCGAGCATTCCCGCGGGCACCGCGGTCGGCTTCGCCCGCGGCGCGAATGTCTTTCACGCCGCGATCGCCGTTGGCGGCACCCGGATCCGCGGG
Organism: Burkholderia sp. BCC1208; assembly: GCF_902833095.1. Classification (NCBI taxonomy): domain Bacteria; kingdom Pseudomonadati; phylum Pseudomonadota; class Betaproteobacteria; order Burkholderiales; family Burkholderiaceae; genus Burkholderia; species Burkholderia sp. BCC1208. Next base: position 320,670 of record NZ_CADFDY010000007.1, on the reverse strand, counting down.
ATCAACGGCGGCCTGCTGGGCGCCGGATGGCTGCATCCGGTCGATCTGGCGCGGGTGCTGCAGCCGGATCCGGCCGGCGGCTTTGCGTACGACCGCACGACCATTCGCGTCTATCTGTCGCGCCTGTAGGCTGTCCGGCGTCGAATCCCGCGCTGTTTCCACCGTTACCCGTTGACGGCCGCGCGCGAGCGCCGCGCGGCCGCCTTCCCGCCGTTCGGCGATATCCGCATGGCGTCGCGCCGTCCAACGCTGCTATCCTCTCGACCTTGAATGACGCGTCATGGCGGCGCCCGCACGCATGCCGCCTCGCGGCGCCGCGCGCCGGTGCGAGCCCACGCGCGCACTGAGGTAGCATGACTGAATATCCACGACGATCCATGGCCTGTTTCGTGACCGACTTCCTTTCGTCCATGTCCACATGGTCAAGACAACGATGAGCGATGCACCTGATCCGGCAGCGCCCGGCGACGACGAGCCGTCGGGCGGCGCGTCGTCCTATCTGGTGCCGGGGCTCGAACGCGGACTGCGGATTCTCGCCGAATTCTCCGCGCGCGAGCCCGTGCTCGGCGCGCCCGAGCTGTCGAAGCGCATCGGCATTCCGCGCACGACCACGTTCCGCCTGCTGCAGACGCTCGAGGCGCTCGGTTTTCTCGAGCGTGTGAACGGCGACCGCTATTTCCGGCTCGGCGTCGGCGTGCTGCGGCTCGGCTTCGAATATCTGAATTCGCTCGAACTGACCGATCTCGGCGCGCCCGTGCTCGAACGGCTGCGCGATTCGACCGGCCTGTCGACGCACCTGCTGATCCGCGACCAGCGCGACGTGGTGTTCGTCGCGAAGGCGCAGAGCAATGCTTCGATGTTCGGTTCGGTGAAGGTGCACGTCGGCACGCGCCTGCCCGCGCATGCGACGGTGCACGGGCACGTGCTGATGGGCGACCTGACGCGCGATGCGTTGCGGCAGCTCTATCCGGAGAAGAAACTCGAACAGTTCACCGAGCGTACGCCCGGCACCGTCGACGAACTGTACGAACGCGTGCGTCATTACGCACGGCTCGGCTACGCCGTCAGCGAGGCGGCGTTCGAGAGCGGCATTTCGGCCGTGACCGCGCCCGTGCGCGATCACTCGGGCTCGATCGTCGCGGCGATCACCGCGACGGTGCCGCGCTCGGAGATCGGCGACGCCGGCGAGAAGGAGCGGCTCGTCGAAGCCGTGTGCGGCGCGGCGGTCGACCTGTCGCAACGGCTGAACTATCGACCGCTCGAAAGCGACCCGACGTTCGCGCATGCGCGCCACAAGGTCGCGATGTTCTGACGCGCGCGTCGAACCGGCCGCGGCGCGCGGCATCGCAAACGAAGAGAGCGGCCCGCGGGCCGCTCTTGTCATTTTCGGGCGCCGAACGCCCGAGGTCGCTCAGAACGAGTGATGAATCCCGGTCAGCACGATCACCTGGTTCGCGGTGCTCGACGTGCCGGCCGTGAAGAACGCGGCCTTTGCGCCGCCCGAACCGTGTTCAACCAGCACGTTCGCATACAACTGCGTGCGCTTCGACAACGCGTAGATGTCGCCGAGTTCGACCTGAGTCCAGCGGCGGCCGGCCAGCGTCGTGGTCGCCGCGCCGCCCGCGATCGTGTTGAACGCGCTGCTGCGGTAGTTCACGCCCGCGTCGTAGCTCTGGAACGTGTCGGAAAACCCGTTCGACTGCATCTTCACGCGCGTGTAGAGGCCGTGCACGAGGAAGTCGCCGATCTGGTACGACGCGCCCGCGCCGATGTTCTCGACCTTGTTCGCGAGATAGCCGTTCGCGGTGTTCTGCCCCTGGAACGACGCGATGCCCGTCTGACTGATCAGGATCGCGCGGTCGTGCTCGTTCGAGTAGACGGCCGACGCCTTGAACGGCCCGTTCGCATAGTTCAGCGCGACGCCGACCGATTTGCCGGTCGAGAAGTTCGTCGTATTGCCGAGCGCGAGCGTCGCCGCGGCCGAGAAGCCCGCGAAGGTCGGTGAGCGGTACTTCACCGAATTGTTGTACGGCACGTTGCCGGTCGCGGCCAGCCCGTCGATGTTGCCCGGGTGGAACGCGTACCAGCTCATCGCGAGGTACGCCGTGCTGAGCGGATCGAGATAGTCGAACGTGAGCGGCGTCTGGCGGCCGAGCGTCAGCGTGCCGTAGCGCTCCGAGCTGAGGCCGACGAACGCCGCGCGATTCCAGATCGTGTTCGCGGTCGCGAACTGCCCGTTGTTCGTATAGAAGCCGTTTTCCAGCTGGAAGATCGCCGACAGCCCGCTGCCGAGATCTTCCTTACCCTTCAGTCCCCAGCGATCGGGCTGCGTATTGCCCTGGATCATCGCCCACTTCGCGTGGCCGCCGACGTTGTTCACGTACGCGACACCCGCATCCAGGCTGCCGTACAGCACCACGCTGCTCTGCGCCCACGCGCCCGACGCGGCGCCCATTCCGATGACTGCCGCTGCTACCGCATGCTTGACCATTTTGTCTCCTGACTCTCCAACCTGATGAAAACGTGTGTGGCGGCTTGCGCAGCGGCGGCCGGCCGTCGCGCATGTTCATCGCCACATGGGCATTTGTATGTTCCATATAAGGAACAATGTGCCTCTGATGGAATGGAGTATAGAGGCGTCAAGCGCCGGAACAAAAATAAATTTTTCGGGACGGATGGGCGCCGTGCCGATGCCAGCCGACCCGGCGCGAGGTCTCAAAAAAGCCGATAAATCCCCGCTGCATAACAAAAAATTACATTCGATCAGGTAGGCGAAAGGGTTCGTCGACCTGACGGTCGGTGTTTTCCCTAGGACATGCAGCTTTTTGTTTTACTCGTGGAAAGTCGCTCCTATAATCACCATCCATAAACTGCTGTTCCTAATATGGAACAAATCGGAACAAACCGAGAGTCGATCAGAAGGAAGGGTGCGAGATGTCTGAACAATGGATTTGCGCCGGTCATGCCGGCGCGCTGTCGGAAGACACGCCGATCGAGTTTAAGCGGACCGACGGCGTGGAAATCGGGATCTACCGCGTCGGCGACGACGTGTATGCGCTCGAGAACGTGTGCCCGCATGCGTACGCGCTGCTGACGCAGGGGTTCGTCGACGAAGGCACGGTCGAATGCCCGCTGCACGAGGCCGTGTTCGACATCAAGACGGGCGAATGCCTGAAGGGGCCGGGCGGACGGGCGCTGAAGCAGTACGCGGTGCGCCTCGCCGGCGAGGAAATCCAGATCAAGGTGGAATGACATGAAAGAAGCAACCGTCAACTTCAATCCCTTCCTGAAGCCGTGGGTGGCGCCGCAGCCGAACAACATCGCGGGCAAGGGGCAGATCGAAATCCCCGGCCAGGTCGAGAACCAGGTCTGGCAGAACCGCAAGGCCGAACCGACCCAGTACGAGAACGACCTCGGCGATGCGCTCGAACGCGTGTTCGAGAGCGGCGCGACCGAACTGGACGACGTCGTCGCGGGCCTGAACCGCATCGGCTTCCGCGCGCCGGACGGCACCGCGTGGACCGCGGAGCGCTTCCGCGCCGAAATGGCCTCGCTGGCGGAATGAGCGCGCGTGCCGCGTGACCGCCGACCCGACGACAACCGCATCCGGAGCACACTGATGACGTCCCCCGCACAACACGAAGCCCAACACGACCCGGTTCGCGACTACCTCGACCGCGGCATCAAGAACTACTGGTATCCCGTCGCGCCGAGCTGGCAGGTGTCGAACGCACCGGTCGGCCTCACGCGCCTGTCCGAGCAGATCGTGCTGTGGCGCGATCACGAAGGAAAAGTCCACGCGCTGGAAGACCGCTGCCCGCATCGCGGCGCGCGCCTGTCGCTCGGCTGGAACCTCGGCGGCAACATCGCGTGCTGGTATCACGGCATCGAAGTCGACGGCGGCGGCACGGTCAACCGCGTGCCGGCCGTGTCGAACTGTCCGATGGAAGGCACGAAGTGCGTGAAGTCGTATCCGGTCGAAGAGAAAGCCGGCGCGATCTTCCTGTGGTTCGGCGACGAAGCGCACGGCGAGCCGGCGCCGCTGAATCTGCCGGAAGAACTGGTCGCCGACGAGTACGGCCATTTCCTGTGCGTGTCGAACTGGAAGTGCAATTACCAGTACGCGATCGACAACGTGATGGACCCGATGCACGGCGCGTATCTGCACGCGACGTCGCACTCGATGGCCGAAGGCGACAAGCAGGCCGACATGCGCGTGCGCAAGACGGAAACGGGCCTGATGTTCGAGAAGATCGGCCAGCGCGACGTGAACTTCGACTGGGTCGAACTCGGCGAAACGGGCTGCCTGTGGATGCGCCTCGCGATTCCGTACAAGCAGAAGTTCGGCCCCGGCGGCAACTTCGGGATCATCGGCTTCGCGACGCCGGTCGACGGCGACCACTGCCAGGTCTATTTCTGGCGTACCCGCAAGGTCAGCGGCTGGCAGCGCGACGTGTGGCGCTTCATGTACCGCAACCGTCTCGAAGGCCTGCACTGGGACGTGCTCGAACAGGATCGCTACGTCCTCGAAAGCCTCGCGCCGCATGCGCGCGATCACGAATACCTGTACCAGCACGACATCGGTATCACGCGCGTGCGCCGGATGCTGCGCCAGCGTGCGCAGGAGCACCTGTCCGCGCTCGACGCGCATCGCGCGGCACACGCCGCTTCGGAGCCCGCGAATGGCTGAGTCCGCACCGGTCGTGGCACTGCCCGGTCGCCGCGTGCTCGTCACGGGCGGCGCGCGCGGTCTCGGCGCCGCATTCGTGAAGGCGCTGGTCGAAGCGGGCGCGCAGGTCGCGTTCGGCGACGTGCTGGCGGAAGAGGGCCGCGCGCTGGCCGCGCGGCTCGCGCAAGCCGGCCACACCGCGCATTTCTTCCCGCTCGACCTCGCCGATCCGGCCAGCATCGACGCATTCGTCGCGCAGGGCGCGGCGGCGCTCGGCGGTATCGACGCGCTGATCAACAACGCGGCGATCACGAACTCGGGCGGCAAGCTGTCGACGGAGCTCGACGTGTCGACGTGGGACGCCGTGATGAACGTGAACGTGCGCGGCGTGTGGCTCGTCAGCAATGCGGCGTTGCCGCACCTTGCGCAGTCGGGTCGCGGCGCGATCGTGAACCTGGCGTCGGACACCGCGCTGTGGGGTGCGCCGAAGCTGCTCGCGTACGTCGCCAGCAAGGGCGCGGTGATCGCGATGACGCATGCGCAGGCACGCGAGTTCGGCGCGCACGGCGTGACGGTCAACGCGATCGCGCCGGGGCTGACCGAAGTCGAGGCGACGGCGTACGTGCCGGCGGAACGCCACGCGTTCTACCTGCAGGGCCGCGCGCTCGCACGCGCGCAGGTGCCCGACGACGTGACGGGCCCCGTGCTGTTCCTGCTGTCGGACGGCGCGCGCTTCGTGACGGGGCAACTGCTGCCGGTCAACGGCGGCTTCGTCATGAATTGAATCGAATTGAATCGAAGTTTTCACTCGGAATGAAGGAGAGGACGATGGCGGACGCCGATCTCGAACGCAAGTCGTGGGACCAGCCGGAAGGCGCAAGCTTCAACGACTGGATGGAAGGGCGTGTCGCGCGCTACGCGACGCGACGCTACGACTGGGACGCACTGAAGTTCCAGGCCGACTACGACCCGAAGTACCGCCGTGCGCAGATGCGCTATGTCGGCACGGGCGGCACGGGAGTCGCGAAGGACGTCAACACGGTGCCGGCCGGCAACTTCACGTTCTCGACGATGGTCATCCCGGCCGGCAACATCGGCCCGAGCCACATCCACGTCGACGTCGAGGAAATCTTCTTCGTGCTGCGCGGCAAGATGAAGGTGATCTGCGAACGCGACGGCGAGACGTGGGAAGCGATCCTCGGCGAGCGCGACCTGATCTCGGTGCCGCCGGGCGTGTATCGCACGGAAATCAACATCGGCGAGGAAGACGCGCTGATGTGCGTGATGCTCGGTTCGTCGAAGCCGATCACGCCGACGTATCCGCCCGATTCGCCGCTCGCGAAGATCAAGCGTTGAGACGGAGCGGGTAAAGCAATGAGTGTCATCGACAAACGTGAACGCGACCGCAACGCGGCATTCGCCGCGCTGCTCGGGCAGTTTCCCGAGCAGCGTTGCGCAGCCGGCGCGGCGGGCACGATCGGCTACCGCGAGGCCGGCGCGCAGCATGCGGGCCGCGCGCTGCCCGTCGTGCTGCTGCACGGGATCGGCTCGGGCGCCGCATCGTGGGTCCGCCAGCTCGACACGCTCGGCGCGTCGCGTCGCGTGCTCGCGTGGGATGCGCCCGGTTACGGCGTGTCGACGCCCGTGCACGGCGCGTCGCCCGCCGCCGCCGATTACGCGGCATCGCTGAACGCGTGGCTCGAGGCACTCGGCATCGAACGCTGCGTGCTGGTCGGTCATTCGCTCGGCGCGATCATCGCAGGCGGTCTCGCCCGCGTGATGCCCGCGCGGATCGCCGGCCTGCTGCTGGTGTCGCCCGCGGGCGGCTACGGCAGCGCACCGGCCGACACTCGCGAATCGCGCCGCGACGCGCGGCTCGCGATGCTCGCCGAACTCGGTCCGGCCGGGCTCGCCGAGCAGCGCAGCGGCAACATGCTGTCGGGTTTCGCGAACGAGGAGGCTCGGGCGTGGGTGCGCTGGAACATGGCGCGCATCGTGCCGGCCGGCTACGCGCAGGCCACGCATCTGCTCGCGAACGCCGATCTCGCGGCCGATCTCGCCGGCTTCCGCGGCCGCACGGCCGTGGCCGTCGGCGCGAACGACGCGATCACGCCGCCTGCCGCGTGCGAACGGATCGCCGCGGCCGCGCACGTCGGGCTGCAGGTGATTCCGCAGGCGGGGCATGCGGGTTACGTGGAGGCGCCGGCCGTTTATTCCGCACTGATCGACTCGTTCTGCCGGCAATGCGATCAGCAGTGGGGGCTGGCATGAGCGAACCGCTGCAACAAAACGAATCCGAAAACGCGAAGGCCGAGGCCAGCTACGTGGTACCGGGCCTCGAGCGCGGGCTGCGCATCCTCGCCGAATTCTCGCCGCGCGAGCCCGTGCTCGGCGCGCCCGAGTTGTCGAAGCGGCTCGGCATTCCGCGCACGACGGTGTTCCGTCTGCTGCAGACGCTCGAATCGCTCGGCTTTCTCGAACGCGCGGACAAGGATCGCAACTACAAGCTCGGCATCGCCGTGCTGCGGCTCGGCTTCGAATACCTGAGCTCGCTGGAATTGACCGATCTCGGCCTGCCGGTGATCGAGAGCCTGCGCGATGCGACCGGCTTCACGACGCACATCGTGATCCGCGACGGCCGCGACGTGGTGTTCGTCGCGAAGGCGCAGAGCCAGTCGCCGGTGTTCAGCTCGATCCGCGTGAACGTCGGCACACGGCTGCCCGCGTATGCGACGACGCACGGCCACGTGCTGATGGGCGACCTGTCGCTGAAGGAGCTGCATGCGCTGTATCCGGAAGGCGTGCTGAACCGTATGACGAGCGCGACGCCGGAAACGGTCGATGCGCTGTACGAAGTGATCCGCGAGGATGCGCTGCGCGGCTACGGCGTCAGCAATTCGTCGTTCGAGCGCGGGATCTCGGTCGTCACGGCGCCGGTGCGCAACGAGACGCAGCGGATCGTCGCGTGCATCACGGTGACGGTGCCGCGTCCGGAGATCGACGCGGCGCTGATCGCGGACGGGCTGATCGACAAGGTGCAGCGCGCGGCGGCGGAATTGTCGCGGCGGCTCAATTACCGCTCGGATGACGAGCACACGTTTCTCAAGGCTTTAGGACTCCGATGATCCAGATCGATCTGACCGGGCAGGTGGCGGCGGTGACGGGCGGTTCGTCCGGCATCGGCCTCGCGACGGCCGAACGGTTCCTGCAGGCAGGCGCATCGGTCGCGATTTGCGGCCGCGACGGCGACCGCCTCGCCCGCGCCGAAGCGATGCTTCGCGACAAGTATGCGGATGCGCAACTGCTGGCCGTGCGCTGCAACGTACTCGACGAAACCGACGTGACCGGATTCGCGCAAGCGGTGTCCGCGCGTTTCGGCCGCGCCGACATGCTCGTCAACAACGCCGGCCAGGGCCGCGTGTCGACCTTCGCCGATACGACCGACGACGCGTGGCGCGAAGAACTCGAACTGAAGTACTTCAGCATCATCCGCCCGACGCGCGCGTTCCTGCCGCTGCTGCGCGACGCGCAGGCGCCGACGATCACCTGCGTGAACTCGCTGCTCGCGTTGCAGCCGGAGCCGCACATGGTCGCGACGTCGTCGGCGCGCGCCGGCGTGCTGAGCCTCGTGAAGTCGCTCGCGACCGAACTGGCGCCGCAGCGGATCCGCGTGAACTCGATCCTGATCGGCATCGTCGAGTCGGGGCAGTGGCGCCGCCGCTACGACACGCAGGCGCAGCCCGGCGAAAGCTGGGAGGACTGGACGGGCGCGCTCGCCCGCAAGAAGCACATTCCGCTGAATCGCTTCGGCAAGCCTGACGAGGCCGCCTGGGCACTTTTTTATCTCGCAACGCATCTGTCGTCCTACACGACGGGCAGCCATATCGACGTTTCTGGAGGCTTTGCACGCCATGTCTGAAAAAACCACGGTTGGCGAGCTGATTGCCGCCTTTCTCGAGCAGTGCGGCGTGAAAACCGCATTCGGTGTCATCTCGATCCACAACATGCCGATCCTCGACGCGATCAATTCGCGCGGCAACATCCGGTATGTCGGTGCGCGCGGTGAAGCGGGTGCGCTGAACATGGCCGACGGGCTGGCCCGCGTGTCGGGCGGCCTCGGCGTCGCGTTCACGAGCACCGGCACGGCGGCGGGCAACGCGGCCGGCGCGATGGTCGAGGCGCTGACGGCCGGCACCGCGCTGCTGCACGTGACGGGGCAGATCGAGACGCCGTACCTCGATCAGGATCTCGCGTACATCCACGAAGCGCCCGATCAGTTGTCGATGCTCGACTCGATCTCGAAGGCCGCGTTCCGGGTGCGCACGGTCGAAACCGTGCTGCCGACGATCCGCGAAGCCGTGCGCATCGCGCAGACCGCGCCGACGGGCCCCGTGTCCGTCGAGATTCCGATCGACATCCAGGCGGCCGAAATCGAATGGCCGGAAGACCTCGCACCCGCACACGTCGCGGTGCGCGAGCACGACGAAGCACGCGTCGCGAAGCTCGCCGACGCACTCGCGGCCAAGCGTCGCCCGCTGCTGTGGCTCGGCGGCGGCGCGCGGCACGCGCGCGCGGAAGTCGAACGCCTCGTGAAGCTCGGCTTCGGCGTCGTGACGAGCGTGCAGGGCCGCGGCGTGCTGCCCGAGGATCATCCGGCGACGCTCGGCGCGTTCAACGTGCACGCGTCGATCGAAGCGTTCTACAAGACCTGCGATGCGCTCGTCGTGGTCGGCTCGCGCCTGCGCGGCAACGAAACGCTGAAGTACAAGCTCGCGCTGCCGCAGCCGCTGTTCCGTGTCGATGCCGATGCGCTCGCCGACAACCGCGGCTATCGCAACGCGTTGTTCGTGCATGGCGATTCGAAGCGCGTGCTGGCCGAGCTGGCCGACCGCCTCGAAGGCCGCCTGTCGGTCGATCCGCAATTCGCGGCCGATCTCGCGGCGGCCCGCGAGGAGGCAGTGGCCGACGTGGCGAAGGGCCTCGGGCCATACAAGAAGCTCGTCGACACGCTGCAGGGCGCGGTGGGCCGCGACTACAACTGGGTGCGCGACGTGACGATCTCGAACAGCACGTGGGGCAACCGCCTGCTGAAGATCTTCGAGCCGCGCTCGGGCGTGCATGCGCTCGGCGGCGGCATCGGCCAGGGCATCCAGATGGGCATCGGCGCGGCGCTCGCGGGCGCCGCGGCGAAGACGGTCTGCCTCGTCGGCGACGGCGGCCTGATGGTCAACGTCGGCGAGCTCGTGACGGCCGTGCAGGAAAACGCGAACGTGATGATCGTGCTGATGAACGACCAGTGCTACGGCGTGATCCGCAACATCCAGGACGCGCACTACGGCGGCCGCCGCTGCTTCGTGCAGCTGCACCAGCCCGATTTCGCGCAGTTCTGCGCGAGCTTCGGCCTCACGCACTACCGGATCACGTCGCTCGACCAGGCCGAGGCGATCGTGCGCGAAGGGATCGCGAAGGAAGGGCCGGTGATGGTCGAGGTCGACATGCTGTCGGTCGGCTCGTTCGCGTCGGCATTCGCGGGCCCGCCGGTGAAGAAGGAAGCGCCGACGGAGCGCCAGTATGCGTAACGGGCAAAAGCGGGCCGACGCACCCGTCGACATCGCGATGATCGGCTTCGGCGCGATCGGCGCGGCCGTGTACCACGCGGTCGAGCACGATGCGTCGCTGCGCGTCGCGCACGTGATCGTGCCGGAACACCAGCGCGCGGCGGTTCAGCGCGAGCTCGGCGGCGCGGTGGAGGTCGTGTCGTCGGTCGACGCGCTGGCCCGTCGCCCCGAGTTCGCGCTCGAATGCGCGGGCCACAGCGCGCTCGTCGATCACGTCGTGCCGCTGCTGAAGGCCGGCACCGACTGCGCGGTCGCATCGATCGGCGCGCTGTCCGATCTCGCGCTGCTCGACGTGCTGTCGCGAGCGGCCGACGAAGGCGGCACGACGGTGACGCTGCTGTCCGGCGCGATCGGCGGCATCGACGCGCTGGCGTCCGCGAAGCAGGGCGGCCTCGACGAAGTGCTGTACGTCGGGCGCAAGCCGCCGCTCGGCTGGCTCGGCACGCCAGCCGAGGAATTGTGCGACCTGCGCGCGATGACCGAGGAAATGGTGATTTTCGAAGGCACTGCGCGCGATGCCGCGCGGCTGTACCCGAAGAACGCGAACGTCGCGGCGACGGTTGCGCTCGCGGGCCTCGGCCTCGACGCGACGCACGTGCGCCTGATCGCCGATCCGGCGATCGCGCGCAACGTGCACCGCATCACCGCGCGGGGCGCATTTGGCGAGATGTCGCTGGAAATGAGCGGCAAGCCGTTGCCCGACAACCCGAAGACGTCCGCGCTGACGGCGTACAGCGCGATTCGCGCGCTGCGCAACCGCGCGGCCCGCTGCGTGATCTGACCGGACCATCGAGCGTCCGCCCGCGCCACGGCGAGGGCGGATGTGCAGAGACAGATTTGTGGACTTGTGACATGACTCCTTTCGATACGAGCCTCGTACCCAACGGCGACATCCTGATCGGCGGCGAGTGGCGGCGCGGCCGTGGCGCGCCTTACGCGAGCATCTATCCGGCCGACCAGTCGCTGAACATGGAAGTATCCACGGCGAACGCGGAAGACGCGGCCGACGCCGTCGTGGCGGCCGACGCCGCATGGCGCCGCGCCAACTGGGCCGGGCTGAAGCCGCACCAGCGCGCGCAGGTGCTGTACCGCATCGCGGATCTCATCATGCAGCGCCACGAGGCGCTCGCGAACCTGCAGCGCCGCGACAACGGCAAGCCGATCGGCGAGACGCGCGTGCTGGTGGCCAGCGCCGCGAACACGTTCCGCTATTTCGCGGCCTGCCTCGAAACGCTCGACGAGGAACTGACGCCGTCGCGCGGCGACTACCTGACGATGAGCGTGTACGAGCCGATCGGCGTGATCGCGGCGATCACACCGTGGAATTCGCCGATCGCGTCCGACGCGCAGAAGCTCGCGCCGGCGCTGGCCGGCGGCAACGCGGTGGTGCTCAAGCCGGCCGAGGTCACGCCGCTCGTGTCGCTCGCGCTGGCGCGCATCTGCGAGGAAGCCGGCGTGCCGAAGGGCGTGCTGAGCGTGCTGCCGGGCAAGGGCTCGGTGATCGGCGACGTGCTCGTGCGTCATCCGCTCGTGAAGAAGGTGTCGTTCACCGGCGGCACCGAAGTGGGCCGCGGCATCGCGCGCATCGCGGCCGAGAAGCTGATGCCGGTGTCGCTCGAACTCGGCGGCAAGTCGCCGACGATCGTGTGCGACGACGCCGATCTCGATCACGCGGTCAACGGCGTGCTGTACGGCATCTTCAGCTCGTCGGGTGAAGCGTGCATCGCCGGTTCGCGGCTGTTCGTGCACCGTTCGGTGTACGAAGAATTCATGAAGCGTCTGGTGGCCGGTGCACGCAAGCTGCGCGTGGGCGACCCGACGCGGCCCGACACGCAGATGGGCCCGCTGATCACCGCGAAGCATCGCGAATCGGTCGAACGCTACGTCGCGCTCGGGCTGGAAGAAGGCGGCCGCCTGCTGTGCGGCGGCGAGCGGCCGGCGGGCGATGGGCGCGAGAACGGTTTCTTCTATCAGCCGACGATTCTCGAAGGCTTGCCGAACAGCGCGCGCATCTGCCAGGAAGAAATTTTCGGGCCGGTGCTGGTGGCGATGCCGTTCGACGACGAAGCGTCGTTGATCGCGCAGGCGAACGATAGCGTGTTCGGGCTGGCGGCCGGCATCTGGACGCGCGACTACAAGCGCGCGTGGCGTATCGCCCGTGCGCTGGAGACGGGCACCGTCTGGATCAACACGTACAAGCTGTTCTCGATCTCCACGCCGTTCTCGGGGTGGAAGGAGAGCGGGATGGGGCGCGAGAAGGGGCGTCTCGGTATCCGCGAGTACATGCAGCAGAAGAGCCTCTACTGGGGCTTGAACGACGCGCCGCTGCCGTGGGCGAACTGAGCGAAAAGGAATGACGCAATGAGCATCTTGGGTATCGAGCAGATCACGTACGGTGTCGACGACCTCGCGACGTGCCGGCGCTTTTTCGCCGACTGGGGGCTGAAGGAAGTCGCGCACGACGACACGCGTGCGCGCTTCGAGACGCTGAACGGTTGCACCGTGCTGGTCGTGAAAGCCGACGATCCGTCGCTGCCGCCCGCGTTCGAAGCGGGCCCGACGCTGCGGGAAGTCACGTGGGGCGTCGCGACGCAACAGGAACTCGACGTGCTGCGCGACAGGTTCGCCGGCCAGCCGGGCTACTACGCACATGCCGATGCGGTGGGCTGCATCGACCCGAACGGGATGGCGATCCGCGTCGAAGTCACGCGCAAGCGCGCACTCGACATCGCGGGCTCGCCGTCGAACGTCTGGGGCCAGACGCTGCGCGTGGACCAGCCGAGCCCGATCTATGCACGCGCGGAGCCGGTGGAGGTCGGGCACGTCGTGTTCTTCACGAACTGCCTCGACGCGCAGGAAAGGTTCTATCACGAGCTGCTCGGCTTCGAGACGTCGGACCGTTATCCGGGCCGCGGCGCGTTCATGCGTTGCGCGCCGCACGGCGGCCATCACGACCTGTTCCTGCTCGCGCTGCCGAACGGCAAACGCGGCCTGAATCACGTCGCGTTCACCGTGCGCGACATCCACGAAGTGTTCGGCGGCGGCATGCACATCGACCGCTGCGGCTGGGAAACGCAACTCGGCCCGGGGCGTCACCCGGTGTCGTCCGCGTACTTCTGGTACTTCCAGAATCCGGCCGGCGCGCTGATCGAGTACTACGCGGACGAGGACGTGCTGACGCCCGAATGGCAACCGCGCGAATTCGAACCGGGCCCGACCGTGTTCGCCGAGTGGGCCGTCGACGGCGGCCTCGACGGCAACACGCGCCGGCAGAAGAACGCGAAGGCGCCGGAAGGCAAGTTCATGACGGAGCGCAAATCATGACCGAAGCGAATACGCCCGCGCAGCCCGCGCCGGGCACGGTCGTCGTGATCGGCGGCGGCCAGGCCGCCGGCTGGGTGTTGAAGACGTTGCGCGCGCAAGGGTATGCGGGCCGTCTCGTGATGATCGCCGACGAGCCGCACCTGCCGTACGAGCGTCCGCCGCTGTCGAAGGCCGTGCTGGCCGGCGACGCCGATATCGACACCGTGCGCGTCGTGCGGCCGGACGAATTCGACGCGCTGAACGTCGAGGCATGGCAACCGGAACGCGCGGCGTCGATCGACCGCACGCGCCGCGTGGTAAAGACCGAAAGCGGCCGCGAGATCGAATACGACCGGCTCGTGATCGCGACCGGCGGCACGTCGCGCCGCTTGCCCGATGCGCTCGTCAACACGCCGAACCTGCACTATCTGCGCACGCTCGACGAAGCGGCCGCGCTCGGCGAGAAGCTGCGGGCGAGCCGCCGCGTGCTCGTGATCGGCGGCGGCTGGATCGGCCTCGAAGTCGCGGCGACCGCGCGCAAGCTCGGCGTCGACGCCGTCGTGGTCGAAGGCGCGCCGCGGCTGTGCGGGCGTTCGGTGCCGCAAATCGTGTCCGACTTCCTGCTCGACCTGCATCGTTCGAACGGTGTCGACGTGCGCATGGGCGCGGCGCTCGCGTCGCTCGGCCCGCAGCCGGACGACGCGTCGAAGGTGCGCGCGACGCTCGCCGACGGCACGACGATCGACGCCGATTTCGCGGTGGCCGGCATCGGTCTCGCGCTGAATGCGTCGCTGGCGAGCGACGCGGGGCTCGCGGTCGACGACGGCATCGTCGTCGACGAATACGGCGCGACCAGCGACCCCGCGATCTTCGCGTGCGGCGACGTCGCGAACCATCACAACGGCTGGCTGAAGCGGCGCGTGCGGCTCGAATCGTGGGCGAACGCGCAGAACCAGGCGATCGCGGCCGCGAAAGCCGTGCTCGGCGTGCGCGCGCCGTACGCGGAGATTCCGTGGTTCTGGTCCGATCAGTACGACGTGAACCTGCAGATCCTCGGGGATCTGCCGGCCGATGCGCAGCTCGTCGTGCGCGGCGATCTCGCCGCGCGCCGTGCGACGCTGTTTTTCGTTGGCGACGGGCATGTGAGAGGTGTCATCGCCGTGAACAACGCGCGTGAGCTGAAGCTCGCGCGCAAGTGGATGAATCAGGGCCGGGCAGTGGATACGGAAGCCCTGGCAGACACGACCCAAGCGCTTGCCTGAACCGGCCCGACCGGAAAGAGATCCAGGAGACACCCCGCATGAGCACTTTCGACAACGTCGTGGCCGGCAGGGCCACGATGGAAGCTGCCGCTTCCACGCCCGGCGCGATCATCGCGCGGCTCGAGCGGCTTCCGGCCAACGCGATGCAGATCCGCGCACGCGTGCTGATCGGCGCCGCGACGTTCTTCGACGGCTTCGACGTGATCACGATCGCGGCGACGCTGCCGCTGCTGATTCACAAATGGGGGCTGTCGCCGACGCAGATCGGCATGCTGATCGCGTCCGGCGCGATCGGCCAGCTGATCGGCGCATTCCTGTTTCCCGCGCTCGCGGAAAAGCATGGCCGCGTGAAGGCCATCGCGTGGAGTTCGGCCGTGATCGGCATCACGAGCATCGCGTGCGGCTTCGCGCCGACGTTCGAGGTGTTCGTGCTGCTGCGGATCCTGCAGGGGCTCGGGCTCGGCGGCGAGTTGCCGGTCGCGGCCACGTACATCAACGAAATCACGCGCGCGCATGGCCGCGGCCGCTTCGTGCTGCTGTACGAGATCGTGTTCCCGATCGGCCTGCTGGTATCGATGGCGCTCGGCGCATGGCTCGTGCCGCGCTTCGGCTGGGAAATCATGTACTTCGTCGGCGGGCTGCCGCTGATCCTGTCGCTCGTGCTCACGCGCCTCGTGCCGGAATCGCCGCGCTGGCTCGCGTCGCGCGGGCGTCTCGCGGAAGCCGGGCACGCGGTCGGCGTGTTCGAAGGATCGGTGCGCGGCGAGTTGCCGCCGGTCACGCAGGTGGCCGCGTTCGACGAGATGGTGCGCCAGCATCCGAAGCGCAGGATGAGCGACCTGTTCAGCGCCGCCTATCGCAAGCGCACGCTCGCGGTGGCGACGTTGTGGGCGACCTGCGGGTTCATCCAGTACGGGCTGTCCACGTGGCTGCCGACGATCTACAAGAACTTCTATCACGCGCCGCTGCAGCTCGCGCTGAACCTCGCGGTGATCGGCTCGGTGATGGGCGTGCTCGGGTCGCTGGCCTCCGCGCTGCTGGTCGACAAGCTCGGCCGCAAGCCGGTGATCGTGTGGTCGTTCGTGCTGTGCGCGCTGTCGCTGGCGCTCGCCGGCATCTATCACGCGTCGTCGGTGTATGTGGTCGCGATCTTCTGCTCGCTGTCGCTCGGGCTGATGGCGTCGGGATTCATTACCGCATACGTCTATACGCCGGAGCAGTATCCGACGAGCATCCGCGCGTCGGGCTGCGGACTCGGCAGCGCGTGGCTGAAGATCGCGTCGTTCGTCGCGCCGATGGTCGTGCCGCACGCGATCATCGGCGGGAACCTCGCGCCGGCGTTCTACCTGATCGGCGTCGTGCCGCTGATCGCGGCGCTGACCGTGCACTTCGTCGGGATCGAGACGAAGGGGAAGGTGCTGGAGGCGCTGGAGGCGTAAGCGCACTCCGCCGCGGCGGATGAAGTGAACGGAAAGACCCGGCCGATGTGGGCCGGGTCTTTTTGCTTTGGGCGGCCGGCCTGTGAGGTTGTATTCACAACTTCGCGAGCCAGTCCTCGACCGTCTCTTTCCCGCGCAGCGTCGCGATCCATCGATCGGGCAACGCCTGTTCGCCGTACAGCACGCCAAGCAGGCCGCCGCGCAGGCGGGATCGTCGGTTCGGAATGGTCGTCATCACACGGAATTCGGGTTGAGGCGGCTTGCGTCGCGCAATACCGTGCAGACTAGACCAATCGCGTCCGCATGCCTAGCCGACGGGCGACAGCCGGTGCGAAACCATGCCGCAGGGGGCTCGTTGCGCCGGTGAACTAGAGTCGAACGGTTACGCACGACACGACACCGGGAGGACGACTCGTCATGGCCAAGAAGTTTCCGCTGCATCCCGTCCATCCGGAGCGGATCTGCTGGGGATGCGACAACTACTGTCCGACCCACGCGATGCGTTGCGGCAACGGCTCCAGCCGCACGCAGCACCCGAGCGAACTGCTCGGCGACGACTGGTACCGGTACGGCGACTGGGGCATCGAATGCGCGGATGCCGGCGAGGAGAACGGCGACGGCAACGACAACGAACCCGCAACCGAGGCCGGCGAGCGGTCGTAGCGACAAGTTGCCTCACCGCGTGCGTGCCGTTTGTTGATCTGCATCACGGCAGCGAAAGGCGCGCCGAAACATCATGAAAAAGATGCATGAAACACGCATCTTGAAGCGGGCGAGATGCCCGGCGGCAAGGAACCTGCGTTCCGCCGCCGTCGCGCCGATCCGCGCCCCCATGATCGAGAAAGGAGAGCACCGTGTTTTGCTACCAATGCGAACAGACCGACCGGACCGGCGCACGGCCCGGTTGCGCGTCGACGAAAGGCAACTGCGGCAAGGATGCAACGACGGCCGATCTGCAGGACCTGCTGATCCATGCGGTGAAGGGCGTCGCGCAATACGGCGCGATCGCGCGGGCGGCGGGCAAGCCCCATCGCGACGCGGACCGGTTCGTGCTGTACGCGATGTTCACGACGCTGACCAACGTGAATTTCCACGCGGCGCGTTTCGTCGCGCTGCTGCGTGAAGCAGCGCAGACGCGCGACCGCGTGAAGGCGCTATGCGAAGCGCACGCGCGCGCGGCCGGAACGATCGTGCCGGCACCGCAGGGGCCGGCGACGTGGCAGCCGGCGGCCGATTTGACCGGCCTGCTCGCGCAGGCGGCCACCGTCGGGGTGGACAAGGGGCTCGACGACGCAGGCGCGGACATCGTCGGCCTGCGCGCGCTGGTGCTGTACGGGCTGAAGGGCGTGTGTGCGTATGCGCATCATGCGCGGGTGCTCGGCTACGAGCGCGACGACATCTACGAAGGCGTCGAAGCGGCGCTCGCGTTTCTCGCCAGCGAACCCGACGACGTCGACGCGCTACTCGCCCAGGCTCTCGAACTTGGCCGACTGAACCTGACGGTGATGGAACTGCTCGACGGCGCGAACACCGGCCGTTTCGGGGCGCAGCAACCGACGGCCGTGCGCGTGTCGCCGGTCGCGGGCAAGGCGATCCTCGTGTCGGGCCACGATCTCGGCGATTTACACGCGCTGCTCGAACAGACGGCCGGCACCGGTATCCATGTGTACACGCACGGCGAAATGCTGCCGGCCCACGCGTATCCGGCGCTCAAGGCTTTTCCGCATCTCGTCGGCAACTACGGCGGCGCGTGGCAGGACCAGCAGAGCGACTTCGCGCATTTCCCCGGGCCGATCCTGATGACGTCCAACTGCATCATCGAGCCGATGGCGCAATACCGGCAGCGGATCTTCACGACAGGGCCGGTCGGCTGGCCGGGCGTGCGCCATCTCGAGCATCACGATTTCTCGATGCTGATCCGCGCCGCGCAGGCGCTGCCCGGTTTCCCGGCCACCGCGCCGCAGGAGACGATCACCGTCGGCTTCGGCCGCCATGCGGTGCTCGGCGTCGCGGACCAGGTCATCGATGCGGTGAAGGCCGGCCGGATCCGCCATTTCTTCCTGATCGGCGGCTGCGACGGCGCGGCGCCGGGCCGCAACTACTACACCGAGTTCGCGGAGCAGGCGCCCGACGACACGGTGGTGATGACGCTCGGCTGCAACAAGTACCGGTTCAACCGGCATGCGTTCGGAGAGATCGGCGGCATTCCGCGCCTGCTCGACGTCGGACAGTGCAACGACAGCTATTCGGCGATCCGGATCGCCACGGCGCTCGCCGACGCGTTCGAATGCGGCGTGAACGACCTGCCGCTGTCGCTCGTGATCTCGTGGTTCGAGCAGAAGGCGGCGGCCGTGCTGCTGACGCTGCTCGCGCTCGGCCTGCGCAACATCCGCCTCGGGCCGACGTTGCCGGCCTTCATCACGCCGGACGTGCTCGCGGTGCTGGTCGAACAGTTCGGCATCCAGCCGATCGGCGACGCCGGCGCCGACCTTGCTGCGTCGCTGGCGCGCACGGCCGCCTGACCGGGACCGTTCGATGACTTACCGGATCGAGATCACGACACGCGACGGCGAGCGGTTCGGCTTCGGTTGCGCGGCCGAACAGGATCTGCTGTCGGCGGCGGCCGACGCCGACATCACGCTGCCGTCGCAATGCCGGCGCGGAAGCTGCGGCGCATGCCAGGCGACCGTCGTCGACGGCGCGTACGAGATGCAGCCCGACAGCGCGGGCGTGCTGCCCGCCGGCCAGCGCGGTGCGGTCCTGCTGTGCCGGACCACGCCGCGCGGCGATCTGCGCATCGCCGCGCCGTATGACCGGACCAAGGTGCTGCTGCATCCGGTGCCCGTGCGCACCGCGCGGATCGCGGCGCTCGAGACGGTCGCGGCCGACACGATGCGCATCGAGCTGCAGGTCCAGCCCGACGACGCTTCCGGTTCGGCCGTGGAGTTCGAGCCCGGCCAGTTCGCGGAGCTGGAGGTGCCGGGCAGCGGCCTGCGCCGCCCGTATTCGCTGGCGAACACGAGCAACTGGGACGGTCGCCTCGAATTCCTGATCCGGCTGCGGGTTGGCGGATGGTTTTCGACCTACCTGCGCGAGCGGGCGCGGCCGGGCGATCCGCTGACCGTCCGTGTGCCGATGGGCGGCTTCGGGATGTTCGCGGATAGCCTGCGGCCACGCTGGCTCGTCGCCGGCGGCACGGGGCTCGCGCCGATCCTGTCGATGTTGCGACGCATGGCCGATTATCAGGAGACGGCGGACGCGCGACTGTTCTTCGGCGTCAATCAGGAAAGCGAACTGTTCATGCTCGACGAGCTGGCGCGCTTGCAGGCGGAGCTGCCGCAGTTGCGCGTCGAGCTGTGCGTATGGCGGCCGGGCGGGGAGTGGGGCGGCTATCGCGGCACGCCGGTCGACGCGTTGCGCGCGGCGCTCGAAGAAGCGGGGGCGTCGCCGGATATCTACGTGTGCGGGCCGCCGCCGCTCGTGCAGGCGGCGCGTGATGCGGCGATTGCCGCGGGCGTGCCGGATGCGCAGTTCGCGAGCGAGCGGTTTGCGGTGTGAGGCTTGCGTTCGTTCGGCTCGCCACGCATCGGCACTGTCCGTCGATCTGCTTTCGCTAGACCCAGCAGCGCGAGCCCGGCGTCGGCCCATTCGCGAAGCACGTCGTCGCCGGGGCCGAGCGCATGCACGTTCAATGCGCCCGCCCTCGACGGCGGATGTCCGTGTCAGCCGGCCGTGCGGACCGCTGCCGTTCCCCGTTGCGGGGCGGACACTTCGCTCAGCAGCTTGCCTTTGGTTTCAGGTGCCAGCCAGTACGACACGATCCCGCCGAACAGACAGATGCCGGCGGCAATGAGCAGCGCGACGTTGACCCCGTACGCGCTGATGACCTGCGGCAACAGGAACGTGCCGAGCGCGGCGCCGATGCGCGAGAACGCGGTCGCGAAGCCCACGCCGATCCCGCGGATTTCCGTGGGGAACACTTCGCCCGGATAGACGCCGCACAGCGTCGTGGAAATCGCGTTGACCAGCGAGAACGTGAAGAAGCAGACGAGAATGACGACGGGCGACACATGCGCGAACAGTGCAACGCCCACCAGCGCGGCCGCCGAGATGAAGAACGGCGGGATGCCGAGCATGCGACGGCCGACACGCTCGACGAACATCACCGTGACGATCGTGCCCAGCACCGCGACGCCGTTCAGCACCAGGCCGCCCGTCAGTCCCTCCTTGAGCCCGAGCTTCTCCAGCACGATCGGCGCAAACGAGCCGATCGCGAAGTACGGCGTGACGTTGCACACCCAGAAGATCGACACGAACATCGTGGTCTTGAGGTAGTCGGCCGAGAACAGGCGGCCGAAGCCTTGCTTGCCGGTCGCGCGCTGGGA
Organism: Burkholderia sp. BCC1208; assembly: GCF_902833095.1. Taxonomy (NCBI): domain Bacteria; kingdom Pseudomonadati; phylum Pseudomonadota; class Betaproteobacteria; order Burkholderiales; family Burkholderiaceae; genus Burkholderia; species Burkholderia sp. BCC1208. Next base: position 299,994 of record NZ_CADFDY010000007.1, on the reverse strand, counting down.
CTGGAGGTCGTGCAGCTCTTCCGGCTCCATGTGCTCTTCCGCGAGCGCCCGTGCTTCGTCCGTGCGGCCCTGGCTCATCAACCAGCGCGGCGATTCGGGCGTGCCGAGGCGCAGCAGGAACACGATGACGGTCGGCACCGTGCTGAGGCCGAGGATCACGTGCCAGCCGGCCGTCGACGATACGGTGAGACCGTAGCCCACCGCATAGGAAATCAGGTATCCGACGTACCACGCGAGCTCGACGATCGACAGCAGCTTGCCGCGCAGGCGGGCCGGCGAGAATTCGGCGAGCAGCGGCCAGCCGATCGAATAGTCGGCGCCGATCGCGATGCCCATCAGCACGCGCACGATGAACAGTTGCCATGCATCGGTCACGAAGAACTGCGCGGCCGACCCGACGAGGAAGATCGCGAGATCGATCGTGAACATCGGTCGGCGCCCGACCTTGTCGGCGAGCCATCCGCCGAGCGGGCCGCCGATGAAGATGCCGATCAGCGCGGATGCGCCGATCAGGCCTTCCCAGGCCGGCGACAGTTGCAGGTCGCGGCTGATCGCCGGCATCACGATGCCGATGCAGCCGAGGATGAAACCGTCAATGAACATCCCGCCGGAAATCACGGTCGTGAGTTTCGCCAGGAAGCGCCGGTGCTTGACGGATTGCGCGCCGGCGCGCTGCGTGCGCGCGCTCGGCGTGGAAGATAGGGCTTTTGACACGATGATGTCTCCTTGTGTTTGTGCAGGACGGCAGGTCCAGCCGATGAAGGTTCTGACGACCTGATCTGGATCAACTGGCAAGGAGAGTGTGTGGAAATCGGCCGGGCCGGACAAACGATATTTCGTGCGTCGATTCATCATTTTTTGTAATAGACGCAGCGTGCGGAACCGTTGTCCGGCGCGCTTGCGGTGCGCGCACGCGAACGCATTCCGTCCGACGAAAACGCCGTGAAGGAATAACGAAAAACGCGACGTGTCGAATCTAGCGGAGCGACAGCAGCCAGTCGCGGAAACTGCCGACGCTCTTGCGCCGTTCATGCGGGCCGGACGGCTCGAGAATCAGGAACTGGCCGTCCGTTTCGAGCGTTTCCGGTACCGCGCGCACCAGCGTGCCGTCCCGCAGGTACGGGTCGATCAGGTTGCGCCAGCCGAGCGCGACGCCTTGCCCGCTCAACGCGGCCTGGATCACCATCGCATAGTTGTTGAGGTTGATCTTGTTGCGCGGAGCGACGGCCGGCAGCCCGAGGCGACGGAACCAGTCGGGCCACGTGACCCAGTCGCGCTCCGATTCGTCGAGCCACAGCCAGGTGCATGACGCGAGATCTTCCGCACGGCGCACCTCCGGACGGCGCGCGAGATAAGCGGGGCTGCAGATCGGAAAGATTTCCTCGCTGCAGATCGGCGTGCTCTTGATCGATTCGGGCGGGCTCTTGCAGTAGTAGACCGCGAGGTCGCACTCCAGCTTGCGGTAATCCTTTACGTGGTCGTACGCGACGATGCGCAGGTCGATGCCGCTGTGCGTCTCGTTGAATTCCGGAATGCGCGGCAGCAGCCACAGCGACGCGAGCGCGGTGCTGGTCGCGACCGTCACCTGCTGATCGCCGTGCCAGCGCTTGACCAGTTGCGTGGCCTCGGCGAGCGATAGTAAGGACTCCCGACAGGACTGGAAGTACTGCTCGCCGGTCGGCGTCAGGCGCACCGAACGGGTGGTGCGATCGAGCAGATGGGCGCCGAGCATGTCTTCGAGCAGGCCGATCTGCCGGCTGATCGCGCCCTGGGTGACGTTGAGTTCGTCCGCCGCGCGCGTGAAGCTGCCGAGGCGCGCGGTCGCCTCGAAAGCGATCAATGCCTTGAACGGCGGCAATGGCTGGATCTTCATGGGGGAACGGGTGTCTCCGTACAGCTTTTTGTCAGTCGAGTCCCGTTTCGGCGGCGTGACGGGAAACGCGCCCGGCGCGCGTTTCCCGCCGGGCGTCCTGCTGGTCGGGCTGGTTCTCGACCGAATTCTGCCCGAGCCGCGGGCGCCGTCAAGTCGAGAACGACACTACCCGAACCCGCCGCTCAGCGAGGCGGCGCGTGGCGCTCGGGCTCGTCCCGATCCGCGTCGTCGCACGTCTGTTTCCAGTTTCCCGGATAGACCACGTAGCCGAACAGCGCGAAGCCGGAGTAGACGAGCGTCGTGTACTTCGGCAGCCACAGTACCTGGCCCGGACTGACGCGATGCGTGACGCCGCCGGTATCGACTTCGAGGCAGCCTTCGATCGTGAAGATCGCCTCTTCGTACAGCGTGGTCCAGCTCACTTTCGCCCCTTCCCAGCGGGCGAAACCGATGCCTAGGTTCGGCGACACGTCGTCCGGCAGCGCACGCGCAACATACGCGGCGCCCGGCGGGCCGCCGCGCACCACGAAGCCGAGATCGGCGTGGTCGACTAGCCGGGCCGAGGCGGTCGCGTCGGCACGGGCGTTCACAGCTCGCTCCGGCTTTTCCACGCGGCGAGCCGGATGCGGGTCCGCACGCCGAGCCCGAGCAACGGCTCCGGCGGGTTCAGCGACGGCATGCCGGTGACCGCATGGATGTCGTCGAGCAGCGGCGACGACGCGCCGACCGCGCGGTCGGCCAGCAGCGTGCCGGAGATCGTGCCCCATGCCGCGCCGACGCCGTTGTCGCATGCGGATGCGAACACGCCGTCTTCCAGTTCGCCGAAGAAGTTGGTGAAGTTGCGCGAGATCGCATAAACGCCGCCCCAGGTGTGCGTGAACGGCACGTCCGACAGTTCCGGGAAGCGCGCAAGGAACGCGTTGCGGTGATCGGCGCGAATTGCGTGGCGCGCGGCTTCGTCGACGCTGCGGCCGTACTTCGGCACGTGCCGGTACGTGTTGCGGATGATGATGCGTCGGTCCTGCGTCATGCGAACGGTCGTACCCGCATGGTCGGCCGGCGTCAGCCCCCAGTCGAACCGGCCACGGTAGCGTCGGCTCTGTGCGTCGTCCAGCGGCGCGGTCCAGCTCGCGAACGTCATCACGGGCAGCAGGCGGTTCTGCAGGTAGCCGAATTCGCGCGTGAAGATGCTCGTCCCGAGCAGCAGGCGCCGCGCATGGATCTGCCCGTTCGCGCCGTGCAGCGCGTAGCCGCCGACGTCGCGCTCGACGCGCAGGATCGGCGAGTGCTCGAGTAGCTCGACGTTTTCCGGCAGCGAGCGGGCGAGCCCGCGCACGAGCGCGGCCGGCTGCATCAGATAGCAGCCCGGCGTGTACACCGCGCGGCTGTAGTGCGACGTGCCGAGCACCGCGTTCAGCGCCGCGCCTTCGACGGAGCGAAACGGTTCGCCGAGACCGCTCATCAGCTTCTCGAAGTGTTCGAGATAGGCGAGGCCGCGTTCGCCGACCGCGCCCTGATATTTGCCGGCATGCGACCACTGGCACGCGATGTCGTGTTCGCCGATCAGCGCCTGAAGCTGCGCGATTGCCGCGCGGTTCAGGCGCAACAGGCGCTGCTTGAATTCCGGGTCCGGATTTTCGAGCGCGAACTTGTGCGGCAGGTCGATCACGAAGCCGGAGTTGCGGCCCGATGCGCCTTCGCCGACGCGTTGCGCATCCACCAGCAGGATGCGGGCGTCGGGCTCGTGAAGCGCGAGCCGGCGGGCGGCCGCGAGGCCGACGAAGCCGGCGCCGATCACGGCGTAGTCGGCCACCTGGCGACCGGCAAGCCGGTTCGCGGGCGCGGGAAGGGGCAGTGCAGCATACCAGCCGCAACTGCTGTCGTCGTGGGGCAGGTTCATGATGTTCTTGGAATGTCAGGACACGGTTTGGCCGGTGGCGGACTTGCACGCGTTCACCCAGCCGGCCCGCAGCGTCTGCGCTTGCTGGCCGATCAGTGCGAAGCCGCACAGGCGGCCCGCGCCGTCGACGTGCGCGCAGCTGAAGCCGTCGGCGGTTGCGTCGACGCGCCATTCACCGGCTGCTGCTGCGGGCGGCGGCAGGAAGCTCAGCGGTGCAACGGGCGTCTTCACATGGACAGGCATCGGCGGGTAGCACACGTCGGTCGGCTGGCCGGTCAGCGTGCGTGCCAGGGCGCTCACGCCGTGATTGATCGGCGCGAGGTACGGTGCCGGCCGGCCGTCGATCTCGACGCAATCGCCGAGCGCGTACACGTCTGGCAGGCTGGTCCGCAGTTGCGCATCGGTGCGGATGCCGCGGCCGACGTCGATTCCGCATGCGGCCGCGAGCGCGACGTTCGGCGCGAGGCCGACCGCGGAAATCACGACGTCCGCGTCGAGCCGGCTGCCGTTCGCGAGCGTGAGCGTCCAGCTTCCGGGCTCGCCATCGATGGCCGCGACCGAGTTGCGCGGATGCCAGCCGACGCCGAGGCCGGCGAGCGCGCGTTGCAGGTGCTGGCCGGCCTGCTTCGGCAGCAGGCGTTCGAGCGGCCACTGACCGAGACCGATCACGTTCACGTCGAAGCCGCTGGCGGCCAGGTCGTTCGCGAATTCGCAGCCGATCAGCCCGTCGCCTACGATCGCGACGCGCGATGCGCCGTGCAGCCGGCCACGCAGTTCGCGATAGTCGTCGAGGTTGTTGACGCTGAGCAGCGCGTCGGCGCGCCCCGCGACGTCGATGCGGATCGGGCTCGCGCCGAGCGCGAGGACGAGCTTCGCATACGGCATCGGGCCGAACGCGGTGCGCACGACGTGCGACGCCGCATCGATCGCCAGCACGTCGCAGTGCGGGTACACGCGCAGCTTCAGGCGCCGCTCGATGTCGAACGGCGATTCGACGATCAGCGCGTCCGCGCTGCGGCCCTGCGAGGTCGCGATCGACAGCGCCGGCTTCGAATAGAGATGACCCGATTCGCGTGTCAGGATCACGATGTCGGCGTCGGGATCGCGCTGGCGCACGGCCTGCGCGAGGCTGTAGCCGGCGTGACCCGAACCGACGATGACGATCGGCGCGCGCGTCGGCCCGGCGGCGACGGCCGGCGGCGACGGCATCGGCACGGCTGGCACGACTGGCACGGCCGGTGCGGCCGACGCCGCGTCGTTGCCGATTTCGATCATTTCGAAATCGGACTTGCCGACGCCGCACTCGGGACATTTCCAGTCGTCCGGCACGTCTTCCCAGCGCGTGCCGGCGGCGATGCCGTCTTTGGGCCAGCCCTCGGCCTCGTCGTAGATCAGCCCGCAAATGACACAGAGCCACTTCTTCATCGTCGTGTCTCTCTCAGTCGCGGGCGACGCGGAACGCCACGTTCTTCGTCCGCACGTAGCTGTAGATCGCTTCCTGGCCTTTTTCGCGGCCGAACCCGGACAGGCCGATGCCGCCGAACGGCGTTTCGATGCCGCCGGCATACCATTCGTTGACGAACACCTGTCCGGCGCGCAGGCGCCGCGTGAAGCGCAGCGCGCGATTGACGTCGCGCGTGAACACGCCGGCCACGAGGCCGAACGGCGTGCCGTTCGCGATCTCGACGGCTTCGTCTTCGGTGTCGAACGGGATCACGGCCAGCACGGGTCCGAACACTTCCTCGCGTGCGATCTTCATCCGCGGATGCACGTCGGCGAACACGGTCGGCTGCATGTAGTGCCCGCCGCGGCCGCCGAGCCGATCGCCGCCGGCGACGGCCCGCGCGCCCGCTTCGATCGCCTCGCGGCACATCGACGCGACACGGTCGAGCTGGTCCGCGCTGATCAGCGGCGTGTGGTCGGGGTCGTGTTCGCCACGGCCGGCGACGAGGTCGCGCGCCAGATTCGCGACAGCGGCAACCACTTCGTCGTAAATGCTTCGATGCACGACGAGGCGCGACATCGCCGAGCACACCTGGCCCGCGTTGAAGAAGATGCCGCTCTTCACGCTGGTGAGCAGTTGTTCGCGGTCGCAATCGGGAAACGCGATGGCCGCCGATTTGCCGCCGAGTTCCATCACGCTGGGCGTCGCCCATTGCGCGGCGGCCGCGAGAATCGCGCGGCCGGTCGGCACCGAGCCGGTGAAGACGATTTGCCGGGTCTTCGGACTCGCGGCGAGATGGGCACCGACTTCGCTACCGAGGCCGCACAGCAGTTGTACCGCACCGCGCGGCAGGCCTGCGCGTTCGATTGCCTCGAACAGCGTGCACATGCCCAGCGGCGAGAGTTCCGGCGACTTCACGATCACCGCGTTGCCGGCGGCCAGTGCCGGCGCCAGCGAGCGCGCGCAGATCGACACCGGGAAATTCCACGGCACGATCTGCACCGACACGCCCATCGGTTCGTAGTGCGTGAAGTCGACGTAGTCGTCGCCGAGCGGCACCGAGATGCCTTCGAGCTTGTCGGCGAGGCCTGCGTAGTATTCGAAGTAGCGCGCGGCCTCGACGAACTCGTCACGTGCGTCGCTCAGGCGCTTGCCGTTTTCACGACAAAGAATGCGCGCGCCTTCCTCCGTTATCGCACGGATTTCGTCAGCGATGCGCAGCAGCCACTTGACGCGTTCTGCAGGGCGCGGGCGGGTCAGCGCGCCGCTGTCCGCGCAGCGCGTCGCGGCGTCGAGTGCGCGCTCGGCGTCGTCGGTCGATGCCAATGCAACGGTCGCGAACGGTTCCGCGTCGGCCGGGTTCGCGACGTCGAGGCGGCGCGGGCTGTCGACCCATTCGCCGTCGATATAGTTCAGCCAGTGTCGGTTGAGTGCGTTTTCCATTGCGGGCTCCTAGTGCGCCTGTCCGTTCTCGAGCACCTGGCTGGCCATCCAGCGATGGAAATAATGGGTGGGCGCGTCCATTTCGGGCGAGAACACGCCACCCTTGAAGCCCGGCGACTGGCGACCGGCCTGCATGCCTTCGACGGCGCCGATGTCTTCCGAGAACACCACGCGCCACGCGGCCAGCACCGCGTGCCGGCTTGCCGCATAGCCCGGATCGTGCGCGGCGTCGTCGCCGACGAAGAACAGCCGCAGATGCTCGACCGTGCGGTTTGCCGCCACCGGCTGCAGGACCATCGCGAACGCGTGGTCGGCCTGGATGCCGAGCAGCACGTTCGGGAACAGCGCGACGTATTCGGCCGTGCGCAGCCGATCGCGAGGCCACGTCGGGAAGGTCGGCAGCGACGTACCTTCGACGTCGGCGAGGTTGTACGCGCGGCTGCCCTGGCCGGCGAAGCGGTCGGCGAACGCGATGTTGTAGTGGTCTTCCAGGCGCGAATACGAGTTCAGCGACGGATGAACCCACGGGAGGTGATAGGCCTCGCAGTAATTCTCCACGGCCAGCTTCCAGTTGCAGTTGACCTCCAGCGACCACGACCCGCTGTCGTGCGGCGCGCGGATCAGCGACAGGCCATCGGTGCCGAGGAACGGCTGCCAGCGATCGGTCAGCGGCTTGATCGCTTCGTCGAAATCGGGCGCGGTGCCCGACAGGTTCACGAACACCATGCCCATCCACACGTGACTGCGCAGCGCCTTCAGGCCGTGCTTTTCACAGGCGAAACGCGGGTCCTTGTGCTGGTTGATTCCGCCGACGTGCGGCGTGCCCTTGAGCACGCCGTTGAGATCGTAGGTCCACGAGTGATACTGGCAACGGATCACGCCCTGAATCTCGCCGGCTTCGTGCACCAGCTTCATGCCGCGATGGCTGCAGACGTTGTGGAACACCTGGAGCACGCCTTCGCGGTTGCGCATCATCAGCAGCGGCAGGCCCATGAAATCGATCGGTCGGACCGACGAGTTCTGCTTGATATCGTCGGCGAAGCCGATGCAGACCCAGTCGCGGCTCAGCACCGCATCGCGCTCGTGCTTGAAATACTGCTCGTCGGTGTAGAACTCGTTGCCGAGGCCGGTGGCCTGGTCGATCGGCTTCAGTACGGTTTCGAGCTGGACCAGCGGAAATTGTTTGACTTCGGCGGGGGCGTTCATTGTCTCGTCTCCTGGGCATCTGTTGAATGTGTTGCCCTGACCTGAGCGGGGCAGGATGCGGGCCTCGGGACAAATTATCGAAGTCGGATTCCACCGCAACAAACGATTCTTTGGCGGTGGATTCATCAGCAATTCTCATGAGTGCGGTGCCGGCATGGCGCGCAGACGCAGGCGGGAGAGGCGGGCTGGGACGGGCGGAGCGGGGTGACTTGCGGGATTGTCGGCGTGAACTTACCCTTGGTCGACAATCCGCTGACGAACAGGTTATCGACCATGCAAGCCCATCCACTGCGCCTTTCCCCCGGCGACGATCTGCGCGGCGCCATCGAAGCGGCGTTGCGTCGCCACGACTCGCACGCGGCCTTCGTGATCCAGGGCATCGGTAGCCTGAGCGTCGCGCAGCTGCGCTTCGCCGGCGCCGACCAGCCGACCGAGCTGCGCGGCGACCTCGAAATCCTGACGCTGGCCGGTTCGGTGTCGCCGGACGGCGCGCATCTGCATATGTCGGTCTCGGACGCAGACGGCCGCGTGACGGGCGGCCATGTCGCGCACGGCTGCGTGGTGCGCACGACGGCCGAGATCCTGCTCGCGCTGCTGCCCGCGCATCGTTTCTCGCGCGAGCCCGATGCGGGCACCGGCTTCAACGAACTGGTGATCCGTCGCGAGCCGGGCGGCGGCGCCGCATGAGTGTCGCGAAGCGGCGCTGGAATCGCCGGTCATCGAAGCCCTTCCCGTTACCGCTCATTCCGCAAGGCGCAATCCATGGACGACTCCGAAATCGAACAGAAGGCGTGGGACATCGTCCGGACCTGGCTCGAGGGCGCGACACCCGAGCAGTGGCACCGGTTCGCCGCACGCTCCAATTACGACGACAACGGCCGTGCGTTGCGCTGGCTGCTGGACAACCGCAACATCGATCGCGCGACCGCGCTGCTGATCTACTGGAATCTCGGCGCCGCGTGGTTCGTGCAGTATGCGAACGAAAGCGATCTGGGCGACACGTCGTATCAACTGGAGACGTTCCGGTTGCTTCGCGAAATCGAGCAACGTTATGCGGAAGGCTATTACGCCGGTCGCGGAATCTGGTTCGATCCGCATGACTTCGATGGCGCGGGCCCGAACGATTATCCGGATGTACCGGTCGCGCGGCCCGTGCCGGCACTGATGCTGCAGCCCGCCGACGGTCGCGAGTACGTTGATCTCGACGAAGCGGACGGCTATGACGAAGGTTTGCCGTTCGACGTGGTCGAGCGGCTTCACGCGCTGTACGACTGACCGCGCAGGCGCTTCCGTTCGCCGACGCATAAAAAAAGCGCCGCGGCCATTCGGCCCGCGGCGCCTTTCGGTGCGCTGCGACGTCGACCACCCGCCGCAACCCGACTGCATGCTTAGATCTGCACGGTGTCGGCCACTTCCTTGAAGTCTTCGATCTGGTCGAAGTTCATGTACTGATAGATCTTGTCGCCGTTGGCGGTGAGCACGCCCATGTCGGCCATGTACTCTTCCTTGGTCGGGATCTTGCCCAGACGCGAGCAGATCGCCGCCAGTTCCGCCGAGCCGAGGTACACGTTCGTGTTCTTGCCGAGGCGGTTCGGGAAGTTGCGGGTCGACGTCGACATGACCGTCGCGCCTTCGCGCACCTGTGCCTGGTTGCCCATGCACAGCGAGCAGCCCGGCATTTCGGTGCGCGCGCCGGCCGTGCCGAACACGCCGTAGTGGCCTTCTTCCGTCAGCTGCTTCTGGTCCATCTTGGTCGGCGGCGCGACCCACAGCTTGACCGGAATGTCGCGCTTGCCTTCCAGCAGCTTCGACGCGGCACGGAAGTGGCCGATGTTGGTCATGCACGAGCCGATGAACACTTCGTCGATCTTCGCACCGGCGACGTCCGACAGCGTCTTCACGTCGTCCGGATCGTTCGGGCACGCGACGATCGGCTCGTGGATGTCGGCGAGGTCGATCTCGATGACGGCCGCGTATTCGGCGTCGGCATCCGGCGACAGCAGTTGCGGGTCGGCCAGCCACTGTTCCATCGCCGCGATGCGGCGCTGCAGGCTGCGCGGATCCTGGTAGCCCTGCGCGATCATCCACTTGAGCAGCGTGACGTTGCTGTTCAGGTATTCGATGATCGGCTCCTTGTTCAGGTGCACCGTGCAACCGGCAGCCGAACGCTCGGCCGACGCATCCGACAGCTCGAACGCTTGCTCGACCTTCAGGTCGGGCAGGCCTTCGATTTCGAGAATGCGGCCTGAGAAGATGTTCTTCTTGCCTTGCTTGGCGACCGTCAGCATGCCTTGCTTGATCGCGTACAGCGGAATCGCGTTGACGAGGTCGCGCAGCGTGACGCCCGGTTGCATCTTGCCCTTGAAGCGGACCAGCACCGATTCCGGCATGTCCAGCGGCATCGTGCCGGTGGCGGCCGCGAACGCGACGAGACCCGAGCCTGCCGGGAAGCTGATGCCGATCGGGAAGCGCGTGTGCGAATCGCCGCCGGTGCCGACGGTGTCGGGCAGCAGCATGCGGTTCAGCCACGAGTGGATCACGCCGTCGCCCGGGCGCAGCGCGATGCCGCCGCGCGTGCTGATGAAGTTCGGCAGCGTCTGGTGCGTCTTCACGTCGACCGGCTTCGGATAAGCGGCGGTGTGGCAGAACGACTGCATCACGAGGTCGGCCGAGAAGCCGAGGCACGCGAGATCCTTCAGTTCGTCGCGGGTCATCGGGCCCGTGGTGTCCTGCGAGCCGACCGAGGTCATCTTCGGTTCGCAGTACGTGCCCGGGCGCACGCCCTGGCCTTCCGGCAGACCGCAGGCGCGGCCGACCATCTTCTGCGCGAGCGAGAAACCCTTGCCGCTGTCGGCCGGCTGGTGCGGCAGGCGGAACAGCGTCGAGGGCGCGAGGCCGAGCGCTTCACGTGCCTTCGCGGTCAGGCCGCGGCCGATGATCAGCGGAATGCGGCCGCCGGCGCGCACTTCGTCGAACAGCACGTCGGACTTCACCTGGAATTCGGCGATGACCTGGCCGTCCTTCAGGGCCTTGCCTTCGTACGGGCGCAGTTCGACCACGTCGCCCATTTCCATTTGCGACACGTCGAGCTCGATCGGCAGCGCGCCGGCGTCTTCCATCGTGTTGTAGAAGATCGGGGCGATCTTGCCGCCGAGGCACACGCCGCCGAAGCGCTTGTTCGGGACGAACGGGATGTCTTCGCCGGTGAACCACAGCACCGAGTTGGTGGCCGACTTGCGCGAGGAGCCAGTGCCCACCACGTCGCCGACGTAGGCGACCAGGTGACCCTTTTCCTTCAGCGATTCGATGAACTTGACCGGCCCGCGCTTGCCGTCTTCTTCCGGCGTGATGCCCGGGCGTGCGTTCTTCAGCATCGCCAGCGCGTGCATCGGGATGTCCGGGCGGGTGGTGGCGTCCGGCGCCGGCGACAGGTCGTCGGTGTTGGTTTCGCCCGTGACCTTGAACACGGTGATGGTCAGGCTTTCCGGTACTTCCGGGCGGCTCGTGAACCATTCGGCATCGGCCCAGCTTTGCAGCACGGCCTTCGCGTGCGCGTTGCCCTTGTCGGCGAGTTCCTTCACGTCATGGAACTGGTCGAACATCAGCAGGGTTTTCTTCAGCGCGTCGGCGGCCACCGCGGCGACGGCTTCGTCCGACAGCAGCTCGATCAGCGGCTGGATGTTGTAGCCGCCGAGCATCGTGCCGAGCAGCTCGGTGGCGCGTGCACGCGAGATCAGCGGGCAGGCGGTCTCGCCCTTGGCCACGGCGGCCAGGAAGCCGGCCTTCACGCGGGCGGCTTCGTCGACGCCGGCAGGCACGCGATGGGTGATCAGGTCGACCAGCGTCTGCTCTTCGCCGGCGGGCGGGTTCGTCAGCAATTCGACCAGTTCGGCGGTCTGTTGAGCCGTCAGCGGCAGGGGAGGAATACCGAGCGCGGCGCGGGCGGCCACGTGAGCACGAAAGTTTTCAAGCATGGGGAGACCTGCTGATATTGCGTTTGAGGGGAAGGCCTTGCCGGCACTCCGGGGCTATTCCAGGCACTGCTTTGAGCGGAATTCTAATCTCAATGATGTGGAACGTCAAATGTCTTATGTCTTATATAAGAGTTAAGACGCGCAAGAAGGGATGCGCGGTCGCAGGGGAGGAGCCTGTTCTGCCGGTCGTATGTATGGCGGGGGGGGGAAGCGCGGGATCTACTTATCGGGACGGTGCGATGCTGCCGGCCGCGACGGCCGGACATCGCGCCCACCACGTACGGCTACGGCAAAGGGCGCGTAGGGCTTGCCGGCGGCATCCGGAGGCCGATGAAAGCCGGTATCGCCAGAACGGCCTCAAGTCTGGACGGCGCGTTGCCGAATATGGCCTGCGACCCGATCGATGCGGCGATGAAGCCGTAGCGGCGCGACCGCGCCGCCTGGCTTATTTGCGTTTGGCGCGATATGCGTCGAGATTTTTCCGTGCCTGCGCGCGGATCGCGCGCTGCATGAAAGACGTCCAGCCCAGCAGCGCGCCTTTCATGCCGAGTGCCTGACGCGCCCAGCGCCACAGGTCGAAATGGTCGCGATGCTCGACGATGCATCCGTCGCGAAACCGGAATCGCGCGTCGATCCGGTTGGCCACCATCCGTCCGGTCGCGGCGAACCGGTAGTGCGCGCTCCACTTCGCACGCCCGGCCTGCTCGTCCGCGGCGACTTCGCCGAACGTCAGCGAGAACTCCTGGGCCCGCGCGACCAGCATCCGCCACATGTCGCGCGCGAGTTCACCGCGCAGTTCGCCGAATGCGGGATCGCTGAATACGACGTCGTCGGCATAGCACGCGAGCATCGCGTCGATGTCGCGCTGCTGGAAGGCCGTGTAGAAGCGCTGGATCAGCGCGGTGTTCGAATCGGTCATGTCGGGGGTAGCGGGGAAGGGAGGGCGGACGGCGACGTCCGCCGAAACGTCGATCGGGACGTGGCGACAGGCAGTGCGAACCGACGCCCGTGCCTGCGACTTCGGGCGTAGCTGGCCTGCCGCCGGATGATACGCGTCAGCGGGCGGCCATCGCGACGTCCTGGTCGCTCCGTCCCGTCACCAGGCAGCCCGACATGAATGCCTCGCTCTGGCTGCCGGCGGCGGCTTCGCCGAAGCCGCGACCGAGCGCGTCGCTCTTCACCTGCGCGGCGCCTTGCTCGCACGCGAGTGGGCTGGCGTCGCGGCCCTGCGCGTGCAGGATCGCGCGATCGCCGATGAGATAGGCCAGCAATGCAAAAACAGCGATATGTACGGCTCGTCTCATGGTTCGTCTCCTCGTTGCTCAAGCGTAACGCGGACACGTTCGACGAAGCACTTGGGGCTTCCCCCGGTAAACGTCTGCTGAAAGCGGTGGCGCGGCAGGGCGATCCTGTCCTGTTTTCGCGTCGCCGCTCGATGGGCGGGCAATGCGCGCGAGTTTGACGAATGTCAGGGTGCGGGCAGGCGGCGACGGTCGCGCGGCCGTTCAAAGCGATAGCATGAATGCATGATTTGACGGAACGCGATGCGGAATCGACGCATCGGGTCCGGCAAGCAGGCAGGTGTTGAATATCGCTGTCGAAATAGTGAGGAATCCAAATGTTGAACGTCTCTTCCGTCCTGATCAGTCTTGCCCCGATGTGGGCCATCCTGCTGCTGGCGTCTTCGGCAGCCGCCTATTTGGTGTTCTGGCGCAAGGTCATCGACTGACTGCGCCACAGCGTGCGCACGGTGCGTACGCGCGCCGTGCAGTACCGGTCATTGCACCGCCGTCACCGGCACGTTCGAAATCCGCATCAGCTGGGCCATCACGCTGCGCCGAAACACCGACATCAACGCGTGCAGGGGATCGCGTCCCGGCACGGCCACGACGATCTCGTCGCACCCGGTTTCGGCTGCCGTGGCCGCGATCGTATCGGCCACGGGCCCGACCTTCATCACGACGCTGAACTTCACGTCCGCATCGCGCAGAATCCGTTCGGCCATCGCGAGATCGTCGGTCGCGAATTGTGCCTCGATCGCGCGCAACCGCGACAGCGGGTGATAGGCCTCGAGCCGCGTCGATTCAAGCGGCGCCTGCACGTTGACCAGCACGACCTCCGATGCGCAGCGCTCGCGATACAGAAACGTCGCGTGCCGGACGGCCTGAAGCGAGCGCGGTGAATGGCCGACCGGAACCAGCAGCTTGAGCATGGACGATAAACCCGGAAACGAAGTGCTTCCAGCGTAGCGGGCGACCGGACGAAACGATCTAAAGAGATCGGCCGGCCGCATAAAAATGTCGTTAACGCGCGGTCCCGTGATGCACCGATTAAAAATATAAGAAATTTAAGTTTATGCGCATAAACGGCTGCTCGCGGCGGCGGCCCCGGCCCTGGCTGGTCCTCGCGGACTATCCGCGCGAGCGCGATTCAGTCGGATCCGCAATGAATCGCGCCGCAAAATATCGGAGGTCGCCCGGGTGGCGTCGCGTAGAGTAGAGCGTCGGCCGCCGCCCGGCGGCGCGCCATCCGATACCGCTTCCCAGGAGACCCGCATGCCGCACGGCGCCCCGCAGTTTCTCGCTCCCGCTTCCGTTCCCGTCGATCCGATCGTGCGCCTGTCGGCCGGCGAGCTCGCGTCGGCGATCCGCGGCAAGGCGGTGTCGTGCGTCGAGACGATGCGTGCGTATCTCGATCATGTCGAGCGCGTGAACGGCGCGGTCAACGCGATCGTCGCGCTGCGCGAGCGCGATGCGCTGCTGGCCGAAGCCGCGGAAAAGGATGCCGAGCTGGCGCGTGGCGAGTACCGTGGCTGGCTGCACGGGATGCCGCAGGCGCCGAAGGATCTGGCGACGACGAAGGGGCTGCGGACTACCTACGGCTCGCCGATCTTCCGAGAGAACGTGCCGCAGGCCGATTCCGTCGGCGTCGCGCGGATGCGCGCGGCCGGCGCGATCTTCATCGGCAAGACCAATACGCCCGAGTTCGGGCTCGGTTCGCACACGTTCAACGAGGTCTACGGCGCGACGCGCAACCCGTACGACCTGACGAAGAGCGCGGGCGGCAGTAGCGGCGGCACGGCGGCGGCGCTCGCGTCGCGGATGCTGCCGGTGGCGGACGGCAGCGATTTTGGCGGGTCGCTGCGGAATCCGGCCGCATTCTGCAACATCTACGGCTTCCGTCCGTCGCAGGGCCGCGTGCCGCGCTGGCCCGGCGTCGACGTATTCATGCAGCAGCTCGGCATCGAAGGGCCGATGGGCCGTACCGTCGGCGACGTCGCGCAACTGCTCGCGATCCAGGCCGGCTACGACCGCAACGATCCGCTGTCGCTCGCGGAAGATCCGGCGGTGTTCGCGCAGCCGCTCGACGCGGACCTGCGCGGCAAGCGCGTCGCGTGGGTCGGCGACTGGAACGGCTATCTCGCGACCGAGGCCGGCGTGCTCGCGCAGTGCGAGCGCGGGCTGGCGACGCTGCGCGAGATCGGTTGCGACGTCGATGCAGCGCTGCCGGCATTCGCGCCCGACCGGATCTGGCGCCTGTGGCTCGCGCATCGGCACCTGCTGTCGGGCGGCGGGCTGCTCGCGCACTATCGCGACCCGGCGCGCCGCGCGCTGCTGAAGCCCGAGGCGATCTACGAGGTCGAAGGGCTGCTCGCGATGCAGGGCGCGGCGGTGTTCGACGCGAGCGTCGAACGGACCGCGTGGCATCAGGCGGTGCTGCGCTTCTTCGACCGTTACGACTTCATCGCGGCGCCGACCGCGCAGGTGTTCCCGTTCGACGTCGACCAGCGCTGGCCGAAAGAGATCGCGGGCCGGGCGATGGACACGTACCACCGCTGGATGGAAACGGTCGTGCCGTGGACGCTGGCCGGCTGCCCGGTGATCAACGTGCCGGTCGGTTTCAACGATGCGGGCTTGCCGATGGGGATGCAACTGATCGGCCGTCCGCGCGCCGATCTCGCCGTGCTGCAGCTCGCGCGCGGCTACGAGCAGGCGGCCGACTGGGTGGCCCGGCGGGTGCCTGCGTGGATGGCGGCGTAATACCGCGGCCGGCAGGCAGTCGGCAAGCCGGGTGACGAAACGGGCGGCGGCGAGCTGCCCGTTTCGTTTTGCATCGCTCGACGCGAAGCGCGCCGGCGGATGCGTTTCGTTTCGTCGCGTCGCCGGCACGGGCCGGTATCCATTGATGCGACCGGAGAACGAATCGCGGTACGTGCGCGGCATCGCGCGGCAAACGCACGCGAATCCGCTCGACGGCGGCCGTCGGCCGCCGAATTGCAAGCGGCGACGCGGTCCGATTTCGTTTCGATGTGTTTCAGTCGTTGCGGCGGCGCGTGACGCGCTTCGACAATATCGCCTCGACAATTCGGGCACGAGGGAAACACATGAAGCACATTCGCGCGACGGGCCGGCATCTGGCCTCGGCAGGCATCGCGTTCGGCATCCTGGTGAGCGGCGCCGCACACGCGCAACTCGACCTGCAGTCGATCGGCGCGTCGCTGCTCGGCGGCGGGCAGCAGCAGGCGGCGCCTGCGCAGGGCGGTGTCGCGCAGTTGCTGCAGGCCTATGTCGGTGCGAACCAGCAGGTGCTGAACGGCCAGTCGTCGCTCGCGTCGGCGATGGGGCTGACGGGGGCGGCCGGGCAGGCGCAGCAGGCCGCGAGCCAGTTGTCCGGCGGCGATGCGCTGTCGCCGGCCACGCTGTCGCAGATGGGCGGCGCGCAGCAATCGGTGTCGCAGGCGCTCGGCCAGGCGTTCGCGAGCGGCGGCGCTACGCACGGCCCGATCGACAAGCAGGCGTTCAGCAACGGCCTCGCGTCGCTGGGCCAGGGGCTCACGCAGTATTCGCAACTGCAGTCGGGGCTCGGCAATCTGGGCTCGACGAGCGCGGCGTCGCTGCTGCAATCGGGCCTGAATCCGCAGAACATGCAGGCCGCGTCGTATATCGCGCAAAGCGCGCCGGGCCAGTTGCAATCGCTTGCCGCGACGCTCGGCCAGGCCGTGCAGTTCGCCACGAGCCACGGCATTTCGGTGCCGTCGGTTGCGTCGTCCGCGCTGAAGCTGCTGCCGTAACGTGGGGCGGGTGCGTGCGCGATGCGTAGCCGGCATCGCGCACGCCGGCGACGAACCGTGGTCCCGCACAACATGGGGATTTCGCGCGATGCTATCGTGGCGTGTTCCTTTATCGGTGCCGGTTCATGACTGACTCGTTCGACCTCTCGCGCTATTTCTCCCGCATCGGCTACGACGGGCCGGCCGAGCCGACGCTGGACGTGCTGCGCCGGCTGCATCTGCTGCATCCGCAGGCGATTCCGTTCGAAAACCTCAATCCGCTGACCGGCGCGCGGGTGGCGCTCGACCTGCCCGCGATCGTCGACAAGGTGATCGAACGCCGCCGCGGCGGCTACTGCTTCGAACTCAACAAGCTGTTCCATACCGCGCTCACGACGATCGGTTTTCGCGTGACGCCGCTGATCGCGCGCGTGCGCTGGATGCGGCCGCCCGAGATCGTCACCGCGCAGACGCACATGCTGCTGCGCATCGACCTCGACGGCGCGGCATGGCTCGCGGACATCGGCTTCGGCAGCGCGACGCTGACCACGCCGCTGCGCTTCGTGCCGGGCGAGCGGCAACTGACGCCGCACGGCGCGTTTCGCGTGATCGATGCGCCGGTCGACGGCGAATTCGACATGCAGTTCGAGATCCCCGACGGCTGGCAGACGACCTACCGCTTCTCGCTGAAGCCGGCCGAATGGATCGATTACGAGGCCGCGAACTGGTTCACGTCGACGTATCCCGAATCGATCTTCGTGAACGACCTGATCGCATGCCGTGTGCTGCCGCACGGCCGCGCGGCGCTGCTCAACACCGTGCTGACGCTGCGCGACGCGGCGGGAGCCGGCCGCACGGTCACGTTCGACGATGCAGCCGACTGGGCGGCGTGCCTGCGCGACACGATCGGCGTCAATACGGCGGGATTCGACCTCGATGCGCTGTTCGTGCGGCTCGCGGCACGCAGCGCGAGGTAACGCGGACACACGACATCCGACGGCGGCCTGCACGCGGGCCGCGACCGTCCCGCCATCACCCTCAGTTGACTTTTGCTAGATTGCTAGCATACTAGCCTCCATGACCGACGAAGAAGTGAAGCAATTCAACGTGTACCTGCCGCTCGGCCTGATCCGGCAGGTCAAGCATCGCGCCATCGAAACGGAGCAATCGCTGTCCGCGCTCGTGGCCGACGCGTTGCGCGCGTACCTGGCCGCGCCGCCGATCGGCGCGGGACCGTCCAACAAGGAGGAGTGACATGTCATCCGAGCGAATCGAAGCCGTGTATCTGACCACGCACAACTGGGGCAAGTCGGCGAAGTTCTTTCAGGCGCTGGGCTTCAGGCTGGAATTCGAAACCGATCACAACTCGGGCCAGTTGCGCAGCGGCGACGGTCCGTTCCTGTTCATCGCCGAAGTGCCGCCGAGCGAAAAGCCCGACATGCAGGTCGTGATCAAGGTCGCCGACGAGCAGGCGGTGCAGCCGCAGCCGATCGTCGATGTCGTCACGCCGTTCGAGGACACGCACTGGGGCACGCGCGACATGACCGTGCGCGATCCGGACGGCCGCGTCTGGCGTCTGCAGGCGCCGGGCAAGCAGGGCGCGTGAGGTCGACATGACCGATATCCGCGAAGACGACGCGCCCGACGGCACGGCCGCGCGCGTCGCGTTGTGGCGCGCGCTGCACGTCGAGCTCGACGCACCGCCGCATGTGATCGCCGACGAAATCGGGCTGCAATTGCTCGCGCCGGAACCCGGCTGGCAGCAGCGCGGCGACATGGATCCGCGGTTCACGCGGCCGTTTCGCGCCTCGATCGTCGCGCGGGCGCGCTTCATCGAGGATCTCGTGGCCGAGCAGGCCGCGCGCGGCGTGAGTCAGTACGTGATTCTCGGCGCGGGGCTCGACAGCTTCGCGCAGCGCCGGCCGGACATGGCGTCGCGCGTGACGGTGTTCGAAGTCGACCAGCCGGCGCCGCAGCGCTGGAAGCAGCGCCGCCTGGTCGAGCTCGGCTCCGGCGTGCCCGACTGGCTGCGCTTCGTGCCTGTCGATTTCGAGGCGAAGCAGTCGTGGCGCGACGCGCTCGTCGGCGCGGGCTTCGATGCCGGCAAGCCGGCGGTCGTGGTGTCCACCGGCGTCAGCATGTATCTGACACGCGAAGCGAATGCGGCCGCGCTACGCGAAGCCGCGTCGCTCGCGCCGGGTTCGACGTTCGCGATGACGTTCCTGTTGCCGCTGGAGAACGCGGATCCGGACGTGCGCCCGGGATTGGAAATGGCCGCGAAGGGCGCGCGTGCGAGCGGCACGCCGTTCATCAGCTTCTTCATGCCGGCGCAGATCCAGGCGCTCGCACGGGAGGCCGGCTTTGCGAAGGCCGAACACGTTTCGGCCGCCGAACTGACGCGCCGTTATTTCGCCGATCGCACGGACGGCCTGCGGCCGCCGAACCGCGCGGAAGAATTGCTCGTCGCGACGGTCTGACCTGTCGCGCCCGTCACGCCCGTCGCGCCCGTCACGCGCGTTCGAGCACGGCCATCTCCCGCACGACCACGAGCAGCACCGCGAGGCTCGCGCCGCCGGATGCGCGCAGATCCGCGAGCAGGTGCTCGTAGCGCGCGAGCGCGGCCTCGCGGCGCGCGCGCCACGCGCCGACGATCGTGTCCGGCGTGGTCGAATCCGGCGATTCCGCGAGCGCGCTCGTCGCGAGCGTGCGCTTGAGCCGCGCGACTTCCGCGAGTGCGGCGGCGCGCGCGAGCATGTCCCAATGCGTCGGCGTCGGCAGTGTCGCCGCGCGTTCGCCGATCCACCCGTAATTGAGCAGCGTGCCGAGCGAGAAATAGACGCCGGCGACGAGTTCGAGGCTGCGGTTGCAGGTCGCCGCCACTTCGGCGATGTCGAGCAGCGCGGCCGAGATGTCGCCGCTCGCGACGCGTATCGCGAGCGCGCTGTCGACGCCGGCGTCGACCAGCACGCGCTGCCGCTCGGACAGCGCATCGAGATCGTCGGCCGGCAGCAGCGACGGCAGTTGCGGCGCGATGCGCTGCACCGCGTCGCGGCAGCGCGCGATCAATCCGGCGACACCGCCGTCGGCCACCGCACCCGACTGCAGATGCCGCAGGAACCACAGCGCCGCGCGCTCCAGCAGCCGAGCGACGTCGACGAACATGCGCGCCTGCACGTCGTCGGCGACACGGTTGTCGAGCGCGTCGATGTCGCGCCATACCGCATCGAGGTCGAACACGTCGCGCGCCATGATGCACGCCCGTACGATGTCGCCGGGCTTCGCGTCGGTTTCCTCCATCAGCCGGTGCACGAATGCGCAGCCGACGCGGTTCACGAGTGCGTTGGTCAGGTGCGTCGCGAGAATCTCGCGGCGCAGCGGATGGCGACGCATCGGCTCGCTGAAGCGCTGTTGCAGCGGCTTCGGGAAGTAGTCGACGAGCATCGCGGCCACCAGCGGATCCTCGGGCACGTCGGATTCGAGCAGCGCGTCGTAGAGCCACATCTTGCTGTACGCGAGCAGCACCGCGCGCTCCGGCGACGTGAGGCCGACCTTCGCGGCCTGCCGCTCGGCGACTTCGTCGTCGGTCGGCAGGAATTCGATCACGCGGTTCAGGCGGCCCGCGCGTTCGAGCCAGCGCATCAGGCGCGCCTCGGCGTCGAGCATCTCGACGGCATAGCGGCCCGCGATCGACAGCGCCTGCGTCTGGTAGTAGTTGTCGCGCAGCACGAGCAGCCCGACTTCGTCGGTCATTTCGGCGAGCAGGGCGTTGCGCTGCTTCTCGGTCATCTCGCCGTCGGAAACGACGAGCCCGAGCAGGATCTTGATGTTGACTTCGTGATCCGAACAATCGACGCCGGCCGAGTTGTCGATCGCATCGGTATTGATGCGGCCGCCGCGTTGCGCGAACTCGATGCGGCCGAACTGCGTGCAGCCGAGATTGCCGCCTTCGCCGACGACCTTGCAGCGCAGGTCCGCGCCGTTCACGCGCACCGCGTCGTTCGCGCGGTCGCCGACCTGCGCGTGGGTTTCGCGCGCCGCCTTCACGTAGGTGCCGATGCCGCCGTTGTACAGCAGGTCGACCGGCGCCTGCAGGATCGCGCGGATCAGCTCGGTCGGCGGCAGCGCGTGCGCGTCGATGCCGAGCGCGGCCTGCACGGCCGGCGACAGCGGGATCGTTTTCGCGGTGCGCGGATACACGCCGCCGCCCGGCGAAATCGCGGCCGTGTCGTAGTCGGCCCAGCTCGAGCGTTCGAGCGCGAACATGCGCTGGCGCTCCGCGAAGCTCGTCGCCGGGTCGGGGTTCGGGTCGAGGAACACGTGCCGGTGATCGAACGCGGCGACCAGCCGGATATGCGGCGACAGCAGCATCCCGTTGCCGAACACGTCGCCCGACATGTCGCCGACGCCGACCACGGTGAAGTCGGTGGTCTGCGTGTCGACGCCCATCTCGCGGAAGTGCCGCTTCACCGATTCCCACGCGCCGCGCGCGGTGATCGCCATCTTCTTGTGGTCGTAGCCGACCGAGCCGCCGGACGCGAACGCATCGTCGAGCCAGAAGCCGTATTCGTGCGAGATCGCGTTCGCATAGTCGGAGAAGGTGGCCGTGCCCTTGTCGGCGGCGACGACCAGGTACGGATCGTCGGGGTCGTGGCGCACCACGTCGGGCGGCGGCACGATCGCGTTGCCGGCGAGGTTGTCGGTCAGGTCGAGCAGCCCGCGCAGGAACGTCTGGTAGCACGCGATGCCTTCGCGCATCCATGCTTCGCGATCGCTGGGCGAAGGCGGGTTCTTCACGACGAAGCCGCCTTTCGAGCCGACCGGCACGATCACGACGTTCTTCACCATCTGCGCCTTCATCAGCCCGAGCACCTCGGTGCGGAAATCCTCGCGGCGATCCGACCAGCGCAGGCCGCCGCGCGCGACGCGCCCGCCGCGCAGGTGCACGCCCTCAACACGCGGCGAATACACCCAGATCTCGAACATCGGCTTCGGTTCGGGCAGGCCGGGCACCTTCGCCGGATCGAACTTGAACGACAGGTACGGCTTCGATTCGCCGTTCGCGTCGGCGAGGAAGTAGTTCGTGCGCTCGGTCGCATTGATCACGCCGAGGAACTGGCGCAGGATGCGGTCCTCGTCGAGGTTCGGCACCTGGTCGAGCGCGCCTTCGATCGCCTTCAGCAGCCGTTCGGCCAGCACGTCGCGCGTGTTGCCGATGTGCGGGTCGAAGCGCAGCAGGAACAGCTCGACGAGTTGCCGTGCGATCGCCGGATTGCCGGTCAGCGCGCGTTCGATATATGCGTCGC
The DNA here is from genome assembly GCF_902833095.1 of Burkholderia sp. BCC1208. Lineage (NCBI taxonomy): Bacteria > Pseudomonadati > Pseudomonadota > Betaproteobacteria > Burkholderiales > Burkholderiaceae > Burkholderia > Burkholderia sp. BCC1208. The sequence continues at coordinate 277,801 of NZ_CADFDY010000007.1, read as the reverse complement.
TGAAGGTCGAGCCGACCTGCCGCAGGTATTTCGCATACGCGCGCAGGATCGTCACTTCGCGTGCGCTCAGGTGCGCGCGCAGCACGAGGCGATTGAAGTCGTCGTTCTCGATCCGGCCGCTCCAGATCCGGTCGAACGCATCCTCGAACAGGCCTTTCACGCGCTCGATGTCGAATTCGGTATCGTCCGTGAGCTCCAGGCCGAAATCGTGTACCCACGCATGCGCGGCATCCTGCGTCTGGATCCGGTACGGCCGCTCCTCGTCGACGCGCACGCCGAGGTGTTCGAGCATCGGCAGGCTGCGCGACAGCGCGATCGGGTCGCCCGCGCGATACACCTTGAAGCGGAACGCGCGCGGCTCCGCCTCGATCGGCCGGTACAGGTTCATCGCGAGCTGGCCCGAATCCTTCACGCGCTCGATCAGCTCGATGTCGCGTACGGCCGTGCGCGCCGGATAGTCGTCGCGATAGCCGGCCGGGAACGAATCGGCATAGCGTTGCAGCAACCGGTTGCCTTGCTCTTCGCCGAATGCGTCGAGCAGCGCGTCGGCGAGATCGTCCTGCCAGCGGCGCGTGACCTGCACGAGCCGCGTTTCGAGTTCGCGCGTGTCGACGTCGGGCATCGTGCCCGGTTCGGCATGCACGACGAAATGAATCCGCGCGATCGCCGATTCCGACAGCAGCGGCGTGAATTCGACGTTCACGCCGTTGTAGGCATCGACGAGCAGCTTCGCGATGCGGCGGCGCAGGTCGGTGTTGTACTTGTCGCGCGGCACGAACACGAGACACGACACGAAGCGATCGAACCGGTCGCGGCGCACGAACAGGCGCGTGCGCTGGTGTTCCTGTAGGCGCAGGACGCCGAGCGCGATGTCGTAGAGCTGGTCTTCGTCGGCCTGGAACAGTTCGTCGCGCGGATAGGTTTCGAGCACCGTCACGAGCGACTTGCCGAGATGCCCCTTCGGCAAGAAGCCCGCGCGCCGCACGATGTTCGCGCACTTGCGGCGCACGATCGGGATCTCGGCGCTCGACACCATGTACGCGGTCGACGTATAGAGCCCGATGAAGCGACGCTCGCCGGTGACCTTGCCGTCGGCGCCGACGAGTTTCACGCCGACGTAGTCGAGATAGCCGGGGCGGTGCACGGTCGCGCGCGAATTCGCCTTGGTCAGGAAAATCGGCCACGCGCCGGTGATGATGTCGGCGGCGGCTTGCGGCAGCGGCGTCACGTCGGGCGCGTCGGACGTGCGCAGCGATTCGCGCAGGATGCCGAAGCCCGAGCCCTCGATGCCGCGCAGGCCGAAGCCCGTGCCGTCCGATACGAGCGCGTAGTCGCGCTGACCGAGGAACGTGAAGTGATCGGCGGCCATCCATTCGAGGAATGCACGCGCCTCGATGTCCTCCGCGGTCGATTCGCGCGCCTTCATCTCCTTGATCGTCGCGCGGACGATGTCGACGATCTTCGGCCAGTCCTCGACCGACGCGCGCACGTCGCCGAGCACGCGTGCGATGTCCTCGCGCAGCGTGTCGAGCAACGCGGCGTCGCCGCAGCGGTCGACTTCGAAATGGATGAACGACGCGAGCTGCGACTGGCCGTCGCTGGACGTCGCGCCGCCCGCGTCGACGCGCTCGATGCCGCCGCCGGCGCCGCGCCAGATGCGGAACACCGGATGCAGCGCAGAATGCAGCGCGAGCCCGAGACGGTTGATGGCCATCGTCACCGAGTCGACCAGGAACGGCATGTCGTCGTTGACGATCTCGATCACCGTGTGATCGGAATGCCAGCCGTGCTGTTCGAGAATCGGGTTGTACACGCGCAGGCGCTCGCTGCCGGGCACGAATTTCTGGGCGGTCTGCCAGTGCGCCATCGCGGCGCCGTACAGATCGGCGATGCCGCGGTTCTGCAGATCGTCGGCATCGACGAAATCGTAGTAATGACGCAGGAAAGGTTCGACGATCCGGAACGTGGTTTCGGGCAGCCGAGCGCGCGCGAATTCGACGACGTCGGAGAGCAGGTGTGTGACCACTTCCTCGTTCTTCGCTTCCATGGCGGTCTCCGTCGGGTGGCCATTGGCTGCTGAGTCTGTCCGGCATTATGCGCCGATTGCGTGACAAAGCGATGTGCGGGCGCACAACGGGCGAGGGCCGGTGCTGCGGAAGCCGCTCCCAACGCCGCGACGGGCGGCGCGGGCCGGGATCATGAGAGTTCGGGCGGCTTCAGGTCGGGGTGTCGTGCATGGAGCGGATTCATGAAGTCGACCAGCATCGTGGTCAACAGCGACGAAACGAATGTGCGATAGATCACGAACTCGGCGTCGGGACACGACGCTTTCACTGTCAGCAGGGAGCGGTCCAGATCGGCGCCCATTTGCAGGATCAGATCATTCAGCGCACGTGCGACGTGTTTGTCCGAAATCATGTGTTGCCTGTTGGTACGATCATTGGCGAATATTTCGCTCGGGTATTTCTCTCCACGTTCGACGCCGCGGCAGGGTCTCGAGCGCGTTGCAGGTGGTCGGGTTGCCGACGAAAACAACACCGCTGCTTCGCGTACCAAGGAAGAAATAATGATTCGTTATGCGAATATATTTGCATAAAAAATCTGCAGAAAATATTTGATTCACTTCGCAGTTGGATCGGAATGCTCCCTGGGCGCCGCGATGTTCTCGAAAGTTAGTGGTAGCGAGAATCGTTGTCAACGGCGATATATCGAGATAGCTGCCGACGATCGGGTATTGAAGAGGCTGCAGGATGTCGATCGAGAGGGCGGTCAGATCGGAACCGCGTCGCGATCAGACGATGACGACGCGCTGCCCTGTTTCGGAAGCGCGTCGTTTTGGTGCGACGCGCTCTCAGCGCTCGTCGCTCCACATCTTGCCTGCGGTCGCCCAGTTCTCCTTCTTCACGTCGGTGATGATGATATCGACCGAGCCCGGCGTGCAGCCGAGCGTCTCGCACGTGACGCGCGTGATCGCTTCGACGAATGCGCGCTTCTGCTCGACGGTGCGGCCTTCGAACAGCTGGATATTGAAAGTCGGCATGACACATGCTCCGGTTGGGATTGAACGATTGACGATGAACGATTCGGTCGGGGCGAAGGCGGCGTCAGTCGCGATACGACGGATCGATCCGGTCGAGCCGGCGCAGCAGCGCCGGCCATTCCAGCTCGCCTTCGATCGCGCCGCCGTCGCGCAGTTGTTCGGCGGTGCGGTCCGCGACGGCCGGGTCCGGCAGCACGAGCGACCCGCCGCCTGCCTGCGCGCGGATCTGGATGTCGCACGCCTTGATCAGCGTATCCATCAGCACATAGGCTTCGGCAACGGTACGGCCGACCGTCAGCGTGCCGTGATTGCGCAGCAGCATCGCGGATTTCGCGCCGAGGCTCGCGGTCAGCCGAGCGCCTTCGGCCGGCGAGAACGCGAGTGCTTCGTAGTCGTGGTACGCGAGGTCGCCATGAAACCGCAGCGCATGCTGCGACGCGGGCAGCAGCCCGTCGCTCTGGATCGATACGGCGATGCCGGCCGTATTGTGCAGATGCATCACGCAGACGGCATCGGCGCGTGCGGTGTGCACGGCCGCATGCAGCGCGAAGCCGGTCACGTTGACGGCGTGCTCGCTGTCGCCGATCCGGTGGCCGGCCAGGTCGATCTTCACGAGGTTCGAGGCGCGAACCTCGTCGAACGTGAGGCCGAACGGGTTGATCAGAAAGTGGCCGGGCTCGCCGGGCACGGTCGCGGACAAATGCGTGTAGATCAAGTCGTCCCAGCCGTTCAGCGCGACGAGCCGGTAGGCGGCGGCGAGGTCGACGCGCAGCCGGCGCTCGGCGTCCGAGATCGGGCCGCCGGGCTTCACGGCGTCAGGACGGTGTGCGAATGACATCGGGTTCTCCGAGGGTGAGGCGGCGCGCGACGGCTACGGTCACCCACGACGCGAGCGCGAACGGGGCCGTGAGCGCGGGGATACCCGCGCGCATCGCGAGCCACTGGATCAGCGCGGCGAGTGCGGCGGCCGCGAGCGCCGCACGCGGCCCGCGCGACATCAGCGCGAGCGCGGCGAGCGCGCCGTTGAAGCCGAGCAGGCCGTCGGCGAACGCCGCGCCGCTCGCGCCGAGCGCGATCAGCAGCACGGTCGACACGAGCGCGCCGCCCAGCGCGAACGCGGCCGCGCGGCGGGATGCGACGGCGAGGCCCGCGACGACCAGCGCGCCGGCCCATGCGCCGTGCGCGAAGGTGGTTTGAGCGACGCCCGACAGCAGCGCGTCGGTTGCGGAAGCCAGCGTCAGCAGCGGGCCGGCGGTGGCGCCGTCTGCATGCTGCAATGCGACAAACGGGAGCCACAGCGCGGTGACGGCCAGACACGGGCTCGAATAGGGGCACTGGCGCCAGCGGGCGAGCGGCCTGCGCATCGTGCGCTGTACGAGTGCCGCGCCGATCGCGGCCAGCGGCGTCAGCCTGAGGGCGACGTGGGGATCGGGTGCGAATACAACGGCGATCAGCGCGGCCAGCGCGCCGTTGAAGCCATGGAGCCCCTGTTCGACGTCGCGGTGTTCGGCGCCCGTCAGCACGGCCGTCATGCTCGCCGCGGCCGAGCCGACCAGCGCCGCGCACGCGAGCCGCAGGTCGGTCAGCGCCAGCGCGGCGAGCAGCAGCGCGCCCGTGAACGCATTCGCCTGCAGCACGATCTGCCCGATCCCGCGTAGCAGAATGCGCGGGTCGATCGACGGCGAGGCGGGGCGGGCGGTAGGCATGATGGCGGCGGAACAGGACGAGCCGCGAGCATAGGACACAATCCCATGCACCGGAATAGGGAATTCTGGATAGTCAGGATTTGTGGTCGATGTCCTGAAATGGGGCGTGAAAGGGATGTATTTGGGCGTTTGTTAGCGTTTTGGCGAGCTTTATACGGTTTATTAGCAAATTCGCGCCATTACTATCGTTTTCGCGCGAGCTAGCGCGTTAGCGTTTTCGTGTAGGATCGCGGAATTGTTAGTGTTTTTGGAATCTCGTTAGGGGATTTATCCATGCAAGTCGGTTTCAAGGCTCTGGCTGCTCGCTATGACATTACGCTGGCGCAGCCTCTGCGTGTCGATTCGATTGTTGGCAGCACACGTGCAACCCGTGAAAGCGACGATCAGGTAGAAAACCGGTATCCGCCCAGCTATCGACCCTCCGACGACTTCGCGGGTCATTTTGAGTTTGGACTGAAGTATGAAGCGCTTCACTTCGAGTTTTTTGCTCGCTTGTTTGCCGTCGTTGGACCCGAACCGATTGAAAACTGGTGCCGGATTGCTCCGTTGGGCCAATACGCTCGACGCGCGGGTTTCCTGTATGAATGGTTGACGGGCCAGCGTCTGGACGTACCGGACGTGACGAATGGCGGCTATGTCGCTGCGATTTCTTCGACTGAATACCTTACCCGCACGGAGCCACTTCGAAACCGCCGTTGGCGGCTGTACGACAACTTGCCCGGCACGCCTGCGTTTTGCCCTCTGGTTCGCCGGACTGCGGCGGTTCAGGAAGCCCTGCAGTTCGATTTGAGCGCGGCATTGAGCGAGTTGGACCGCGCCTTCGGGCCAGACATCTTGATGCGAACAGCCAGTTGGCTGACATTCAAGGAGTCGCGTGCAAGTTTTCTCATCGAGAAAGAGGTGGATCAGGCGGACCGCATCCAGCGATTTGCGCACGTCATCGCGCAATATTGCGGTCGTATCGACGCTCCACTAAGCGCCTCGAGCCTGCGTACGCTGCAGGCCGGCATTCTGGGCCACGATGCGTTTGGCTTGGGGGTGCGGCGTTCACCCGTCTTCGTGGGGCAGGCGACGATGCGCGAAAATATCGTGCATTACATTGCCCCCGCGTTCGAAGACGTGACGCCGATGCTGGCGGGGCTCGCCGAATTCGAGATAGCGACGCGAGGTGCCGAACCGCTGGCACGTGCTGCTGCGTTGGCGTTCGGCTTCGTTTATATCCATCCCATGCGTGACGGCAACGGCCGGATTCATCGCTTCTTGATCAATGACTCACTGGCGCGGGACAAGGCGGTGCCGGATGGCGTGATATTGCCGATCTCGGCAACCATCACGAGCTCGACGGAGTTCCGTGCCGGCTACGATCGCACGCTCGAGGGGTTTTCTCGCTGTGTCATGCGGCGCTACGCAACGTCCTTTCGGTTCGGGGAACTCGTGACCTATGACGACGGAACGCGCAGCAACTTCGATTTCGACAGCTACGAAGATGCGCGTTTCGTCTGGCGCTATCCAGATCTGACGGCTCACGTTCTGTATACCGCGCGAGTCGTCGAGCACACGATTCACACAGAGATGGCCGATGAAGCTAGAACACTGGTTATCTTTCAACTTGCCCAGGAGCGACTCAAGGAGGTCGTGGAGATGCCGAACCTGGATGCAGACCGGATCATTCGCTCCGTTAGGGAAAACGGCTGGCAAATCTCTCGCAAGCTCAAACAGCAGTATCCGCAGCTCGAGGACGAGCACAGAGCGGCGCGAGTCGTGGAAGCTATCCGGTCAGCGTTTGAGGGGCCGGACATAGACGTCGAACACAAATGACGCACGCTGGACTCGTCGACGGTGTCATTCTCGATTGCCGGGATTTGTGCGACGATGCCCCGCAATGGCGGAAACCGGGAGGCGGAAAGATGCGTGAAGTGCGATGGGCGTCGCTCGAAGGCGACGGGGTCGAACATCTGACGTTCGACCGGAGCGGCGGCGGGATCGTCGTCGAAAGCGCGGTGGTCGGCCAGCGGTACGGTCGCGCCTACGGGCTTGCATATCGCGTCGAGTGCGATGCTCGATGGCGCGTGACTCGCGCGGTGCTCAAGGTGATGGGCGGCGGCACGCTTGAACTGCACGGCGACGGGGCTGGGCATTGGCGCGACGGTTCAGGCCGTGCACTGCCGGAACTGGACGGTTGCATCGACATCGACATCGCGGCGACGCCGTTCACGAATTCGCTGCCGATCGGCCGCCTCGGGCTCGCGCGCGGCGAGCGGCGGCCGATCGACGTCGCGTACATCTCCACGCCGGACCTGACGGTCACGCCGGTCAAGCAGGCTTATGCGTGCATCGAACCGGGCGGCCGCTATCGCTACGAAGGGATCTTCCGGAATTTCACCGCGGAGATGGACATCGACGACGACGGGCTCGTCGTCGATTACGAGACGCTGTTCAGACGCCTGCCGGCGCCGCCGACGGCGCGCTGAACCGCGGCGTTCGTCACCGCCGGCCGCTCCTGCGCGGACGCGAAGCGGTCGATCCGCGACGCGATCATGTCCGGGTGACGCAGCACGATCCAGTGCGTGCCGTCGATTTCCTCGCGAACATGTTCGCCGAGCCAGCGATCGAGGCCGACCGACATCTCGGGCGTCACGTAGCGGTCGCGCACCGGAACCAGGATCTGCACCGGCGCCTGCGCGTACCGTTCACGCGGCTTGCGGGCTCGCGCAAGGAAATTCGCGCGGTACATCTGCATCCCGTTCAGCGCGTTCTTCAGTTGCACGGGATCGCGCTCGGCACGCACGCGTTCGGTGAGCTGGAGCCAGCGCGGCCACAGCGCCGCACCGCCGAGCCGCCACACCAGCGACGGCACGAGCGGCAGGTGGAAGAACGCGATGTACCACGACTTCAGGCTCTGCTTGACGCGCATCTTCGCGCGGAACACGTGATCGAGGCACGGGCCCGAGATCGACGTGTACGACGCGATGCGGCCGCGCCACGCAGGGTCGGTCACGGCCTCCCAGCACTGGATCGAGCCCCAGTCGTGGCCGACCAGGTGGAACGGCCGGCCGCCGCAGGTCGCGTCGGCCACGGCCTTCAGGTCGCCGGCAAGCCGTTCGAGCGTGTAGTCGGCACGGCGGCGCGGCGCATCGGATGCACCGGCGCCGCGCACGTCGTATGCGATCACGCGGTAGCGTTTCGCGAGCCGCGCGCGGATCGGCGCCCACACGGCCGCCGAATCGGGATAGCCATGCACGAGGATCAGCGGCGGCGCGCGACGCGACCCGCTTATGTAGACGGCGAGTTTCACGTCGCCGGACTGCACGGTCAGCATCTCGTGAGCGCGCGCCATGGCGTCATGCCTGCGCAACCGAATGCAGCGGCACGCGGCGCGGGGCGGCTTGCGCCGCATAGCGCGCGTTGGTCGCGTCGATGTTCTCGAGCAGCGTGTCGAGCCCCTGCAAGTACTGATGGTTATCGTGATCCCACGGGTGGAAGCCCGGGCGGAAGTAGTCGAGCCATTCGCGCGCGATGCTCGGGAACACGCCGTTCTTCGGGCTGTACAGATACTTCACGAGGCGCCACATGCCGCCGAACTTGCCGTGTTCGCGACGGTGGGCGCGCATCAGCCGCACGTGGAAGTCGAACACGATGGCCCAGAAGAACACGGTCGTCGTCAGCATCGTGCCGGTGCGCAGCAGGTAGCTGCCGAGGCCCGGCTTCATCACGGTGCGCCACACGTCGTAGGACACCGCCTTGTGCTCGGTTTCCTCCATCGCGTGCCACATCCACATCTGCTGGTAGCCTTCGACCGAGCCGTCGATCCGGTGTTCGTGGCCCGACAGCAACTGGTTCGCGAGGATCGCCGTGTAATGCTCGAGCGCGATCGTGATCGCGAGCTGCATCGAGTGCGGCAGCACCTTCTTGAACCAGCCGAGGATCGTCCACAGGCGCTTGTCGAGCTTGTGCGCGGGCAGCCCGGACGCCTGCAGCAGGTCGTTGTACTCGATGTGCTCGCGCGTGTGCATCGCTTCCTGGCCGATGAAGCCGAGCACCTGCTTCTTCAGCTCGGGATCCTCGATCCGGTCGCGGTAGTTGCGCACCGAATCCATGAAGAAGCGTTCGCCGGCCGGGAACAGCAGCGACAGCGCGTTCATGAAGTGCGTGACCGGCACGCCCTGCACATGCCAGTCCTTCGCGCGTTCGGGGGGCAGCGCGAAACGGATGTCGCGCCGCACGGGCATCATGTTCGGTGTCGTCATGATTGTTCTCCCTGATTGCCTGCATTGTTGTAGGTGGCGTGCACCGGCGCCGGCACCGGCGTGCCGCGTGCGGCATGGCGACGGGCCTTCGCGGCCTCGCGGCGCGTCGCGAGCACGACGAGCGCCTGGTAGGCGGCCGGCAGGATGCGCGCCATCCAGTCCGCGCCCTTCGCGTCGCGGCCGATCAGCACGCGGCGCTTGTTCTTGCGCACGCCGGCGAGGATCGTGCGCGCGGCGTCGTCGGCGGTCGTGATGAAGAACTTCTCGAAGCTGTCCTTGCCTTGCTGTTCGCTCTCGACGATGAAGCCGACCATGTTCTTCGCGACGCGGCTCGACTGCGCGATGTTCGTGCGGATGCCGCCCGGGTGCACGCAGGTGGCCGACACGCCGCACTTCATCATGTCGAGCTCCTGACGCAGCGATTCGGTGAAGCCGCGCACCGCGTACTTGGTTGCGTTGTAGCCGCTCATGCCCGGCTGCGCGAAGATCCCGAAGATGCTCGACGTGTTGATCACGTGGCCGTCGCCCGATGCCTTCAGGTGCGGCAGGAACGCTTTCGTGCCGTGCACGACGCCCCAGAAGTTGATGTTCACGATCCACTCGAGATCGCTGTATTCCATGCCTTCGATCGTGCTCGACAGCGCGACGCCCGCATTGTTGAAGATCAGGTTGACCTTGCCGTGCTCCTTCGCGGTGTCGTCGGCCCACGCGAACATCGCGTCGCGATCGCCGACGTCGAGCACGCGCGTCGAGACACGCACGTTCGGCGCGATCGCGCGGACGATCCGTTCGGTTTCGGCAAGGCCCACGCCGTTCTTGTCGGCGAGCGACACGTGGCAGCCGGCCTGCGCGAGCTGGATCGCGAGCGCGCGGCCCATGCCCGAGCCGGCACCCGTGATCGCGGCGACCTTGTTGGCGAAATCTCTCATGTCGGTGGCTCCTTGTCTGGCTCAGGCCGCTTCGGCGGACGTGGAAGCGGAAGCGGCCGGCGCGGCGACGGGCCGCGCGGTCGTGTCGTGCCGCGGCGCGCGATACGCGTGGTAATCGGCGATCGAGAAGTGCGCGGTTGCCTGGCGGAAGCGCCACGTGAAGCCCGGCCACAGTGTCGTGTTCTTGCCGGTGCGCGGGTCGAGGTACCAGCTCTTGCAGCCGCCCGTCGACCAGATCGCCTTTTTCAGCTTGCCCTGCAGGTCGCTGTTGAACTGCGCCTCGACGAGCGGGCGTACCTCGATCGCATCCGCGCGTTCGCGGTGCATCGCCTGCAGCGCGCCGAGGATGTATTCGATCTGCGACTCGATCATGAACACCATCGAGTTGTGGCCGAGGCCCGTGTTCGGGCCGACGATCATGAAGAAGTTCGGGTAGCCCGGCAGCGTCGTGCCGAGATACGCGTGCGCGCCGTCGCGCCACGTGTCGACGATGTCGAGGCCGCCGCGGCCGATGATCGCGCCGCGCGGATACGGATCGGCCACCTGGAAGCCGGTGCCGTAGATCAGGCAGTCGACTTCATGACGCTTGCCGTCGGCCGTCACGACCGCGTCGGCTTCGATGTGATCGATGCCGGTCGTGATCACGTCGACGTTCTTGCGCGACAGTGCCGGGTAGTAGTCGTTCGAGATCAGTACGCGCTTGCAGCCGAGCGTGTAGTTCGGCGTGACCGTCTTGCGCAGCTCCGGATCGGGAATCTGCTTGCGGATGTGGCGCAGCGCGAGCTTCTGCACGTTCTTCATCAGCGACGGATGGATCGCGAAGCCGAGCACGCGCGATTCGAGCATCCAGTAGATGCCGCTGCGCACGATCTTCTGCGTGAACGGCAGCGTGCGGAACAGCCATTTCTCGAAGCCGGTCAGGTTGCGGTCGGGCTTCGGCATGATCCACGGCGGCGTGCGCTGGAACAGCGCGAGCGCCTTCACGCGCGGCGCGATCTGCGGCACGAACTGGATCGCGCTCGCGCCGGTGCCGATCACCGCGACGCGTTTGCCTTCGAGCGCGTAGTCGTGATCCCACTGCTGCGAATGGAATGCGCGGCCCTGGAAGTTTTCGACGCCGGGAATCGCCGGCAGCGCGGCGCGCGACAGCCCGCCCATTCCCGACACCAGCACGCGCGCGGACAGCCGCTTGCCGTTCGCGAACGTGAGGCGCCAGCGTTGCGCGGCTTCGTCGTACTCGGCGCGCTGCAGTTCGTGATTCATCCGCAGGTGCGGGCCGATGCCGAAGCGCTGCACGCAGTCTTCCAGATACGCGCGGATCTCCGGCTGCGGCGCGAACATGCGCGTCCAGCGCGGGTTCGGCGCGAACGAGAACGAATAGACGTGCGATTGCACGTCGCATGCACACCCGGGGTAATGATTGTCGCGCCATGTGCCGCCGACCGACGCGGCCTTTTCGAGGACGACGAAGTCGGTCACGCCCGTTTGTTTCAGGCGGATCGCCATCCCGAGACCGGCGAAGCCGGTGCCGATGATGGCGATGTCGATGGTTTCGTCCAGGCCGTCATGGCCGGGTGGACCGAAAGGCAACGTGCGAGCATTCATCCGGGTGTCTCCGATTTGGCTCATTTCTGAATGTTACATTGTTTGATGTAACGATAGAGGGTGAGCCTGGAAACCGCAAGAGGCTAGAAGCGGCGCTCTAAGGGCCGGAAGCCAGGCGGGAAAAGGCTGAGCGGGGTTTGGAACGGTTCGCTTTCCGCGATGCGGGATGACCGGAAAAGGCCGTCGACAGGGCGAGTCAGGGAAGAAGCAGGACCGCCGGCGCGCGGCGGCCTGTTTGAAACGGTATCAGGGACGGATCGAGCGGGCGGCAGTCTCATGGAAAACCCCGGCCACGATCGTGATCTGCGCGAGCGCATAGAGGCTCCAGATCCCATAGTCGATGCCCGGAAAACCGCCGAGAAATCGGCCGACGCCGATCAGCGTGTCGGAGCCGACGAAGATCAGGCTGCCGATCGCGACCAGCGGGCCGCGCGTGCGGGCGGCGAGCGCGAAGGTCGCCATCACGCACAGCACGAGCATGTAGACGGCGACCGGCGCCAGCAGCTCGCCGAGGTGCGGGAAGAACGCCGCGTAGAACGCCGGCGCGGCGATCCACAGCCCGACGAGCGCAACGACGCGCCAGCCGTGCGGCCGCGCGCGCCACCGAAAGAAAATCGCGCAATAACACAGGTGCGTGAGCAGGAACGCGCCGAGGCCGAGGACGAATGACAGCGGCCAGTCGGGCAGCGCGAGCAGCACGTCGCCGAGTACGGCGGTCGCGAGCGCCGTGCACAGCCACGCGCGTTCGCGCGGCGCGCCGCAGGTGCTGCCCGCCGCGAGCAGCAGGATGCCCATCGCGGCTTTCGCGGCGGCCTGGCCCGGATAGGGCGCGGCGGCGAGCGACAGCCCGTAGAGCAGCGCCGCGGCGATGGCGAGCGGCCAGAGCCGGCGGTAGGCGGCGGGAAGTGTGGCGATCAAGGCGGGTGTCTCCGGTTCGTTGTCGTCCGCGGCGGACGGCGCGCGGTCGACGGCGCGGCTGCCGGCCATTATCCGGAAGAACCGGTGCGCGAAAACCGGCGAATCCTTCTAGGAAACGACCGCGACGGGCTGCGATGCCGCCACCGGATTTTTCCGCGCGTTGCCCCGGTTGAACCGGGGCAACGGCTGCGAATCGGCTTGCTATGATCGCCGCGGTATTGCCGTTGTCGCTGTCGATGTCCCGCCTCGCGTCGCGACTGGATGCGCGAGCCGGTGCATGCCCGATGAATCCACGCCGTGCCCGGCCCGAATGCTCAGTCGAAGCGGGGCCGCCCGGCCATCACGAAAGCAAGCCCGACCATGACCGAACTTCTCCACGGCGACGGCGCGATCCGTCGCACGACGCCGTACGGTTCCTCGATCGAAAACACCTATGCGGGCGTGCTGTCGTTCATGCGCCGCAACTACTCGCGTGCGCTCGACGGTGTCGATGTCGCGATCTCGGGCGTGCCGCTCGATCTCGCGACGACCTATCGTTCCGGTGCGCGGCTCGGGCCGGCCGCGATTCGCGCGGCGAGCGTGCAGCTCGCGGAGCTCAATCCGTATCCATGGGGCTTCGATCCGTTCGACGATCTCGCGGCCGTCGACTACGGCGACTGCTGGTTCGACGCGCACAATCCGCTGTCGATCAAGCCGGCGATCGTCGAGCATGCGCGCACGATCCTGCGCTCGGGCGCGAAGATGCTGACGCTCGGCGGCGACCACTACATCACGTATCCGCTGCTGGTCGCGCACGCGGAGCGCTACGGCAAGCCGCTGTCGCTGATCCATTTCGACGCGCACTGCGATACGTGGGCCGACGACGATCCGGACAGCCTCAATCACGGGACGATGTTCTACAAGGCGGTGAAAGAAGGGCTGATCGATCCCGCGACGTCGGTGCAGGTCGGGATCCGCACGTGGAACGACGACTTTCTCGGAATCGAGCGGCTCGATGCCGCCTGGGTGCATGACCATGGTTCGCGGGCGGCGGTCGAGCGGATCGTCGAGATCGTCGGCATGCGGCCTGCGTATCTGACGTTCGATATCGATTGTCTCGATCCCGCATTCGCGCCGGGAACGGGGACGCCGGTGGCCGGCGGGTTGTCGTCGGCGCAGGCGCTGGCGATCGTGCGGGGGCTCGGGGCGGTGAATCTGGTCGGGGCGGATGTGGTGGAGGTGGCGCCTGCGTACGATCACGCGGACATCACGGCGATCGCGGCCGCGCATGTGGCTTGCGATCTGCTGTGCTTGTGGCGGCAGAAGAAGGTGGCGGGTCGCTGAAGTCGGGGGACGGACGTGTGAGGCAGGAGGCCGGTGGGCAGCTTGCCCGCCGGTTTTTTGATGGCCGTCTGCGCTGATATCGCCAGTACGTCGTCAACGTCCCCGCGAGAGGGCGCAGCTTGACGACGACATCGAAGGGACGATCCGGAAGTTCGAACCGACCGCACCGACCACTCATGCACGATGAGTGCCGGTACTGGGGGCGCTGCCGTCAACCGCGCGTATCGACCCAGTTGCGTGCCCAGCGCGCCGAATGCGCCAGCGCCTGCGCTTCGCTCGTGAAGTAATCGAGCGAATAGAACTGGTAGCGGCCTTCGTCGTGCTCGCTATCGGCACGTTCGAGCAGCAGATTGGAAGAAAAACGCCCGTCGGGCAGGCGATGCGCCGAGGGTTGGACGGCGTAGCCGTTGTACTGTTGAATTCGTTGGTTATGCATTTTAATTTTAATGATGATCGAGTGCGCGCGTGCCGTGCGAAATACGCACGGGTATGCCGATTCAATGCCATTGCGAGCTGAATCTGACGCAGTCGGAAAGCGAAAATAAGGCGTTGCGGCCGGAGGGGGGATGAAGTGCAACGAGACGTGTGGCGCTGGGCAAGCTGCTAACTAAACCGATGCAGCTCGAGCCGATCGCGCCAACTTTAGGAGACGAAGCTCCGTGAGGATGTCGCTGCGACCCGGCGTCCGTCGCGGGATGCCGGGCCCTTCAAACGTTACAGCGGCTGGATGTTGGCCGCTTGCAGACCCTTCGGGCCTTGCTTCGTTTCGAAGCTCACTTTTTGATTCTCAGCCAGCGTCTTGAAGCCGTCGGTGCGAATTTCGGAGAAGTGAGCGAACAGGTCGTCGCCGCCCTTGTCCGGAGTGATGAAGCCAAAGCCTTTGCTGTCGTTGAACCACTTGACGATACCGGTATCCATGAAGATTCCTTGAGAAAAATATACGAAGATTTGCTCTGTTGAAGAGCGCCTGAAGCGTCAAGGAGGGAGAGGACAACGAATACCGCTGGGAGGAGCGAGCAATTGATGAACAGCAATCGGACTTCTTGGACTTCGACGCATACATTAACCGTCGGGCGGGTTGGCGTCAACCGATAACTTGTAACTGTTTCGCGGCGCGGTTGATTACCGCGAGCGCCGCGATGCGGCGCCGTCCGGCTGGAATGACGGCCGACCGGCGCTGCCGGCCGTTCGCCGACCCATGCGAACGGCGGTTCTCCCCTGCAACGGCCGTCGGTCTTTCCGCGAATCGGATACGCACGCGTTGTAGCGACGAGCCGACGCATGCATGACGGGGCGGCGGCCCTATGCGTCGTCGCCGTCGCCTTGCGTATCGCTCGTACCGGACTGCCGCGCCGCTTCGTCGCTGAGCTTCTTGTCGAGGATCGTCGCGACCCGCCCGCCGAGATACGCGCTGGCGGCAGTTTCGAGTGCGCGGTTCGTCTCGCCTTCGACGAACACGGCCGCGAGCGGGCGCAGGCGCCAGATCGCGTCGACCAGTTCGGGCACGTCGGTGGCCGGCGGCAGCGTGCCGGCGTCGTAGCGGTCGAGCCGCTTCACGACGAGATCGACGAGCAGCCGCGCGATTGCGTCGAAATGCGGCCGCGCGAGGCTGATCACGTCGAGCAGCTCGCGCGGCGGAATCCCTTCCTTCGTCATCGCAGCCGCCGCCTCGAGCAGCGCGGGGCTTTTCGCGACGAACGACAGGCCGCGCCGTTCGAGCAGCCCGAGCTCGGTCACGCGCGACAGTTGCGTGGTCGCCTGCGGGCCGAACATCTGGGCGAGCGCGGCGAGCGAATAGGTTTTCGGCAACTCGTGCGACCAGCGGCTGCCGATCGCGTTTTCGAGGCCGAGGATCGAGCGCAGGTCGTGGCCTTCGTCGATCGCCTTGATCAGGTCCTGGATGTTCGACAGCGTGTAGCCGCGCGCGAGCAGATGGTTGATCAGCTTCAGGCGCGCGACGTGCGTGTCGTCGTAGATGCCGACGCGCCCGCGTTTCTCCGGCGGTGCGAGCAGCCCGCGATCCTGGTAGGCGCGGACGTTGCGCACGGTGGTATCGGACACGCGCGCGAGTTCGTCGACCGTGTACTCGTTGCGGGAATCCGGCGCGGCCTCGTCGGGCGTGGAATGAGTCTGTTTTGACATGCGGCCATTCTAGCGCGGGGCGGCAGGCTCGGGCGAGGCGGGGCGCGTGTTCGCGCCGTCGCCGAGCGGGCGCTGCAGCAGCGCCGTGTCGATCCAGCGGCCGTGCTTGAAACCGACCGCTTTCAGCAGGCCGGCCGGCTCGAAGCCGAACGCGCGATGCAGCGACGTCGAGCCGCCGGTGCCGCCGTCGGCGATCACCGCGATCATCTGTCGCCACGGGCCGCCTTCGCAGTGGGCGATCAGCGCCGCGAGCAACGCGCGGCCGATTCCGCGCCCACGCTGGGCATCGTCGATGTAGATCGAATCCTCGATCGTGAAGCGGTACGCGCTGCGCGTGCGGTACGGCGTCGCGTAGGCGTAGCCGGCCACGCGGCCGTCGCATTCGGCGACGAGATACGGCAAGCCGTGGCGCAGCACCGCGCCGCGGCGAGCGCGCAGTTCGGCGACGTCGGGCGGCGTTTCCTCGAACGACGCGACGCTGTGGTGAACGTGGTGCGCATAGATCGCGTGGATCGCATCGAGGTCGGCGTCGGTCGCGTCGCGCACGACGCAGGCGGGAGCGGTAGGCATGGCGGCAGGGCGAGTGAAATCAGAACGCTACCATGCCGGCGCCGCCGCGCGTGGCAAAGCCGTTTGCGGCGTCGGCGGCTTACAGCCGGCCGTCCGCCGCATGCACCGCGTCGGCGATCGCGTCGGCGACGCGCTGCACGCGCGGCGACCGGCGCACGTCCGGATGAACGACGAGCCAGATCTCGCGCTCGATGTCGCAACGCGGCGCGGCCGTCAGCTCGACGAGCGGCGCACCGGCGTGCGCGGCCGGATCGTCGACGAGAAACCGCGGCAGCAGCGCGACGCCGGCCCCGGCTGCGCACGCGCGATGCTGCGCGGCCAGGTCGTTGGCGATGAACGCAAAACGGCGCCCGGCCGCGAAGCGTTCGAGCCATTGCTGCTGCGGCGTTTGCGCGAGCGCATCGTCGTAGCCGACGAATGGCCAGGTGTCGGGCGGCGCGTCGGCCCATTCCGGCGCCGCGCACAGCGCGAAGCGCATCGTGCCGAGCCGGCGCGCGGCGAGGCCCGGTTCGGTCGGCCGCGACAGCCGCACCGCGAGATCGGCTTCGCGCGCGTACAGGTTCGCCGCATGCATCTCGCCCATCAGGTCGATCCGCAGCGCCGGCCATGCGCGCTGCGCGCGGGCCAGGCGCGGCGCGAGGAAATGGCTGGCGAATACCGGCGACGCCGATACGCGCACCGCGCCGTCGAGCGCGGCCGCGCCTTGCGCCGCGCGCGCGAACGCATGCGCGTCGGCTTCGAGGCGCGCGGCGTGCTCGGCGAGGTGCAGCCCTTCGTCGGTCGGCGGCCAGCCGCGCGGCAGCCGGTCGAACAGCCGGATCCCGAGCGCCGACTCCAGTGCGTCGATGCGCCGCGCGACCGTCGAATGCTGGACCTGCAGCGCCCGCGCTGCCGCCGACAGGCTGCCGCCGCGCATCACCGCCAGGAAGTAGCGGATGTCATCCCAGCTCATCGGCAGCGTGGGCCCGGCGACAGCATTCTGATCGGTCGAATTTTGCACAGTAGGTGGGCGTTCAGCGTGAATTCCGATCGATTATGCACGATGCGATGATCGTGTCACTTCATTCGATAGCGAGGAACGTCATGACCCAAACCGCCAACGCCATCCGGATCGGGATCGACCGTTACGGCGACGCCAGCGTGCTGCGCCGCGTCGATGCGCCCGTCGCGCCGCCCGGCGCCGGCGAAGTACGGATTCGCCAGACCGCGATCGGCGTGAATTTCGTCGACATCTATTTCAGGACGGGCGCGCACGCGTTGCCCGCGCTGCCGGCGGCACTCGGTGTCGAGGCGGCCGGCGTGATCGACGCGGTCGGGCCGGGCGTGACGGATCTCGTGCCCGGTCAGCGCGTCGCGTATGGCGGCATGCCGACCGGCAGCTATGCGAGTCTGCGCACGATGCCGGCCGAACGCGTGCTGCCGATTCCCGACGGGCTGAGCGACGAAGCCGCCGCCGCGGGACTGCTGAAGGGGATTACCGTCTACATGCTGCTGCATCGCGTCCGGCAGGTCGGCGCCGGCGATACGGTGCTCGTGCATGCGGCGGCCGGCGGCGTCGGGCTGCTGGCGACGCAGTGGGCGCGCGCGCTCGGCGCGCGGGTGATCGGCACGGTCGGATCGGCCGCGAAAGCCGCGCTGGTGCGCGCGCACGGCGCGGAAGCGGTGGTCGATTATCGCGAGGAGGATTTCGTCGCGGCCGCGCGTGCATTCGGCGGCGGGGCGGGCGTCGATTACGCGATCGACGGAATCGGCGGCGACGTGCTGACCCGCACGCTCGGGGCGGTTCGTCCGTTCGGGATGGTCGCGAGCATCGGGCAGGTGGCCGCGATCGGCACGCGGCAGACGATCGATCTCGACGAGCTGGGCCCGGCCCGTTCGATCGCGCTTGCGCGGCCGAGCGTGCTCGGTTTCATCGCACGCGACGTCGGCGCGTATCGGGACGCCGCGCGTGCGACGCTCGACCGGCTGGCGGGCGGAATGCACGTCGAGATCGGCGCGCGGCTGCCGCTCGAACAGGCGGCCGATGCACACCGGTTGCTGGAGTCGCGCGCGACGACGGGCGGTGTCGTGCTGCTGGCGTGACGGCGGGCGCGGGCGGCTCGCGAGGCGGCTCGACGGTCGCTCGGCGAGCCGCGGGCGCTCAGTTGTGCTTGCGCAGCGGTGCGTCCTCGACGAACCACGCGAGCACGAACGCGATTGCGATCACCGTCGCGGCCGACAGATACACGACGTGCAGCGAGCCGGCGAACGCGTGCAGGTACGCGTCGCGCACGGCATCCGGCAACTGGTGCACGGCGAGCGGGCCGAGCGCGGCTGGCAGCTCGGTGCCGGCCGGCAGCGCGTCCATCATCCGCGATTGCAACCCGTGCGAAAACAGCGCGCCGAATGCGGCGACGCCGAGCGAGCCGCCGATCGAGCGGAACAGCGTCGCGCCCGACGTCGCCACACCCATGTGCCGGAATTCGACCGTGTTCTGCACGGCGAGCGTCAGCACGGGCATCACCATCCCGAGCCCGATCCCGAGCAACGCCATGTACGCGTACATCGTGTGCAGCGGCGTATCGAGCGTCAGCGTCGACAGCAGCGCCATCGCGACGCCGCCCATCAGCGTCCCCGCGATCGGGAACGGCCGGTACGAGCCGAACCGCGAGATCAGCCGCCCGCTGACGATCGACGTCACGAGCATCCCGCCCATCATCGGCAGCAACTGCATGCCGGCCTGCGACGGCGTCGAACCCTTCACGACCTGCAGGTAGAGCGGGATGAACGTGACCGAGCCGAACAGCGCGATGCCGACCACGAAGCCGATCAGGCTGACCAGCACGAAGGTGCGATGACGGAACAGCTCGAGCGGCATGATCGGCTCGGCCGCGACGCGCTCCTCATAAATGAAGCCGCCGATCGCGACGAGACCGAGCACGAGCGTCATCCACAGCTGGGGCGACGTCCACGGCAGCAGCGAGCCGCCTTCGCTCGTGAACAGGATCACGCAGGTGAGGGCGGTCGCGAGGAACGCGGCGCCCATGTAGTCGATCCGGTGCTTCACGTGCGCGGTGTGCGGCCGGAACGCCATGCCGATCACCGCGAGCGCGAGCAGGCCGAGCGGCAGGTTGATCGTGAAGATCCAGCGCCAGGAAAGATGCTCGACCAGGAAGCCGCCGAGCAGCGGGCCAACGATCGTCGCGAGGCCATAGACGCCGCCGAACATCCCCTGGTAGCGCGCCCGGCGATCGGGCGGGACCAGATCGCCGATCGCGGCCATCGTGACGACCATCAGGCCGCCGCCGCCGAGCCCCTGCAGCGCGCGCAGCACGATCAGTTGCGTCATGTCCTGCGCGATGCCGCACAGGGCGGAGCCGGCGAGGAACAGCACGATCGCGACCTGCAGCACGATCTTGCGGCCGTACAGGTCGCCGAGCTTGCCGTACAGCGGCAGCACCACGGTGGACGACAGCAGGTACGCGGTGACGACCCACGACAACTGGTCGAGCCCGCCAAGTTCGCCGACGATCGTCGGCAGTGCGGTCGACACGATCGTCTGGTCGAGCGCGGACAGCAGCATGACGAGCAGCAGCGCGGCGACGATCAGCCCGGTCGGCGCGTCGCGGCGGGCCGCGTCGGCGGCCGGCGGAGTGAAGAAAGTGTCGGTTGTCATCGAGATATCTGCCATGGCAGGGAATTGAATCGAAATATAGCCATGAATGATTGACTAGTCAATTTCTGCCCAGCCTCGATATGTTGCAGTCGTAACCGGAGATTGCCGCCTCAGGAATTGACCCCGATCAACTGCAAAGCAGGGACGGACTCAAGTTTTTTGCAGGCAAACCGTAATACAGCATGCCGCGGACCGATTGCCGCGGCACTTTTCATCGCTCACGTGCCGTCATGAACCTGAACGCCCTGTTTTCCCGTTTCTCGATCCGTACGCGGATTTTCTCCACGCTCGGCCTCGTCGCCGTGCTGCTCGTCGTGTCGGGCCTGATCGGCCTCGCGGGCATGCAGAGTTCGAACCGCGCGCTCGACGAGGCCTATACGCGGCAACTCGCCGCAAAGACCGCGCTGTCCGCGGCGAGCCTGAACCTGACGATCGTGCGTACGACGCTCGATCGTGCGCTGCTGCATCCGGAAGCGCCGGACGTACCCGATCTCGTGAAGAAGGCCGAGGGCTATCTCGCAAAGGCCGACACGGCGTGGCGCAACTACGCGGCGATGCCGCACGGCGATGACGAAGGTCCGCTCGCGAGCCGCCTCGATGCCGCGCGCCAGGCGCTGATCGGGCAGGCGCTGAAGCCGCTGATCGACGCGATTCGCGAAGGGCGGCGCGACGAAGCCGACCGGTTGCTGATGACGGTCGCACCGCCGCTGTCGGTCGCGCTCACGCAGGCGACCGACGTGCTCGATGCGTACCAGGCCGCGCGCGGCAAGGACGTGTACGACACCGCGCAGACCTATTACGGCTGGATGCGCATGGGCGCGATCGCGGGCATCGCATTTGGTCTGGCCGCGTGCCTCGGTTGCGCGATCGGCCTGCATTTCGCGATCACGCAACCGGTGAATCGCCTGCTGTCGCATTTTCGCCGCCTGTCGGACGGCGATCTCACGTCGGAAGTGCGCTGGTCGTCGCGCGACGAGATGGCCGAACTGGTCAAGGGCGTGACCGGCATGCAGCGCAGCCTCGCCGATACGGTGCGCCAGGTGAGCCAGGGCTCGGAAGCGATCTCGACGGCGACGCACCAGATCGCGGCCGGCAACACCGACCTGTCGCAGCGCACCGAGGAACAGGCGTCGGCGCTGCAGGAGACGGCCGCGAGCATGGAGCAATTGACGGCGACCGTGAAGCAGAACGCCGACCACGCGCTCGAGGCGCAGGCCTGCGCGGACAGCGCGGGCGAGATCGCGACGCGCGGCGCGACGGTCGTCGGCGAGGTGATCGGCACGATGAACGAGATCGACCGGAGCTCGCAGAAAGTCGCCGACATCATCGGCACGATCGAGGGGATCGCGTTCCAGACCAACATCCTCGCGTTGAATGCGGCGGTCGAAGCCGCGCGCGCGGGCGAGCAGGGCCGCGGCTTCGCGGTGGTCGCGGGCGAGGTGCGCACGCTTGCGCAACGCTCGGCATCCGCGGCGAAGGAAATCCGCACGCTGATCGGCGAATCGGTCGAACGCGTCGCGACCGGCTCGCGGCTCGTCGGCATGGCCGGCACGACGATGCAGGACATCCAGCAGGCGATCGGGCGCGTGACGGGCATCATGACGGAGATCGCGGCCGCATCGAGCGAGCAGCGCGACGGGATCGAGCAGGTGAACCGCGCGGTGTCGCAGATGGATCAGGTGTCGCAGCAGAACGCGGCGCTGGTCGAGCAGGCGGCCGCGGCGGCCGCGTCGCTCGAGGAACAGGCGGATGGGCTGCGTCGCGCGGTGGGCGCGTTTCGGGTGGCTTGACGGACGGTGGCCGGCGGCGGGGCGGGCGCTCGCCTGCAGTCGTTGCGCGCCGCGCAACGGCCGTTCGCCCGCCGCGTCAACCCGCCGCGAGTTGCGCGGCCGCCCGTGACGACGCGACGATCAGCAGCTTCATCGTCGCGCGCGTCGCGCCGACGAACAGCTTGCGCGCGGCACGCGCGTCGAGCGTGTCGAAGTCGACTTCGGTCAGGATCACGCACGGCGCCGATTGGCCCTTGAAGCGGTAGATCGAATCGAGCAGCACGTCGCCTTCGCGATACTCGGGGTTGCCGAACAGGTCGTACTTGCCGGTGAAGCGTTTGATCCGGTGCGGGCCGAGCTGGTCGAGCGGCGCCAGCACCGAGCCTTCGCGGCCGCGGTACGACAGCACCGCGATGTCCTGCTTGCGGAAGCCGAGCGACAGCGCATGCGTGATCGCACGTTTGGTCGCGTCGATGCAGGCTTGCGCCAAGGCGTCGTCCGACGCGCCATCTTCGCCGTATGCCGACACCGACGGATCGGAGCCGTCGAACGGGCTGCCCGAGCGCAGTTCGGCCGCGAGCGGCTCGGCCCGGCCGACGACGTCGCGCACGAATTCGAGCAGGTCGCGCGGGCTGCGGTAATTCGTGAGCGCCTTCAGCGTGACCCAGCCGGGCAGCGCGACGGGTTCGCGCATGTACAGGTTCTGCAGCGGATCTTCCAGCCACCACCATGCGCCGTCCGGCGCGAGCAAGCGCTCCAGCGCGGCCGCCCACGGCGCGTGGAAATCCTGCCCTTCGTCGACGACCAGCACGTCGAAGCGCCAGCGTTCGGGAATCGGCGTTTGCGCGAAGCGCGCCTCGAGCCGCTCGAATTCGCCGGGCACCTGGAAGTCGGGCGTATAGCCGCCGTCGCGCGCGACCCAGTCGCACAGCTGGTGGTAGTTCGCGATCTTCGCGCCGGGCGGCGCGATGCGCGCGATGTAGTCGGCGAGCGGCCGGTTGAAGCATACGTAGAGCACACGCTGGCCGGCCGCGACGGCATCGCGCATCACCTGCACCGCGAGCTGCGTCTTGCCCGAACCCGCGGTGCCGGTGACGCGCAGCCGGAACGGCGTGAACTCGAGCTGGCGCGCCCATGCGGCGAGCCCGCCCGACAGCCGGGTGACGAGCGTGCCGGCCTGTCCGACGAGCGCGCTCGTGTCGGGCGTGAGCGCGAGTTCGTCCGCGAGGAAATGGTGGAGCTTTGGCGCGTTCGGAAAGGGCTCGTCGTCCTCGGGCAGGATCTGCAGGATCACTTGCGCGAGCTGCGCCTTGCGCGACGCATCGACGATGCGCTCGGGCGCGACGCCGGCGATCGACGCGTCGCGGATCGAATAGTCGGGGCAGTACAGCA
Organism: Burkholderia sp. BCC1208; assembly: GCF_902833095.1. Lineage (NCBI taxonomy): Bacteria > Pseudomonadati > Pseudomonadota > Betaproteobacteria > Burkholderiales > Burkholderiaceae > Burkholderia > Burkholderia sp. BCC1208. Next base: position 254,505 of record NZ_CADFDY010000007.1, on the reverse strand, counting down.
GCGCCTCGACGCCGTAGACGCCCGCGCCGAGCGCGGCCGTCAGGCGCCGATGCAGCGTCTCCTGCGTGCGCGCGAGCTGGATCGGGACATTGCGCTCCTTCTGCAGGTAGACCTTCACGAGCCCTTTCGGGGTTTCGCGCAGGAAGCCGGCCTTCTGCTCGATCAGCAGCACGCGGCCGGCCGGACTGACGACGACGAACGCGGCTTCGCCGAACACCGAGAACGCCTGGTCGGCACGCGTCCAGTGGACGCCGTGATACACGGTGTAGCCGTCGGGCAGCGCGTGTTCGAGCGCGGCGAGCGTTTCGCGCTCGCGTTCGGCCGCGCCGGTCGCGGCGAGGCTTTTCCAGTCGTCGGGGATGAGGCGGGCCATGGAGTCGGGCGGCGGATGCCGGCGTGCGCGTGAACGGGTGCGGCTATTGTACTGAGGAACCGGTCCATGGCCGCGGCGCGTGCGTTGGCCGTTCGACGGGCGCCCGGCCCGTCGGACGTCAGCCGCGCGCGAGGCGCTTCGCGAGATCGGCGCTGAGGATCGCCATGCGCGCGGGTTTTTCGTAGCACACCACGTCGAACGCGCGGATCACTTCGCTGATGTCGGCTTCGCTCGCGCGGCCGGTGAGCAGGTCGCCCGTCAACACGAAAATCGGCGCGCCCGGGTTGTCGGACGTGCGCACGGCCTTGATCGCGGTCGCGGCCGTCCCGTCGTCGAACAGCCATTCGGTCAGGACCGCGTCGAAGGCCTGGCCCTGCAGCGCGTCGACGAAGGCCGCGAGCCCGTCGAACGCGGCCGTCGCGAAACCCTGCCGTTCGAGATAGCGGCACAGCTCGGTCGCGCTGACGCGATCGGGGTCGATCACCGCGACGACGAGCTTGTCGCTCTCCGCGCGGCGCGGATAGATCTCGATCTTGTGCACGTCGTACGCGTTCTGGTACAGCACGCCGGTATGGCGCAGCACGCGCCAGCGGCCGTTCTGTTCGTACGCGACGAACTCGGGGCGCGCACCGGCTTCGAGCGGCGCGCCGATCCATGCGGTACACGGAATCTCGGCGACGCCCGCATACAGGACGGCTTCCTGCGAATAGGCGCCGACCATGCCGGGGTCGAGCGTTTGCGCGCCGAACAGCTGGGCGGCGGGTTCGCCGTACGCTTCGGCGACTTTCTTGATCTGCGCGAGCGTCCAGGGGCTGCTGCCGCGCAGTTTGCGGTGGCCTTGCGAGAAACTCAGATCGAGGATGCGGCACAGCTCGGTGGTCTGCTGGCGCTTGCCGATGCCGTTGCGGGTCATTAGCTCGCGCACGCGCTCGGCAACCGCGAGGGAATCCGTGGTGATTGCTTCAGTGGTCATGCTACGGGGACGGATCGTGACGTTCAGAACGACGCCTTGCGGCAGTCTCGGCGGACAGTCTTCATGACGTCCAATGGCGAGCCGACCGGCCACGCACGGAAAAGATAACTTTACCGCAAAATGGTCGTCATTCAGTGTGGTGAAAGGTGCGTTTGTGTGAAAGGTGTGTCATGAAGTTACGCCCGGCCTGCCGCGGCGCGTATGCGCGACGGTGCGTTCGACACCTTCCGTCTGCATTTCGATGGGCGCGGATGCGATTCCATACGAGACGGCAAGTAATCGCCGCATGATGCACCAACGCGGGGCGTGTACTCGCTCGGCCCGACGTATTCAACTCATTTTTACAGGATATCGCGCAGCGGACGGTCGAGGCCCTTGCCGGACGATCGATCGATAGTTTCCTCTAGTGAAACCGACTTGGATACATTTTCCAGGCCTCCGCACCCGCATGCTACGATTTTGCCGTCTCAAAAAAGTGTTGAACCGATGCAGAAGAAATTCTTGATGCGCGGATACGAAATGAACTGCGAGCCGCGCGTGACGGAGGCCGGCAAATACGCCGCGCAGGTCGAGGTCACGAAAGTGGGTTTCAGCCGTGAGGCTGCGTTCCGCAAGCTGGGTGAATTCGAGACCGAAGCCGAAGCGGTCGCATACGCGAGACAGTTCTCCGAAGAATGGCTGAGCCGCTATGCATAGCGCGGCGCATGCCCGTGCCCGCGCTATGCGGGCATCGGGTCGGCCGGCGGTGCGGCGCCCCGAACGACGGGAAATTGCTGCCTGAATATTGCGAATGTGTCCGGAAATTTGTAGATTGACGACTCCTGTTGTGAGGTATCGACCGTCCGAAGGCGACGCAATCGGAGACTGCGAATGTCCACTTTGTGCATGCAGACCGTCGTTCACGGCAAAACTGTCCAGATCGTGCTGTCGCCCGAGCAGCGTACGGCCAGGATCGACATCATCGACGACGAAGGCGGCAGCTATCCGCCCCGCACGATGAGCATCGAGCGGTACGTCAACGCGGGCATGGCCGACGACGAAATCGCGCGGCATGTTCTCGAAGTCGTCACGATGTCGATCGAGCAGCTTGCGAGGCTGCAGCCGTTCGATCGCGCGGCAGGCACGCAAACGCGCTATTCGCACTGAGGGCGCCGGCGTAGCGGCGGCCTCCCGCGCAGACCGCGAAGTCCTGGGCCGAAGGGCCGCGTGGTTTATCGAGCGCTCGACATGTCGCCGTCGACGCCGTCGAGCCGGCACGCATCGAGTGCGCGTTCGCGCTACGTCGGCATATACATGAACGGCTCGCCGTCGTCTCGCTCGACGGACGACAGCCGCCGAAGCTGACCCAGCGCGAACGGCTCCGGCATCGATCGGGCATCGTCCGCCATTACATTTGCAGTCCTGATCGATAAAAATCCGGTTGGGCGAGGGTGCATCGTGTCGGGCATCGCCCCCGTCGACGCAGCAGTTCGCGTTACGCTCGGCGACCTCGCATTGTCGAATGGAATTTCCGCGACCGCGTTGGATGTCGGCGAGCCGGCATCGGCCGACAATTCCACCGCTGCCGGTATCGACGCGCAAGCGACGGCAACCGTCGGTACAACATGCGGCCGCGGCGCCGTGGCATCGTCAGGCCGCGCCACCGCGGTCGGCGTCGATGCGATGACGGACCCCGAAGGGATGGCCGAATGACGGTTTTCTGAAATTTATCGCTTCATGTGACGACGTTGCCGCGATAAGCTTTGCCGGTCATGCATCGACACCCGACAAAAAACAATGACCACCACCTATCCGCTGCACGACGCATTGAGCCACGCCGATACGGCGTTTCCGCTTGACGCCGACGTCGTCATCGCCGGCGCCGGCATCATGGGCTGCGCGGCCGCTTACTACCTCGGCCTGCGCGGCCTGAAAGCCGTCGTGCTCGACAAGTCGCGCATCGCCGGCCAGCAATCGACGCGCGCGTGGGGCTTCGTGCGACAGCAGGGGCGCGAATCGGCCGAAGTGCCGCTGATGATGGCCGGCATGCGAATCTGGGAAGGCCTGGAGCAGGCGCTCGGCTTCGATCTCGAATGGCGGCAGGGCGGCTGCCTCTACATGGCGGACAACGAAGACGACTGGGCGTCGTTCCAGGCGTGGCTCGCCGTCGCGCGCGAGCACGGGCTCGACACGCGCACGCTGACGCGCGCACAGATCGACGAGCGCGTGAGCGGGCTGTCGGCGCACGCGCGTACCCTCGGCGGCTTGTATACGGCAACCGACGGGCAGGCCGAGCCGCGTCGCGTGGCCGCCGCATTCGCGGCGCGCGCGACCGAGGCCGGTGCGCGTTTCTTCGAAGGATGCGGTGTGACCGCGATCGAGACGGCCGGCGGCGCGGTCGTCGGCGTCGCGACCGAACGCGGCACGATCCGCACGCGTCGCGTGATCTGCGCGGCCGGCGCGACCAGTTTCCGGCTGCTCGACGGCGTCGGCATCCGGCTGCCGCAGCAGGCCGTGCGCGGTACCTGCATGCGTACCAACGTGGTCCCGCCGGTGTCCGCTGCTACGGTGTGGGGCCATGGTCTCGGCATTCGGCAGCGCAAGAACGGCGCGATCAATCTCGCCGACGACATGCAGGTCGACGTCGATATGACGCTCGGCCATCTGCGCGGATTGAGCCTCTTCTGGCCGGAATTCTGGTCGCAGCGCGACAAGTTCCGGCTGCACCTCAATGCGTCCGCATGGCGCGACGTGCTCGCACGCATCAACGGCGCGACCGGGCCGATCGAGCCGCGCGATCCGCAGCCTCAGCCGAATCGCGCGCATGCGCCGCGCGCGCTCGCGAAGCTCAAGGCGATCTTTCCCGCGCTGAAGGATGCGCAGATCGTCGAGGCATGGGCCGGCCTGATCGACGTGTTGCCCGACGGCATTCCGGTGATCGATGCGCCCGGCACGCCGGCGGGCCTCGCGATCGCGACGGGGTTCTGCGGGCACGGTTTCGCGATGGGGCCGATCGTCGGCCGGCTGCTCGCCGAATGGATCGACACGGGAGCGCCGTCGCTCGACCTGTCGGCGTTTCGCGCGCGGCGTTTCGTCGACGGGACGATGGTGCGGCCGCGCAGCATGCTGTGACTGGCCGGGCGCACGCGTTCCCGTCGTAGAATCGAGCCCGCATCCTTCAGGAGACTTCCCGTTGGCAACGCCATCCGATCAGCGCCGCTCGTTGCGCTTGCGTCTGCGTCGCGCCCGCAATCCGTGGCAGGCGCCGCGCGCGCGCACGCTGTTCACGCGCCCCGCGACGTCGCCTCAGCGCACGCTGCTGTTCCGTCTCGGCGCGGTCGTGCTGTTGTGCACGCTTGCGTTCGTCGTGCTGTATCTCGATCGCGACGGCCTGCGCGATTCGACCAAGAGCACGCCGATGACCGTGGCCGATCTCGTGTACTTCACGATGGTCACGGTCGCGACGGTCGGCTACGGCGATATCGTGCCCGTCACGGCGCGGGCGCGCCTGCTCGATGCATTCTTCATCGTGCCGATCCGCATCGGCATCTGGTTCATTTTCCTGGGCACGGCGTATCAGTTCGTGATCCAGCGCGTCGTCGAGGAATTCCGCATGAAACGCCTGCAGAAGCAACTGTCCGATCACATCGTCGTGTGCGGTTACGGCCTGTCGGGGTCGATCGCGGTGCGCGAGTTGCTGGAGAGCGGCGTCGATCCGGCCACGATCATCGTGATCGATTCGCAACAGCAGGCCCTCGAGGCGGCGACGTCGCTCGGCGTGACGGGATTGCTCGGCGATCCGGCGCATGAGGATCTGCTGCAGCAGGCGCAGGTGCGCGCGGCGAAGGCCGTGATCATTTCGGTGACCGACGATCCCACCGCGATCCTGCTGACGCTGTCGGTGCGCAGCATCGCGCCCGATACGAAGATCGTCGTGCGGATCCAGGAGAATCTGTACCAGCGGCAACTGCGGCAGGCCGGCGCGGACGTGATCGTGTCGTCGACGAAGATCGGCGCGCTGTTGCTGGCGGATGCGGTCCATAGCCGCTACATCGTGCCGTTCGTGAACGACATGCTGTCGACGCGCGGTCGCGCGACGCTGATCGAGCGCGAGGCGCTGCCGCACGAGATCGGCTGCATGACCAATGTCGTGCCGGGCGCGATCGTGGTCGGGCTCGACCGCTGCGGGAAGATCCAGTCGTTTTACGAGGATCCGCCGTGCCGGATCGAGGCGGGCGATACGCTGGTGGTGATTCAGTCGTCGCGGATTCCGGATGCGGATGCCTGACGGAGCGCGATAGACTCACGTCAGTGGGTGCGAACTGGACGACTCGCGATCCGGCTCCGTCGCGGAGCCGGTCATCCCGTCGTTGCCCGCAACCTCGCAGGTCAACGCACGGGCGTTGCCGCGGCCAGCATGCTGCGCAGGAACACCATGATCATGTGCCCGATCGGCACCTCGGACAAAACCGACTGCTGCAGTGACAGGCCTTGCGAGAGCCCCATGAACGACACGGCCAGGACGGTCGGCGATTCGGGCGGCACTTTCTTCAGCCTCGCGAAAATCTGTTCGATGCAATAGGCCAGGCCGTCACGGTGGGTGTCCAGCAACGCCTGCGACGCCGTTGCAAAAGCGGGATTGCGGCGCCCCTGAAGCTTGAACTCGACACCCAGCACCGACCATTCGGGTTCGGCATCGACCGTCCTCGACCACACTTCCAGCGCATTCAATATGTCTTCCCCGGACGCGGACGGGTCGCTCAGCGCCCGGGCGATGTCGGCCACTTGCGTCTTCGAGCGCTCCTGCATCAGCTCGACGAACAGCGCCTCCTTGCTGGCGAAATTCGAATAGAACGCGCCCTGCGTGTAGCCGGCCTCGGCCGCGATATCCCTGAGCGACGTGGCGCCGAAACCTCGGTCGACAAACAGCCGCTTCGCCGCGGCAAGCAAATGTGCACGGGTCTGCAATCGACTTTCTTCGCGGCTCAGCCGCGGGGGAAGGGGCGCCATGTTCATGGCGGGAAGGATATCAGTTGATATTTGAGATGGATACCATTACGATCTCATTTCATATATCACTTGATATGTTAAATGCAGGGCGCGATTGTGTGCCGGGATGTTCGCAGTGGGGCTTGCCTCGGGCGGACGATCGGTTCGGCAGGACGCGTCTGCCTGTTTGCAGCATCGGGGTATTTGCCGCGGCGCGGTGCTTCGCTTCGCAGATTCGCCAACTGCGCGCGTCCTGTGATCCGGCGCGCAGAGGTGCGTCGCATGCCGATCAAGTGAGTATCGCCATGGCCGGGCGTTGCAAGTCAATCTATTAGTCGTGCGAATCATATTGATTTTCATGCAAATGCGGGGCAGGAAGCAGAAGATGAACGCGAGCAAGACCTATGCGCAGCTCGTTGCCGAGCTGGACGAACTGGACGAGGAAATCGAGCGCGCACGCGCGCGCGAACGCATCGATGCGATCGCGAAGGTTCACTCGCTGATGGACACCTATGCGATCAAGCATCGCGACCTGGTCGGCCGCAACGGCCGCCGAGGCTCGTATGTCGTGAAAGAGCTGCCGGCGCGGTATCGCGACCCGGAGAGCGGGAAGGAGTGGAGCGGGCGCGGCAATGCTCCGCTCTGGATCAGGGGCAAGGATCGCCGTCGGTTCGTCATATGCAAGCCCCCGTCCACTGGCAAGAAAACCAAGGCAAGCTGATGGAGCATGACGGGATCGCCACCCGGCGACCGACACGTACGATCGGGCGAAGGCGCATGGCGTCGACGCGACACGCCGGCTGTCCGATCCGGATGAAACGGGCGCCGCACACTGTCAGGCCGACGATCCGAGGCTCGGACAGGCGTTCATCTGCGACTGGCTGGCGGCGCGGCTGGGCACCGACCAGCGCGAAGCCCGACAGCGCACGCCGGCATTGACCTGAACGACGGGGCGCGTTGACCTCCGGAAGGAGGCCCGCTGTCGCGGGTGACGTCTCCCGGAGCGGGCCGCCGCTCGTGTTTATCCGCGCCCGACGAACGGCATCGTGGTCGCCATGATCGTCATGTTCAGGATGTTCGTGTCGAGCGGCAGATTCGCCATCTGGACGATCGCATTCGCGACATGCGCGACGTCCATCCGCGCCTCGGGCGCCAGGGTGCCGTCCGCTTGCGGGACGCCTTGCGTCATCCGTTCCGTGAGCGACGTCGCGGCATTGCCGATGTCGATCTGGCCGCACGCGATGTTGTACCGGCGGCCGTCCAGCGCCAGCGACTTCGTGATCCCGGTTACCGCGTGCTTGGTGGCCGTGTAAGCGATCGTATCGGGGCGCGGGGCGTGCGCCGAGATCGAGCCGTTGTTGATGATTCGGCCGCCCTGCGGCGTCTGCGTCTTCATCAGCCGCCACGCGGCCCGCGCGCACAGAAAGACACCGGTCAGGTTCGTTGCGACGACGCTGTTCCACACGTCGAGTTCGTATTCGTCGAGGGAAACGACCGGGGCATTGCGGCCGGCATTGTTGAACAGGACATCGAGCCGGCCGAACTGCTGCGCGATCCGCGCAAACGCGTGGTCGACCGAGGCTTCGTCGGTGACGTCGGCGGGAAACACCTGCGCATCGCCGCCGGCGGCGCGGATTGCGTCCTGCGTTGCGTATAACGATGCCTCCGTGCGCCCGAGCAGCGCGACGGTGAAGCCGGCCTGGGCGAGCGCGATGGCCGCGGCGCGACCGATGCCGGAGCCGGCGCCCGTGACGGCGGCGAATTTCTTCGAGACGGACATGGCTTGATTCCCTGCGGGTTGAGTGACGGGGAGGTGGCCGACGGTCGATGTCGTCGCCACTCCGGCAATGTAGTCGAAACGCACGGCCTGCCTGTTGATGCGGAGCCGCGAAGCGCGATTGACCACGCGACACGCTCTCGCGATCGGTCGACTATACCGCCGTGTCGTTTGGCGCGCCCGGCAGCAAATCGATCCGGCTTCGCGTCAGGCATTGTGGCCAGGTCGCCGCCACGCCGTTGTGCGCGACGATGACGAAGTTCGTGAATGCGCGATCGGAAACGAGCATTTGTCCTTTGCCGATGTGCTGGCCGATAAAGGCGATGGCGGGTTCGATCGGCAGAAAATCGCCGATCTTGCGACGAACGTGGATCACGACGTCCGCGGAACCGATCGTCGACAGCATCTTCCAGAGAAGGTCGCGATCGACGCTGCCAGTCGACAGCAGATGGATCCATTCGCATTTGACCAGATCCACGTCGGGACGATGTTTGAGATAGAGCGCATGCACGCGTCTGGGATTCATTGACTCGGTCTCCGTGACGGACGATTGCCATGATCATTTCCGCCGCGCGGGTGCGGCCTTTCGCGTTCGCGCGCCCGTGTCCGCGAACAACTCGACCACAACGTTGCGCAGCCACCGGTTCCCTTCGTCCTGATTGACCCGCGCATGCCAAAGCATGTGGATCGGTGCACCGGGCAGCGTGACGGGCAGCGCACGCCAGCCAAGCGAAAACGGCGCGGCGAGCTGTAGCGCGAGATGCTCGGGCACCGTCGCGATCAGGTCGGTGCGCTGCAGGATGTAGCCCACGCTCATGAAATGCGGCACCGTCAGCCGCACCTGGCGCTTCACGCGGCGCCGCGCCAGCCATTCGTCCACTTGCCCGTGCCCGGTGCCGGCCGACACCACGACCAGATGTTCGGCGTCGCGCCATGCGTCGACCGTCAGCGGCGCCCCCTCGAGCGGGTGCCCGCGTCGGAACAGGCACACATAGCGCTGATCGAACAGCCGGCGCTGATAGAAGCCGCCCTTCAGTTGCGGCAGCAGGCCGATCGCGAGATCGACGCGGCCGTCGGCCATTTCGTCGCCGAGGTTGATGCTCGTGTTGCGGACGGTGTTGAGCGCGATGCCCGGCGCCGTATCCGACAGATGTTCGAGCAGCGCGGGCAGGAACACGACTTCGCCGATATCGGTCATGCCGATGGTCAGCGTGCGCGTGGCGAGCCGCGGATCGAAGCCCGTCTCGGGATTGAGCGCGGCGTGCAGCGTCGCGAGCGCTTGCGACACGGGTTCCGCGAGACGCAGCGCGAACGGCGTCGGCACGACGCCGCCGGGCCCGCGCACGAACAGCGGATCGCCGAGCCGGCGGCGCAGCTTGGCGAGCGCGTTGCTGACGCCCGGCTGGCTCATGTTCATCTGCTCGGCGACGCTCGACACGCGCCGTTCCTGCATCAGCCGCTGAAAAAGCAGCAGCAGGTTGAGGTCGATATCGCTCAGTTCCATCGGTTTCGCGTGGCCCGGTTCATTGCATTCGGTGATGAAGCAGATTCATTTCATTTTATTGCGGGATAAAAGTCCACTCCTGAAAATACCGATACGGCGCGTGCATTCGACATGACCGCCGCGCAAGCCGCGCATCTCATCCACGAATATCGGAGACACCTTCATCATGCAGACGAACCTGAAGATCGCGATCGTCGGCGCCGGCATCGGCGGCCTGACCCTCGCGCTCGCATTGCGCGAGCACGGCATCGACGCGCAGCTCTACGAGCAGACCACCGTGTTGCGCGAAGTCGGCGCGGCCGTCGCGCTGTCGGCCAACGCGACGCGCTTCTACGAACGCATGGGCTTGCGTGCGGCCTTCGACGCGGCATGTGCGGACATCCCGGGCCTCGTCTATCGCGACGGGCGCAGCGGCGCTGTGATCGGCCATCATCGCGGCGAACCCGACTATCGCCGGCAATTCGGCGGCGCGTACTGGGGCGTGCATCGCGCGGATCTGCAGGCCGTGCTGTCGACGGCGGTCGGTCCCGACTGCATTCATCTCGGTCATCGTCTGGTCGACCTCGCGCAACACGCCGATCGCGTGACGCTGTCGTTCGATAACGGCACGCAGGTCGACGCGGATCTCGTGATCGGAGCGGACGGCGCGCGCTCGATCACGCGACGCTGGATGCTCGGCTACGACGATGCGCTGTATTCGGGCTGCTCGGGCTTTCGCGGCGTGGTGCCGGCCGCGCGCATGAACCTGCTGCCCGACCCCGACACGATTCAGTTCTGGGTCGGGCCGCACGGGCATCTGCTGCACTATCCGATCGGCGACGGCGGCGACCAGAATTTCCTGCTGGTCGAGCGGCATCCTTCACCGTGGCCGTCGCGCGACTGGGTCATGCCGTCGGAAGAGGGCGAGCAATTGCGCGTGTTCCGGGACTGGCATCCGGCGGTGGTGCAGATGATCACCGCCGTGCCGATCAGCCAGCGCTGGGGGCTGTTCCATCGTCCGCCGCTCGGCCGCTGGAGCCGCGGGCGCGTGACCTTGATCGGCGACGCCGCGCATGCGCTGGTGCCGCACCACGGGCAGGGCGCGAATCAGTCGATCGAGGATGCGGTGGTATTGGCCGCGCAGTTGGCGAAGGCCGGGCCGGGCAACTGGCGCGAAGCGCAGGAAGCATACGAGCGGCTGCGTCGCGGCCGGACGCGCAAGGTGCAGTACGCGTCGATTTCCGCGGCCGACGTGCTGCACCTGCCCGACGGGCCGGCCGCACAGGCGCGCAACGCGCGTCTTGCCGGGCGCGACAGCGTGCTGCATCACCTGGACTGGATTCACGATTTCGACGCGCTTGCCGAGGAGCCCAGCGAACGGCAGGGCGGCACGTGGCTTTGAGTCGACCGGGCCCGGCGGGGGCGGCCGGGCGTCGGGCACCGGGCACGCTTCGCGGCGTAAAGTCAGGCCGCCGGCTCCGCGCGTCCCTGCCGAAAGGCCGGTTCCCTCCGGGAGAGGGGCGCAATCGCGAGCCCGATCAGATCGACCGCTACTTCACGCACTCCAGCGCATACTTCAACCCCTGCCCGAGCAACCCGCGCCAGACGTCCCACGTATGCCCGCCGTCGACGATGCGCAGCTCGGCCGGGTTCTGCGCCCGGCGCAGATGCGTGTACAGCACGCTCGATTCCGCCTGGATCGTCAGGTCGTCGTCGCCGGCCGCGATGAACATCGGCACGCGCCAGTTGCGCGCGAAATAGCCGCGCAGTAGCGCCGGGTAGTTCAGCTCGTGCCACACGCGCGAATCGAACTGCCGGTCGCCGAACACGCCGACGTAGCGCGCGGCGGAATTGAGCGGCGGCTCGTTCGCATAGATCGCCGGGCTCAGCAGCATCGCGCCGCAGAACAGGCCCGGCTCGAGCAGCGAGAAGCGCAGCGCGCCGAAGCCGCCCATCGACACGCCGCCGATCGCACGGCCCGCGCGCTGGTTCGACACCGCGAAGTGCGCTTCGACTTCGGGCAGCAGGTCGTTGAGGAACGCGCTCTGCATCTTCTCCTTGCGATCGACGTACCAGTCGGTGCCGCCCTGCGGCATCACGATCACGACGGGCGGGATGTCGTGGCGCTCGATCAGCGTGTCGGCGGTGGCCTGCAGCCGGCCTTGCGTGACCCAGTCGTTCGCATTGCCTGCGTTGCCGTGCAGCAGGTACATCACCGGGTAGCGGGCGCCTTCCGGGTTGTAGCCGGGCGGCAGGTAGACCGTGTACGACCAGTCGCGCTTCAGCGATGCCGAGCGGAACGTGCGCAGCACGACGCTGCTGCCCGGATTGACGGATGGCTCCTGCGCGGCCGACGGCGTCGTCGCGGTCTGGACGGCCGGCGGCGCGGGCGATACCGCGGGAGCAGGCGCTGCCGGCGGCGTGGCATGGGCGGTGGCGACGGAGCCGGCGATCAGGGCGAGGGCGAACGGAAGGGCGAGTCGGCGCATGGCGAATCATTTCAGGAGAGGCGCCGGCTATCGTAGCAGCGGCGCATGACGGCGCGGCGCGTCATTGCCGCGAACGGAACGGCAGCCGCGCGACGAGCGGCCCGTAGAGTTTGGCGACGAGATACAGCAGCCCGATCGCGACGGCGTCGGCGGTCAGTCCCAGCGGCACGTCGAGATAGCCTTCGGTCGCCTGGTAGAGCAGCGAATCGACCGCGAGCGAGATGCCGGTGCCCGCGACGAAGCACAGCAGCCCCTGTCGGCCGATCGTGCCGATCCACGGCATGGCGTGCGCGACCTTCTTCATCCAGCCGAGGTGCACGAGCTTGGCGGCGAGCCACGCGATCGCGAGGAAGTTCACGAGCCGCAGCGCGCCGAGGTTCTGCTTGATCGACGGATCGGTGGGGAACGGCTCGATGCGCAGCCGGTAGTACGCGCCGGCCGCGACGACCGCGAGCGACGCGGCCGTCAGCAGCCAGCCTTGCGGTCTCGGCGCGAGCGTCTGGTAGACGGGCTGGCAGCGCGCGATCACGCCGAGCACGAACAGGAACTGCCACGCGAACGGATTGAAATCCCACGGCGCGCCTTCGACGGTCGGCAAAAAGTGCGCGACGTGCGGCGCCGCGTACCACAGCGAGCCGCTGAACGCGAGCATCAGCCACGGCTGCGTGCGCGCGAGCGGCAGCGCGAGCGGGACGAGCAGCGCGAAGAACGCGTACATCGGCAGCACCGATGCAAGGTACGGCTGGCGGCGGAACAGCAGGATGTCGCGCAGCGCGGCGAGCGGCTTGTGCAGCAGCCCGTCGAGATCGTTGGTCGGCATGTTCGGGCCGTCGATCGCGAACGCATTCAGCGCGGCGGTGATCAGCAGCATCAGGCCGGCCGTCACGAGGAACGCGCGGTAGATCTCGAACGCACGCCAGATGAAACGTTGGCGCGCGGCGGCCTCGTCGTGCCGCTCGGCGAGCGAGTTGTACGCAATGGCGGTCGCGAAGCCGCCGAGGAACACGAATACCTCGGCCGCGTCGCACAGCGCGTACGCGTGCAGCGTGACGCGCGACAGGATGCTGCCGCCGATGTGGTCGACGACGATGACGAGCAGCACGAGGCCGCGGAAGAAATCGAGCTCGGCGTAGCGGCCGGCCCGGGCCGGCGCGGTCATCGGCGCGCCTTCCGGCGCGGGCCGCGGGCACGGCCGGCACGCGCCGCGCATGAATCGGGGTGAAGCATGACTTCGTGAAGAAATGGCGAACGGATGCGCATTGTGCCACCGATGCGACGCCTACCGGGTTTACGCGGATGGCGGGCCGGCCGGCCGCTGCCGATAAGCCCGCTCAGGCGGTCCGCGCAACCGGGCAGTTGGACGAGCGCAACGCTTTGCGCGCGACGATCAGCACCCGATGGACGGACGGTTTGCGTCGTGACACCATTTTGTCCTCACGCGGCCGCACACCGCGTCGTCCGCCCTGCGGGCCATCCATACCCAGAACAGATCAAACATTCGCCGGGCGTTCGGCCCGCCCGGCCCTCGGCTCCGGAGAACCGTCATGAAGAAGCACGTCATTTTTGCCGCCGCGTTCGCTGCGTTCGCCGCGCCGGCCTTCGCCGAGAGCAGCGTGACGCTGTACGGCGTGATCGACGAAGGCTTCAATTACACGAACAACGTCAACGTCAATGGGGTCGGAAAGACGAATTACCAGCTCGCGAGCGGTTACGCGCAGGGTAGCCGGTGGGGCCTGAAGGGCAGCGAGGATCTCGGCGGCGGGCTGAAGGCGATCTTCACGCTGGAAAACGGCTTCGACGTGAACAACGGCCGGCTCGGCCAGGGTAGCCGCATGTTCGGCCGCCAGGCGTTCGTCGGGCTTTCCGAGTCGCGCTTCGGTACGCTGACGCTCGGCCGCCAGTACGATTCCGTCGTCGACTATCTCGCGCCGCTGACCGCGAACGGCAACTGGGGCGGCACGCTGTTCTCGCACCCGTTCGACAACGACAACACGGACAACTCGTTCCGCGTCAACAACACGGTCAAGTACGCGAGCCCCGACTGGAACGGCCTGACGTTCGGCGGCACGTACAGCTTCAGCAACGGCACGGGCTTCTCGAACAACCGCCAGTACAGCATCGGCGCGCAGTATTCGCTGGCCGGGCTGCAGGTCGCGGCCGCATACCTGCAGGCGAACAACCCGGGCGTCGGCAGCGCGGGCGCGATCGCGGCCGACGACGCGAACTTCGTCGCCGATCGGCTGCGCATCTTCGGCGGCGGCGTCAATTACACGTTCGGCCCGGCCACGGTCGGCATCGTCTATACGAAGACCGACGTGAAGAATCCCGTGTCGACGGTCTACCTGCCGGCGTCGACGTTCGCCGGCCTCGGGCTGACCGCGACGAAGTTCCAGAACTTCGAGATCAACGGCAAGTACCAGCTCACGTCCGATTTCTACCTCGGCGCGCAGTACGTATACACGGACGGCAAGTACGATGCCGCGGCCGGCTCGTTCAAGCCGAAGTACCACACGGTCGGCCTGATGGCCGATTACAGCCTGTCGAAGCGCACCGACGTCTACCTGCAGGGCGCGTGGCAGAAGGTGGGCGGCGACAAGACGGGCACGGCAGCCGACGGCGGCTATGTCGTCGGGACGGACGGCCCGTCGGCGTCGTCGAACCAGTTCGCGGTGCGCGCCGCGATCCGCCACAAGTTCTGATCGCGCGCCGGCGCCGGGGCGAAGGGCTCCGGCACGGCCGCCGTCAGTCCGCCCGGCCGCCGAGCGTTTCCGCGAGCCAGTCGACGAAGATCCGCACGCGCGGCGCGAGATGCCGGCCGTGCGGAAACACCACCGACACCGGCAGCGGCCCGGCATTCCATTCCGGCAGCACCTCGACCAGCGAACCGTCGGCGAGCAGCGGCGCGAGCCCGTCGCGCGGCGCCTGGATCAGCCCGAGGCCCGCGAGGCAGCACGCGAGATACGCCTGCGAACTGTTGACCGACACGACGCTGTGCATCTTCACCGTGTGCACCTCGCCCGAATCCATGTCTGCATATTCCCAGTCCAGCTCGCGGCCCGTACGGCTCGAGAAATAGCCGACCGCGACGTGATCCGGCAACTCGTCCGGCGAGCGCGGCGTGCCGTGGCGCGCGAGATAGGCGGGCGACGCGCAGTTGATCTGGGCCATCTCGCCGACGCGCCGCGCGACGAGCGACGTGTCGGACAGCACGCCGACCCGCACCGCGCAGTCGATGCCGTCCGCGACGAGATCGACGAAGCGGTCGGTCGTGCTGATCACGACGCGCAGATCGGGATAGCGCGCGTGAAAATCCGGCAGCGCCGGAATCACCCGGTTCAGCGCGAAACGTTCGGGCAGGTCGACGCGGATCATGCCGCGCGGCGACGCGCCGGCATCCTCGAACAGCGTTTCCACGTCGTCGAGATCGGCCAGCAACCGCACGCAGCGCTCGTAGTAGGTCGCGCCCTCGGCGGTCAGCGCGACGCGCCGCGTCGTGCGTTGCAGCAGGCGGATCTTCAGGTGCTTTTCCAGATACTGGACGGCGTTGCTGACCGTCGGGCGCGGCAGCTGGAGCTGCTCGGCCGCTTTCGTGAAGCTGCCGAGATGGGCGACGCGCGCGAAGATGCGCATGGCTTGCAGGTGGTCCATGTGGGCGAGAGCCTCGGCGGGAACGGGAACAGGCTCCATTGTTAATCAGCGTCGAATGGTTTGGTGGAGCGTTTCCCGTTTATCGCGCGGCGCCGTGCGCTCAGAATCCGTTTCATCCACTCACCATTCGAAGGAAACGGACATGGACATGCGTCAACTGGGCCGCACGGGCCCGCAGGTATCGGCGATCGCGCTCGGCTGCATGGGGATGTCGGATTTCTACGGGCCGGCCGACCGCGACGAAAGCATCGCGACGCTGCACGCGGCGCTCGATCACGGGATCACGATGCTCGATACCGGCGACTTCTACGGCATGGGCGACAACGAGATGCTGATCCGCGACGCGCTGCGCGGCCGTGCGCGCGACCAGGTGCGGATCAGCGTGAAATTCGGCGCGCTGCGCGATCCGGCCGGCGGGTTTGCCGGCTACGACGCGCGGCCCGCGGCGATCCGGAACTTCGTCGCGTATTCGCTGAAGCGGCTCGGCACCGACTACCTCGACATCTACCGCCCGGCACGCGTCGATCCGGCGGTGCCGATCGAGGAGACGGTGGGCGCGATCGCCGATCTCGTGAAGGCCGGGTACGTGCGTCATATCGGCCTGTCGGAAGCCGGCGCGGACACGATCCGCCGCGCAGCCGCCGTCGCGCCGATCGCCGATCTGCAGATCGAATACTCGTTGCTCTCGCGCGGGATCGAGGCCGAGATTCTGCCCGTATGCCGCGAGTTGGGCATTGGCGTGACGGCCTATGGCGTGCTGTCGCGGGGGCTGCTGGGCGGGCGCTGGACTGCGGCGCGGCAGGGCGAGCGCGATTTCCGCGCGGCGAGCCCGCGTTTCCAGGGCGAGAACCTCGCGCACAACCTCGCGCTCGTCGACGCGCTGCGCGCGATCGCCGACGAGAAGGGCAGTAATCCCGCGCAGGTCGCCATTGCATGGGTGCTGTCGCGCGGTGCCGACATCGTGCCGCTGATCGGCGCGCGCAAGCGCACGCAACTGCAGGACGGTCTGCTGGCGACTGAATTGCAACTAACGGTCGATGATCTCGCCCGCATCGAAGCGGCGGTTCCCGCCGGGGCAGCTGCCGGTGAGCGCTATCCGGCCGCTCAGATGGCGCACCTCGACAGCGAGCAGAGCCGCGGGTGATTCACGGGGCCGGATCGACGGGCCTGAACGCCCCGTCCGACCGGCCCGAGCCAGCCTCAGGCAAAACCAGATGGCGGGCGGCATGGCAGGCAGGCACCATCGGCGCCGTGCTCACCGAACGGAATGTCTGCCATGCAAATTCATACGCTGACGATCATCGTGCTGGTTTTTCTGCTGGCCGGCGCGGTCAAGGGCATGATCGGGCTCGGGCTACCGACGATCGCGATGGGTCTGCTGACGCTCGCGATGCCGCCGTCGGCCGCGGCGAGCCTGCTGCTCGTGCCGTCGTTCATCACCAACGTGTGGCAGTTGGGACTCGGCCCGTCGTTCGGCGCGCTGCTGCGCCGGCTGTGGCCGTTGCTCGCGGGCCTGACGGTCGGCACGCTGACGGGCGGGCTGCCGGCGCTCGCGGCCGGCAGCACGTGGACGCATGCGGCGCTCGGCGTGGTGCTGGTGCTTTACGGGCTGTGGGGGCTGGCGGCCGCGCGACTGCCCGCGCCGGGGCGCCATGAAAAATGGCTGTCGGCCGTGGTCGGCTACCTGACGGGTGTCGTGACGGCCGCGACCGGCGTGTTCGTCGTACCGGCCGTGCCGTACCTGCAGGCGCTGCGGCTGTCGAAGGACGATCTGATCCAGGCGCTCGGGCTGTCGTTCACCGCGTCGACGATCGTGCTCGGCCTGCAGTTGCGTGTGACGGGCGCCCTGCAGACGGTCGATCTCGGCGTGTCGGCGCTCGCGCTCGTGCCCGCCCTGGCGGGAATGGCCGGCGGGCAGTATGCGCGGCGCGTGATGAGCGAGAAGATGTTCAAGCGCTGCTTCTTCGTCGGGCTGATTGCGCTCGGCGCGTATATGGCGGGGTCGGGATGGTGGTGAACGCGCGCCCGGCCGCCGACTGATCCCGAAGCCGGTTTCGGCAGCCGGCTTCGGGAATCGGGCACGGGGGCGCGGTTACGCCGCTTACGCCGGATCGGCGTACCTCAGCGTCCACCCGAGCGTGCGGGTCGCGCCCGCGCCGAGCGCGAACGGCTTCGTCGTGCAGGCGAAGTTCGAATGCAACTGCCCGATCGGCGTCGTCGACAGCGGATTCGTCGTGCCGTTTGCCGTGTCGAAGGCGGACAGTGCGCAGTTGTCGAACCCGGATGCCGCATAGCCGGTCGCGGCGCCGTTCGCGTACGTCACCGACATGCCGTCCCCATTGGCTTGCGTCGACGCGAAATCCGCGAACGACGTGAAGTCCGTTTCGACCGCGAGGTTGCCCGCGAGCGTGCCCGAACTCAGCGTATCGCTGCGCGAGACCGTGCCGTGCGCGAACGTCAGCACCGTGTGCACCTGCAGGTCGAGATCGGTCGTGTAAGCGGCGTTCTTCGACGCGAGGCGGAACTTCGCCGTATCGAACGACACGATCACCTGGCCGTTGCTTTGCTGCACGTTCAGGTTCCGGTAGTACGTGACGGGAACGTAGGTCTTCGTGTTGTACGTCACCTGCGGGAGCAGTAGCGCGTAGCCGAGGTCGGTCGTGCCGTAGATCAGCTTGTCGGAGAACGGCACCGGGTAATACGGCGTGTACGAGTTGTAGTCGGGCGCCTGGCTGAGGTTCAGGTTGATCACGCGCCGGCCGTCCCGTACGGTGAGCAGCGCGGCGCTGTACGGATGCGCGGCGTCGCCCGGCTGGTTGTACCAGGTGAGCGTGTAGCGCGGCAGCGCGTCGAGCCACGCGCGGTAGTCCGCATCGGCCATCGGCGCCTGGCCGCCGAAGCCGAGCTTGTTCCACCACGCGTTCACGTACAGGTACTGGTGCAGCAGGCTGAAGTTCTCGCCCATCACGCGCGGCTTGCCGCGATACGTGTCGGTGCCGCGACCCTTGACCCACATGTTCACCGACGGCGTCGGCAGCGACGGGTCGTACCAGTACGTGTCGAAGCGACGTGCGGCCTGGTAGATGAATGCATACGCAACCTGTTTCTCGCGATCGGTCAGCACGCCGGCATTGGCCGCGGCGGTCAGTACCTCCATGAACGCGGAATCGCCGTACGGGCCGATCGAGCGGCCGTAGTTGAAGCCCTGGCCGTCGGTGTTCAACTGCGGCAGGATCAGGTCGACCGACTTGCGCAGATAGCCCTTCAGCTCCGGCGTGAGATTTGCTTCGTTGCCCATCTCGAACGTGCGCTCGACCACTTCGCCGATCAGCAGCGTGCTGTAGCGGTCGAAGCGCGCCTGGTCGTAGTAGGTCGTGTGCGTGTTCGACGCTTCGTCGGAGAATCCGCCCGACGAGTCGTTGCGGATGTGGTTCGTCAGCGTGTACAGCAGTGCATCGCGCGCGCCCATCGTCGCGACCGCCGGATCGGTCTTCGACGCGAACGACGGGCTGCTCCAGCCGAGCTTCTGGCGCAGCCCGGCGATTCCGTAGGACACCGCATAGTAGTTCTGCGCGGTGTTGAGCGACGCGATGTCGATCGGCGTGCCGGCGGCCGGGCACGTATTGGTCTTGCCGCTCGCATCGGGGCCGAACATGTCGCAGAACGTGAGCCGCTGCTGCAGCGTCGCGAGCATCGCGTCGCTGAAGACTTCGTTGAGCATCCCGTGCGCCTTCAGGTTGTTCAGCGCGACGAGGTAGTAGTACTCGCCCCACGACGTGTTCGCGTACGCGTAGTTGCTGCCCGACTGCGCCATCATCGCAGTCGTGATCGTCTGGTACGTCGCGAGGTAGCTCGCGTATTGCGGATCGTTCTTCGACTTCATGTCGATCAGGATGTACGACAGGCCGAGCGCGAGCTTGCCGGGCAGGAATTTGTCGCCGGTATTCGTGTCGAGCACGTGGACGGGCGTGCCGTCGCCGAGATCCATCACGACCTGCGTGAAGTCGGGCGATTTCCGGATCAGGTCGAACAGCGCGCGCATCTGGCCCATCATCGTGAGGGAAATGTTCGTGCCGGCCGGCACGCTGGTGTCGGGCGCGCCATAGACGAGCGCCTGCAGCGAGTTCGATGCGAGCGCGGGCGGGGTGGACGGAGGGGGCGACGGCGGCGTGTCGGTCACGTCGTTGCCGCCGCACGCGCTGACGAGCACGACGGAAAGGACGCCGACAGCGGCGCCGAGCGCGAATCTGCTGCGCGGATGCATGGTGTCTCCAGTTTCGAATAGTGGTGAAGGACGGGCACGTGTGACCGATGCCGCGCTCGATGCCCGTACCCGGCTTCCGCCTCGCAACCCTGATCCCTGAAGACGGACGGCCTGAATCACAAATCGAGCGGGCACGCGTTCCCCCTGCGCGGGCCATGATCGACGTCGCGCTCAATTGATGGAAAACGTTTTCCAAATTTAGGCATCGATCCGTGTGATGTCAATGAACTTTCACATCGGATGCGACGGTAGAAACCCGGATGGCGGAAGCGGATGGGGCGGGAGGGAAATCGAAATTACACGAAAATCGCCGGGATTTTTCTTCGTCGATCGAGTGTTCGTTGCCCGACGGCGATCGGCTTTGAAGCGGCGGGTGGCAGCATGACAAGGAAACGGGTTCTCGATGAGTGACGAGAGAAAACGTTATCCATAAGAATTGAAGTGCATCGAGCCGCCACCGGCCACCGGCCACCGGCCGCCGCAGGCGCCGCCCTCCGCTTCGACGACGGTTAAAGCTGCTTCTCGATCGCCGCCTTGTCGATCACCGACCACACCTGGCGGATCTTGCCTTCGTGAAACTCGTAGAACACGTTCTCGGCGAACGTGACCTTGCGGCCGTCGACGGCGAGCCCCATGAACGTCCCTTTCGGCGAACACGCAAAGCGCAGGCGGCACGCGACGTGCGGCGGCTCGCACGCGAGCAGCCGGATCTCGAAACGGAGATCGGGAATGTCGCGGAAGTCCTGTTCCAGCATCGCGCGGTAACCGGCGAGGCCGAGCGGCCGGTCGTTGTGGATCACGTCGTCGGACACGTATTCGCCGAGCGCCGTCCAGTCCTGCCGGTTCAGGCAGTCGATATACGCGCGATAGCGGGTTGCGAGATCGGTATCGGTCATGGCCATGTCTCCGAGTCGAGGGCGACGCGTTACCGCGGCGGTGCGTTGCCCGACAAAAACGCGACGAACTCGCGCGTGTACTTCGGCAGCGTGTCGAACGACCGCGCGCAGAGCGTCAGTTTCCGATGGCCCCACGGATCGGACAGTTCGACGAGCCGCACGTCCATCGTCTGCATCGCGCGCTCGGCCGCATGCCGCGACACGATGCCGATGCCCACGCCGCTCGCGATCACGCGGCAGATCGCGTCGAAGCTCTTCAACTGCACGCGATAGCGGATCCGTTTGCCGAGCGCGCGCGCCTGGTCGGCGAGATGCACTTGCAGCGCGCTGCCGTCGGTGAGGCCGATGAAGTCTTCGCCGGCGATGTCGTCGAACGCGACCTTGTCGCGCGACGCGAGCGGGTGCGCGGCCGGCACGACGACGATCAGCCAGTCTTCGCGGAACGGCTTCTGTTCGAGGCCGCCGAGCCCGACCGAATCGGCGACGATGCCGACCTCGGCCGTCTTGTTGCGGATCGCATGCACGATCTCCTGGCTCGAGCGTTCCTCGACGCTGATCGACAGCTTGGGGTGGCGGGGCAGGTAATCGGCCAGTGCGTCCGGCAGGTATTCGCTCAGCGACGCGGTGTTGCACAGCAGCCGGATATGGCCGCGCAGCCCCTGGCCGTATTGCTGCAGTTCGCCGCGCATGTGATCGATCTGCTGCAGCACGGTGCGGGCGTGGTGTTCGAGCGCGCGGCCCGCATCGGTCGCCTGCGCGCCCGACTTGGTCCGGTGCAGCAGCGGCACGCCGAGTTCGTCCTCCATTCCGCGAATGCGCTCGCTTGCCGCCTGCAGCGTGATGTGCGTGCGTTCGGCGCCGCTCGTGATCGTGCCGGCTTCGCAGATGTTCAGGAAGAGCCGCAGGTCGGTCAGGTCGAAGCGCATGGTGGGCGAAGCGATGGGGGAGGATGGCCGATAAGTTAGCAGGAACCGGCGCGCCGGTCTCAGGGCGAGCCTGAGACCCGGTTCGCCGCTTCCGCATTTTCGGGGTGCGATCGATGGCCGATGATGGACGCACATCAATCGGGGAGCCTGTCATGCAGATCGATTCGTCCTGGGGCGTGTCGTTCAAGATCGCGTTGCATCTGCTGTTCCTGTGCATCGGTATCGCATGGGCCGGTGCCGAATTCGTCGCATGGTTGCGGTGAATGTTGCGTCTCGAACCTATTGAAACATCGCGACCATAGTTTTTTACGACGAAAATTCTTCCGTTTTCTGCGAAAAGACCATCAAGTTTTTCCGGATCGGACCGTATTACCGGTAGCGAATGCCGGCCGGCATCCGGTCCGTGATCGTTTGTCATCATTGTTTGCATCCGGTTACACGTCGGCCGTTCCGTTTTTGAGATGCTTGAAAGATTGTCAAACCGGAGTCGGATCGTCCATGAAAACGCGCGAGATTCACCGCAAGGCGGCGTGGCTGTCGGGCCTGGCCGCCGTGCTCGTCATGGCCGGTTGTGCAAGTACGCAGTCCGTTCCGCCGAGCGACACGCTGGCGGGGCAGCCTTCCGATTCGAGCCCGCCTGCCGCACCGCCGCCCGCAACGATGCCCCCCGCACCGATCCTCGTCGCGCAAAAGTACGTCGTGAAACGCGGCGACACGCTGACGGGCATCGCATCCGCGAACGATTGCAGCGTGGCCGACTTGCGCACCTGGAACAAGCTGACCGCCAACGGCCGACTGCGCATGGGGCAGGTGCTGCGCATCGTCAAGCAGCAGCCGCTGCCGCCGGCGGGCACGACGGGCACGCAGGCCGTCGCGAGCAATGGCGCGGGGAGTAATCCGGCAACCGCGCAGGCCAGTTCGCAAGCCGCCGCGTCGACCGCGAGCGATCGCCAGGTCGTCAAGGAAACCAGGCGACATGCGGGCGGCGTCGCGCTCAAGTGGCCGGCAACCGGCAAGATCGTCGACGGGTTCCGGCCCGGGCAGAACCGCGGCATCCAGATCGCCGGCCGACCGGGCGACACGGTTCGCGCCGCGGCCGACGGCCGCGTGATGTACGCGGGCACCGGCCTGAACGATTACGGCAGCCTGATCATCGTCCAGCACAACGCGGATTTCCTGACTGCCTATGCGCACAACCGCAAGTTGCTCGTGAAGACCGGCGACATCGTGCATCAGGGCGATGCGATCGCCGAGATGGGCGACCTCGACAATTCGCGCGTCGCGCTGCTGTTCGAGGTGCGACGCGACGGCAAGCCGGTGAATCCGATGCCGTATCTGCCTTCGTCGCAAGGGTGAAGCGCGGCCGTTTCGCTGGAACGCGACGGCGGTCGCTGCTACGCTAGGTGTTCATGCGAATCCCGCCTTCGCGCGGGGCCGACGGGCGTCTTTCGGGGATGCGCGGCGAAGGCCGTCGCGGGCCGGCCGTCGGCGTGAACGGTCGCGCGTCGCCGATGCGCGGCCGCGTTGCTTCGAGCCACCGTTTCCGACAGAACAGATCTCATTCATGGAACATTCTCCGACACGCCGCTCGCTGTTGCTCGCCGCCGTTGCCGCGCCGTTCGTTGCCGCGTGCACCTCCGCGCCGGTCGCCGACCAGGGGCGCGCCCATACCGCACAAGCCGAACTCGCCGCGCTCGAAAAAGCCTCGAACGGGCGGCTCGGCGTCGCCGCGCTCGATACGTCGAACGGCGTGCGTATCGCGCACCATGCGCGCGAGCGCTTTCCCCTGTGCGGCACGTATGCGGTCATGGCGGCCGCCGCGATGCTCGCGCGCGGCTCGCTCGACGCATCGCTGCTGCCGCGCCGCATCCTGTACCGCCGCTATGAAATCGTGTCCGGCTCGCCGATTACGGAAAGCCACGTCGACACCGGCATGACGATCGCGCAGCTGTGCACGGCGATGCTGCAGTCGGGCGACAAGGGCGCGGGCAACCTGCTGATGGGCGTGCTCGGCGGCCCGCAGGCCGTCACGGCGTTCGCGCGCGAAAGCGGCGACACCACCTTCCGCCTCGATCACTGGGAACCCGAACTGAACAAGGCCGCGCCCGGCGACGAGCGCGACACGTCGACGCCGGTCGCGATGGTCGACACGCTGCAGCGCCTGCTGCTCGGCGAGGTGCTGCACGAGCCGCAACGCGCGCAACTGACGGAATGGATGGTCGGCGGCGCACGCGGGGCGACCGGCATCGCGGCGGGCGTGCCGCCCGGCTGGCGCGTGGCCGACAAGGCCGGCACCGGCGGTTTCGGTACGACGACGGATATCGCCGTGCTGTGGCCGCCGTCGCGCGCGCCGATCGTGATGGCCGTGTCGTTCACGCAGCCGGACGCCGCTGCCGCGGCGCGCGCGGATGTCGTCACGGCGGCGGCGCGCATCGCGGCGGGCGCGCTGACCGCGACGGCCTGAGCATCCAGCGTCTCGCGCAAAGCCGGCGTTTGGCTTATCGTGTCGGTCAGCGCGCGCCGGCGTCGGCGCGCGGTCCTTCCGCGCCGTTTCCTGTTTCCCGTTCGCCATGCGCCGACTTCCGCCCCTGCACGCGCTGCAGATCTTCTCGACGGTGGCTCGCCACCGCAGCTTCACGCGCGCGGCCGAGCAGCTGTGCATTACGCAGGGCGCGGTGAGCCGGCAGATCCAGACGCTCGAGGCGCATTACGGTTTTCCGCTGTTCAAACGGCATGCGAAGGGTCTCACGCTGACGGCGGAGGGCGAACAGTTGTTGCCGGTGGTCGAGGAGAGCTTCGCGCGGATCGAGGACATCTCGATGAAGCTCACGCGGCAGCGCACCGATCTCGCGCTGAAGGTGCCGACCTGCGTGATTCGCTGGATGCTGCCGCGCATCATGCGCTTCCAGGGCGAACATCCCGATCTCCACGTGCAGATCACGACCGCGTGGCAGCACGTCGTCGATTTTTCGAGCGAGCCGTTCGATGCGGCAATCGTCTACGGGACGTCGCCGGGCCCGGGCGTCGTCGCGCTGCCGCTGTTCGACGAGCGGCTGACACCCGTTTGCGCGCCCGAGTTGCGGCAGGCGTCGCCGCTCGGCGCGGTCGGCGATCTCGCGCGCCATACGCTGCTGCATCCGACGCGCGACCACCGCGACTGGCGCGCATGGCTCGACCATGCGGGCGAGCGCGGTGTCGATCCCGCGCGCGGGCCGACGTTCGACACGCTCGATCTCGCGACGAACGCGGCGATGCAGGGCTTCGGCGTCGCGATCGGCGACGTGACGCTCGTCGACGACGACGTCAGCGCGCGCCGGCTCGAACGGCCGTTCGACGTCGTGCTCGAAACGGGCGCACGCTACTTCTTCGTCTACCCCGAGAACCTCGGCAGCCAGCAGAAGATTCGCGCGTTCAGCGACTGGATCGCGCGCCATCGCGACTGACGCACGACGGTTCCGCAGCGGCTTCTACTGGTAGGTCACGACGGCGATCATTGGCGCGCGCGCGTTGCCCGGGCGGCCAGGTAAAACGATTGCGCGCGAGGCCTGCGTAAAGGTCGTGGTCCTGATCGTGCGCAGGCTGGCCGCGTCGACGAACGCGACTTGTCCGCTCGCCGGGCGCGGGCAGTCGGGGCGCACGTACGCATGCGCGGCGTCGGCCGTATCGAGCGCGAATGCGCACGGCGGCTCGACGATCATGCCGGTGAAGTGGATGATGCCGGACGCGCCGGCAGCAAATGACGAGGACGAGGCCAGAAGCGAGGCAGCCAGTGCAAGCGAGGCGGCAAACAGACGATGCTTCATGACAGGCTCCAGAGAGGAAGCGCGTCGCAGCGAGGCCGCTCGAATGGCAGTCCGTCAACGCTGCGGTGCTGTATGCGTAAACGGCAACTTCATCGAACCTCTTGAGTGGGAAACCAGAAATAGCGGCGATGAGCAAACGACGCCGTGTTCCTTCAATCAATTTATCTCAAATTTGTGCGCCCGCAAGTCAGGGTATTGCCGATGACGTAAGCTCCAGGGAAGCGCGCCGGTGGACGCACGATTCGCCGGTGAATCGTTGAGTGCTCAACGAATCGACGATCCCGGGAACGACGATGCGGGAAAAGCAAAACGGCCGCTCGTGTGCGACGAGCGGCCGTTTCGACCTGGAGCGGTGGGCGGTATTCAGCCCGTGCGCTTGCGGATCGCACCCACGACGACGAGCAGGATGATCGCACCGATGATCGACGCGATCCAGCCCGCACCCTGGCCCGGGGCATACCAGCCGGCCGCGCGGCCGACGTAGCCGGCGACCAGCGAGCCGACGACGCCGAGCACGATGGTCATCAGGATGCCCATCTTGTCGTCGCCCGGCTTGAACGCGCGGGCGAGGAGGCCGACGATGAGCCCGACGACCAGGGTTTCGATGAATTGCAGCATGAACGCCTCCCTATTGCTGTGCTGTTGACGAAAGGAAGTTGACCCGTGCGGTGCACAAGGGTTCCATGCGGCGGCAAGCCGGCGCACGGCGTGCGAAGTATCGCATGCGTGCGCGTCCGGCGGATGTCACGTGGCAGGCGCGTCGGCCACCGGATCGAGGCGGCGGTAGCCTTCGGTCGCATTCAGCAGCGTGCGCGTGTAGTCGCGTGCGACCTGCCCGGCCCGCACGTCCTCGATCCGCAGCTGCTCGACGATCTCCCCATGCTGCATCACCGCGACGCGCTGACACAGGAAGCCGATCACCGCGAGGTTGTGGCTGACGAGGATCATCGTCAGGTTGCGTTCGCGATGCAGGCGGCGCAACAGGTTCAGGATCTCGGCCTGTACCGACACGTCGAGCGCGGACGTCGGCTCGTCGAGCAGCAGCACGCGCGGCTCGACGATCAGCGCACGCGCGATCGCCACGCGCTGCCGCTGGCCACCCGACAACTGGTGCGGATAGCGGAAGCGGAACGTGGGGCCGAGGCCGACCTCGGACAGCGCGCGGGCGATCCGCGCATCGGCGTCGCCGATCGCATGGATCGACAGCGGCTCGCGCAGCGTCTGGTCGACGGTGAAGCGCGGATGCAGCGACGCGTACGGATCCTGGAACACCATCTGCACGTGGCGGCGGAACGCGCGATCGGGCGTGTCGCCCACCGGGCGGCCGTCGATCGACAGGCTGCCGGCCGCGAGCGGCACGAGGCCCGTCAGCGCACGCAGCAGCGTCGACTTGCCGGAGCCCGATTCGCCGACGAGCCCGAACACCTCGCCGTCGCGTACCGCGAAGCTCGCGTCGCGCACGGCGTCGACGTGACCCGTGCGGGTCGGGAAACGGATCGATGCGTGATCGACGTCGATCATCGTGCGGCCTCCTGTCGATCGGCGCGTGCGGCGGCCGGCGATGCGGGATCGAGCCATGCCGGGTCGCGCCGCAGCACGGGCAGTTCGTCGGGCGGGTTCGCCAGCGGCGGGTTCGCGGCGAGCAGCCCGCGCGTATAGGGATGCGAGGCGTCGCGCAGGTCGCGCGCGGCGCAGGTTTCGACCACGCGGCCGGCATACATCACCGCGACGCGGTCGCAGAACGACATCACGAGCGGCAGGTCGTGGCTGATGAACATCAGGCCCGTGCCATGCCGCGCGATCATCGCGTCGAGCACCGCGAGCACCTGCATCGACACCGCGACGTCGAGCGCGGAGGTCGGCTCGTCGGCGATCAAGAGGCGCGGGCCGGTCGACACCATCATCGCGATCATCACGCGCTGGCCCATGCCGCCCGACAGCTCGTGCGGATACGCATCGGCGACGCGCGCCGGGTCGCGGATCTGCACGGCCTCGAGCGCTTCGACGATCCGCTCGCGCAGCGCGCGGCCGCGCAGGCCCGGCTCGTGCAGCCGGAACGCTTCGCCCATCTGCTTCGCGACCGTCATCACCGGGTTCAGCGAATATTTCGGGTCCTGCAGGATCATGCCCATCTGGCTGCCGCACAGCCGCCGGCGCTCGCGCGGCGACATCGTGCACAGGTCGTGGCCCGCGAAGCGCATCGTGCGCGCCGACCAGCGCGCGGCATCGGGCAGCAGGCCGAGCAGCGCGCGGCCGGTCAGCGACTTGCCGGAGCCCGATTCGCCGACGATGCCGAGCCGCTCGCCCGGCGCGAGCGTCAGCGACAGGTCGCGCACGGCGTCGGTGACGCTGCCGTCGTGCCCGCGGAAACCGATCTTCAGCCCGTCGATCTCGCAGAGCGGTGCCGGCGCGGCGGTGGAATTCATCGACATGTCACGCTCCATGGCGGGGATCGAAGACGTCGCGCAGCCCGTCGCCGAGCAGATTGAACGCGAGGCTCACGAGCAGGATCGCGATGCCGGGCAGCGTCGCGACCCACCACGCGTCGAGCAGCACGTTGCGGCCCGACGCGACCATGAAACCCCACTCGGGGCTCGGCGGTTGCGCGCCGAGGCCAAGAAAGCCAAGGCCCGCGACGGTCAGGATGATGCCGGCCATGTCGAGCGTCGCGCGCACGATCACCGAGGACATGCACAGCGGCATGATGTAACGCAGCAGGATGCGCGGGCCCGACGCGCCTTGCAGCCGCGCGGCATGGATGTAGTCGGCCTGTGCGATGCGGATCGTCTCCGCACGCGCGAGCCGCGCATACGCGGGCCACGCGGTGATCGAGATCGCGACGACCGCGTTGATCACGCCGGGGCCGAGCGCGGCCGCGAATGCGAGCGCGAGCACGATCTTCGGGAACGCGAGCGCGATGTCGGTGATGCGCATCAGCATGCTGTCGACGAAGCCGCCGCAATAGCCGGCGGTCGTGCCGATCAGCAGGCCGATCGGCACGACGATCACGACGACGAGCAGCGCGATGCCGAGCGTCAGGCGCGACCCGTCGATCAGCCGCGAAAGGATGTCGCGGCCGAGCTGGTCGGTGCCGAACCAGTGCGACGGCGAGCCCGGCGGCAGCAGCCGGTCGGCCAGGACCTGGCGCAGCGGATCGTGCGGCATGATCAGCGGGCCGACGAGCGCGACCGCGATCAGCGCGACCAGGATCGCGAGCCCGAACAGGTTGAGCGGATTCGTGGCGAACCGGCGCCAGCGACGGTACGCGAGGCCGAGCGCGGCCTGCGAGCGCGATGCCGGTGCGTCGGACAACAGCCACGCGCGCGGGGACAGACGTTCGGCGCTCATGATTGGACGACCTTCGGCACGGACGATGAAAGAAGCAGGGTGGAAGCGGTCATGTCGGGGCGGCCCTCAGCGCGCACGCGGATCGAACACGCGGTACAGCGCGTCGGTCAGCAGGTTGACGGTGATGAACATCGCGCCGATCACGAGCGTCGCGCCGAGCACCGCGCTCATGTCGGCGTTCAGCAGCGCGCCGGTCAGGTACGAGCCGAGCCCCGGCCATGCGAACACGATCTCGGTCAGCACCGAGCCTTCGAGCAGGTTGCTGTACGTGAGCGCGATCACGGTGAGCAGCGGCACCGCGATGTTGCCGAACGCGTGCCGCCAGATCACGCGACGCTCGGACAAGCCCTTCGCACGCGCGGTGACGATGTATTCCTGGCTCATCTGGTCGAGCATGAACGAGCGCGTCATGCGGCTGAGATACGCGACCGAGTAGTAGCCGAGGATCGCGGCCGGCAGCGCGATGTGCGACACCGCGTTGCGAAATACGTCCCACTCGCCCGCGAGCGCCGCATCGATCAGCAGGCTTCCGGTGCGCGGGTCGACCATCCCGTCGTACACGGGATCGAGCCGGCCGGGGCCGCCGACCCAGTGCAGCCGCGCATAGAACAGCAGCAGTCCCATCAGTCCGAGCCAGAATACCGGCACCGAATTGCCGATCAGCCCGACGAAGCGCGCGATGTGATCGATCGGCCGGTTGTGCTTCACGGCAGCCGCGACGCCGAGCGGCACGCCGATCGCGATGCCGATCAGCGTCGCGATCGTCGCCAGTTCGAGCGTGGCCGGGAACACGCGCTTGATGTCGTCGAGCACCGGGTTCGCGGTCAGCAGCGACACGCCGAGGTTGCCGTGCAGGACGTCGCGCGCATAGATCAGGAATTGCGTGACGAGCGGCTTGTCGAGCCCGAGCGCGATGCGCTCGGCCGCATATGCGTCGGCCGATGCGCGATCGCCGAGGATCGCGAGCACGGGATCGATCGGCACCTTGCGGCCGATCACGAACGTCAGCGCGAGCAACCCCGCGAACGTGACGGCGAGCGTGAGTGCCCAGCGCAGCACGCGCAGTGCCCAGCGCACGGCCGGGCGCCGCGCGGGCAGCGTGCGCAGTGCTTCGAGGGAGGAGGCGGGAGTCGACATGCGGCGAGGCTTATTGCTTCTTCAGGTTGCGGTACGACACCAGATCGTTGATCGGCCCGACCTCGAGCCCGCTGACCCCGGGCCGCGTCGCGACCTGCGCGACTTTCTCGAACATGATCACGAACGGCGAGCGCGCGAGCACTTCCTTCTGCATCGCCTGATACAGCTGCGCGCGTTTCGCGGCGGTCGGCTCGGCGAGCGCGGTGTCGGTTTGCTTCGTGAGCTGCGGGATGTCCCAGCTGTTGCGCCAGGCCAGCATTTTATAGCTCGACTTGTCGGAATTGTCCGGATTCCACGCAAAACCCTGCGCGTTGCTGTGCGGATCGATGTAGTCGGCCGACCATTCGCCGATGTAGATGTCGTGCTGGCGCGCGCGGTATTTCGCGAGCGTCTGCTTGTTGTCGCCGGGGATCAGCTGCACCTTGATGCCCGCCTGCGCGAAGTTCGCCTGCACGGCCTGCGCGATCTCCGTGTACGGATAGTCGTTGCGCACGTCCATCGTCACGGAGAAGCCGTTGGGCACGCCGGCCTTCGCGAGCAGCGCCTTCGCCTTCGCGACGTCGAGCTTGTACGGGTTCGCGTTCAGCGTGCCGAGGAAACCTTCGGGCAGGAAGGTCTGATGCACCTTGTAGGTCGTCTTCACGACGTTGCTCTGGATGCCCGCATAGTCGACGAGCCATTTCAGCGCTTCCTGCACGTCGGGTTTCGCGAGCGTCGGGTTCTTCGTGTTCAGGCCGAGATACAGCAGCGTCGCCTGCGGCGATGCCGCCACCTTCGCCTTGCCGGACTTCACGACCGACGCCAGATCGTCGGGGCTCAGGTCGCGCGCCGCGTCGACGTCGCCGTTTTCCAGCAGCAGGCGCTGGCTCGCGGCTTCGGGCACGTGACGCAGCACGATGCGCTTCATCGCGAGCGGCAGCCGGTAGCCGTCGAAGCGTTGCAGCACGAGGCTGTCGCCGGCCGTCCACTTGACCAGCTTGTAGGCGCCGGAGCCGGCTTCGTTGGTCTTCAGCCACCCGTTGCCGAAGTCGCTGCCCTGCTGGTGCGACAGCAGCAGCTTCTTGTCGAGCACCGATGCGGGCCACGAGCCGAGCACGTTCAACACGAAGGTCGGCGCGTACTTGCGGTCGGTCGTGATCGAGACCGTCGCGTCGTCGAGCTTCTTCACGTTCGCGGCGACGTTCGCCTTCGTGAGGCCGATGCCGGTCAGCACGGCGGCCGGCCCCTTGTCGAGCAGCACCGCGCGCTGGATCGACCACGCGACGTCGTCGGCCGTCAGCGGGTTGCCCGAGTGGAACTTGAGGCCGGTGCGCAGCTTGAACGTATAGGTCAGCCCGTCGGCGCTCACCGTCCACGACTGCGCGACGTCGCCGTTGAATTTCGACGGATCGCGCAGGTCGACGCGCACGAGCCGGTCGTACGTGTTCGCGACGTATTCCTCCGGCACCAGCTCGTAGATCTCGCCTGGATCGAGCGTCGTGAATTCGTCGAGCAGCGTGGCCATCACGAACAGGTCCTTCGGCGTTTCCGCATGGGCGGCGGACAGCGGAACGGCGGCGAGAACGGACGCGGCGGCCAGCGCCGCGACGAGCCGGGATGTCGGGAATTTCATGTGCGCTCCATCGGTCGTTGAAGTCGGTGAACGTGAACGGAAAAGAGGGCGTGCATCGTCGTTACATCAGGCGCCACGGGCCGCTCGCCGCGTTGTCGATCTGCGGCAACGCGCGAGAGCCGGGCAGTTCGTAGTGCCACCATTCGCTGTCGATGTGCGCGAAGCCGGCTGCGTGCATCACGCCGAGCAGCAGCAGGCGGTTGCGTTGCACTTGCTCGGGCAGCCCCGCGTGAAAGTGGCCCGATGCGGCGACCATCTCGTCGAAGCCGGTACCCATGTCGAGCGGCTCGCCGTTCGTGCCGACGAGCGTCAGGTCGAGCGCGGTGCCGCGGCTGTGATTCGAGCCGCGGCCGAGATCGGCGACGAAGTTCGGATCGGGCAGGAAATCCCATAGCACCTGCTGCGCTTGCGGCGGCCGGTAGGCGTCGTAGATGCGCAGCGTGAAGCCGGCCTGCGCGGCGATGTCGACCGCGCGGCGCAATGCGGCTTCGGCCGGCGCCAGCAACAGGCAGTGCGCACGGCGGTAGATCGGCTTGCCGGTCAGGTTGCGCTCGGTCGCATAGACCAGATCGATGTCGACGCGATGCGTGGCGGGCGTGATTTCGACGAGGCGGTGATCGTTCATCGGCGGTTCAGGTGGGTTCAGGCTCGCTCAGGATTCGAATTGGTCGAACGTGTGCTGCAGTTCGCGGTTGCGCGCGACGCGCCGGTCGATCGCGGGGCCGAGGCGATCGACCACGGCCGTGATCAGCAGGTTGAACAGGCAGGTGAGCGGCGCGAGCGAATCCCAGAACTGGCCGACGTCGGTCTTCACCTGCAGCAGGTCGGCCGGCCATTCGCGCGCCCACGGGCACGACAGATCGGTGACCAGCGCGAACGGCTGGCCGCGCTCGGCGGCCGCCTGGCAATAGCGGCGCGCGCTGCGCGAATACGCGCGCGTATCGGTGACGACGCAGTACGGCCGTTCGAATTCGGAGTTCAGCGAATCGACGTACGAGCCCGACTGGCCGTCGGAGTAGAACACGCGCGGGCGCAGGTATTCGAGGTAGCTGCTGAATGCGTTGCTGATGCCGCGCGTCGACTGGATGCCGAGGATGAACACCGCGTCGGCATGCGCGATCCGGTCGGCGACTTGCGCGAACACCGGGCCTTCGGCCAGGCGGTACACGTGGCGGATCGCGTCGAGTTCGCGTTCGAGCGACGACGCGAGGGCGCCGTCGCCGCCGTTGCCGCGGTTGCGATCGGCCGGTTGCGTGCCGGTGACACGGCGGTATTCGTCGAGCCGGTCGGTGATCATCCACGGGCGATCGCCGCCGCCGCGCAGTTCGCGCTTCAGGTCGTCGAGATTGCGATAGCCGACGCTGCGCAGGAAGCGGCCGACCGAGATGCCGCTCGTGCCGGCCTGTTGCGCGATCTGGTCGGCCGTCTCGAGCCCGAGCCGGTCGAGGTTCGCGAGCATGTAGCTCGCGATACGCTTGGCGGTCGGCGTCAATTCGGCATAGCGGGATTCGACGGTACGGGCGAACGCGCAGGTCATCGGTTGTTAGATCGTTGTCGTCGGTTGATCGAATGTCATCCATCTAACAAAGCCAAAATCATTCGCGCCAGCGGATAAAAACTATGGCGTGAGGGCGGGCGATAGGGTCGAAAACCCTCTCGAGAAGCTGGGGCCGGCATACAAGGGTTCGCTTTTTATGTCTGTCAGGCATATTTTACGTTTATGCATATGAGAAATAATTTGCGTTTATGCCTATCAGGAATATACTGGGTTTATTGCCTACAGGAATACGCGCCGTGAATTTCATCGTCAATACGCCCGCGCAACTGGGCGAAATCCTGTCTTCGGCGCGTCAGGCCAAGGGCCTGACGCAATCCGAAGCGGCAGTGCGAATCGGCGTGGGCCAGTCGCGGCTGTCGCTGCTCGAAACCACGCGTACCGAAAGCCTGTCGCTCAGGCAGTTGCTCGAGCTGACCGCGCTGTACGGTCTCGAACTCAGCATCCGCACCAAGGGCGAGCCCGACGCAGCCGCCGCCGAGTGGTAAGCGATGGGACGCAAATCGCATACTCGCGCGCTGTCGATCTGGACGAACGGCCAGAGGGTCGGCACATGGCGGATTCCCGTGCGCGGCGACATGGAACTGCTGTACGACGCCGGCTGGAAGCAGTCGGCCGTCGGCCGCCCGCTGTCGTTGTCGCTGCCGTTCGGTGTCGGCGACGCTCCGTTGCGCGGCGAACGCGTCAATCATTACTTCGACAACCTGCTTCCGGACAGCGACGCCATTCGGCGCCGATTGGCCGCCAGGTTCGGCACGGCGACGACCGAGCCGTTCGATCTGCTTGCCGCGCTCGGTCGCGATTGCGTCGGGGCGGTGCAATTGCTCGGCGAAGACGATGCGCCAACCGGCCTGGATCGCATCGACGGTACGCCGCTGTCGGACGAGGACGTCGCACGCGTGCTCGATCAGGCGAGCGGTGTGGCGACGGGGGCCGAGGACGACGACGATTTCCGGCTGTCGCTGGCCGGTGCGCAGGAAAAGACCGCGCTGCTGTTTCACGACGGGCGCTGGATGCGCCCGCACGGTGCCACGCCCACGACGCATATTCTCAAGTTGCCGCTCGGGCTGGTCGGCAACAAGCGGGCCGACCTCACGGCCTCCGTCGAGAACGAGTGGCTGTGTCTCGCGATCCTGCGAGCGTTCGGGCTGCCGGCGGCGGGTGCGGAAATCGTGCGTTTCGGCGCGCACAAGGTGCTGTCGGTCGAACGGTTCGATCGGGTGTTGCATCGTGACGGCGGGTGGCTGTTGCGCTTGCCGCAGGAAGATTTCTGCCAGGCGCTCGGCGTGCCGCCTCACCTGAAGTACGAGTCGCAGGGCGGCCCCGGCGTGCCCGATCTGGCCGGCCTGCTGCGCCGTTCGGAGACGGCGCGGGAGGATCTCGACACACTGTTCGCCGCCCTGATCGTGTTCTGGATGCTCGCCGCACCGGACGGGCATGCGAAGAACTTCAGCCTGCGCCTGCTGCAGGGCGGCCGTTTCCGCCTCACGCCGCTCTATGACGTGATGTCGATCTGGCCGGTCGAAGGCGATGGCGCGAACCAGTGGTCGTGGCACAAGGCGAAGCTCGCGATGGCCGTGCACGGCAAGCGCAAGCACTATGCGATGCGCGATATCACGCGACGGCACTTTAGCGCGATGGCCGAATATTGCCTGCTCGGCGATATCGCGACACCGATCGTCGAACGGCTCATCGCCACGACGCCGCACGTGATCGAGTCGGTCGGCGCCGCGCTGCCGCCCGGTTTTCCGGCAAGGGTCGCGGAGCGCATTCTGGGCGGATTGCGGTTCGCCGCGCAGCGGCTCGCCGACATGCCGCGGGAGTAAGCCGCGGCCCGGCGCGGCCCGGTCAGCCGGTGTTCGACGTATCGGCGTTCGCCTGTTTTCCGTTTTTCACGATCGGTTAGCCGAATCGACTGCATCGCATTGCATCGGTGATTGCACGTTGCGCGCGTCAATCGTCTCCTGTCGCCATGCGTGACATTCCGACCTGACGCGGTCGTATTTCCTCATTTACCGTACCTGACCGATTCGCCGACATCCGTCGCCGTCCGGCATCCCTCCGCGCCGAAATAATTACAAAATTAAAGCCGATCAGATTAAATCATTAATTCAGACTAATAATTCATTTAAGTTTTTCGGCGATTTGGATTTAACTTGCGTCACGGGATGTTTGATTTTCGATAATCCGAAAAACAGCAAGTGTTCCGTAATGGAAATTCTCTCTATTGCAGGAATGAAGAGGAAATCATGACGAATCTTTCTCGACGCAAGATGCTGGCGGGTACGGCCGGCGCCATTGCCGCCGCGGGCATCGCGGTATCGGCCAAGGCCGCCTCGTTCGGCAATCCGGACAGCCCGCCGGAAGGCGCGGTGAATGCGCGCAACCGCCAGAGCCTGACCGACCCGGGGCCTAAAAATCCGGCCATCGCCAATCAATTCCCGTCTTTTCAGAATCCGCCGGCCACCGATATCAACGGAATGCCGTTATTCTGGGCGTCTTTCAATAATGCCCATAAACGCATTCAGAATGGCGGGTGGGCGCGCGAAGTGACGCAGGACGATTTCGCGATTTCCGAAACCATTTCCGGCGTCAACATGCGGCTGACGCGCGGCGGCATTCGCGAGATGCACTGGCACCAGCAGGCCGAGTGGGCCATCATGCTCGACGGCCGCTGCCGGATCACGGTGCTCGACGAGCTCGGCCGGCCGTCCGTGCAGGACGTCAAAACCGGCGATCTCTGGTATTTCCCACCCGGCCTGCCGCATTCGCTGCAGGGCCTCGGCCGCGACGGCGCCGAATTCCTGCTCGCGTTCGATAACGGCCGCGCATCGGAATTCAACACGCTGTTGCTGACCGACTGGATCGCGCATACGCCGCCCGACGTGCTCGCGCTCAACTTCGGCGTGCCGGCCGACGCGTTCAGGAACGTGCCCCTCGACAACCTGTGGATCTTCCAGGGCGACGAACCCGGCCCGCTCGCGGACGCGCAGCGCGCGTCGGCCGCGTCGGCCGGTGCGCCGCCGCATCCGTTCGTTTTTTCGCTCGGCGACATGAAACCGGTCAGGAAGACGCGCGGCGGCGAGGTGCGGATCGCGGACAGCACCAACTTCAACGTGTCGACGACGGTCGCGGCGGCGCTCGTCACCGTGCATCCGGGCGGCATGCGCGAACTGCACTGGCATCCGAACGCCGACGAATGGCAGTACTACCTGCAAGGCGAGGCGCGGATGACGGTGTTCGACACGGGGCCGAAGGCGCAGACGGCCGACTTCCGCGCGGGCGACGTCGGCTATGTGAAGAAGAGCCTCGGTCACTACGTGCAGAACACCGGCCAGACCGACCTCGTGTTCCTCGAAATCTTCAAGACCGACCGCTATGCGGAGGTGTCGTTGTCCGACTGGCTCGCGCATACGCCGCCGAAGCTCGTCGAAGCGCACCTGAACGTCGCGCCGGACGTGATCGCGCAGTTTCCGCGCAATCGTCCCGACGTCGTGCCGCTGTAACGCCGCCATCGTCCTGCCATGGCCGGCACGCGGCAGGCCGGCCGCGGCATGTGCGCCCGAATCAGCCTTCCTCATTCGAACGGAAACCCCACCATGCTTCCCGTCCCGAGCAAACCTGCCGGCGGCTTCGCGCTGCCGGGCCCGTCCGCCGAGCCAGCCGATGGCGCGGCGCGCGCCGCGCTGGAAGGGCGTCGCACCGGCGTCGCCGCGCTGCTGCCGTTCGTCGGCCCGGCCGTGATCGCGTCGATCGGCTACATGGACCCCGGCAACTTCGCGACCAACATCCAGGCCGGCGCCGCGTACGGCTACCGGCTACTGTGGGTCGTGCTGGCCGCGAACGCGATCGCGATGCTGTTCCAGGCGATGTCGGCGAAACTCGGCATCGTGACCGGCCGCAATCTCGCCGAGCTGTGCCGCGACCGTTTCCCCGTGCCGGTCGTGTGGGGCATGTGGATCGCGTCGGAGATCGCCGCGATGGCGACCGATCTCGC
Organism: Burkholderia sp. BCC1208; assembly: GCF_902833095.1. Taxonomy (NCBI): domain Bacteria; kingdom Pseudomonadati; phylum Pseudomonadota; class Betaproteobacteria; order Burkholderiales; family Burkholderiaceae; genus Burkholderia; species Burkholderia sp. BCC1208. The sequence goes on along the minus strand of NZ_CADFDY010000007.1, from coordinate 217,256 downwards.
CGAATTCCTCGGCGGCGCGCTCGCGTTCGGGCTGTTGTGCCACCTGTCGCTGTTCGCGGGGATGATCGCGACCGCGTTCGCGACCTGCGCGATCCTCGCCCTCGAAAAGCGCGGCTTCCGGCCGCTGGAAGCGGCGATCGCGGCGCTGGTCGGCGTGATCGGCGCGTGCTATCTCGGCGAGCTGCTGATCGCGCCGCAGGACTGGCGTGCGGCCGCGTTCCATCTGGTGGTCCCGCAGATTCCCGATCATGCGGCGCTGACGATTGCAGTCGGGATCATCGGCGCGACGATCATGCCGCACACGCTGTATCTGCATTCGGGCCTCACGCAGGATCGCGCCGCGCCGCGCGACGACGCGCAGCGGCGGCGGCTCGTGCGCTTCTCGAACCGCGAGGTCGTGGTCGCGCTCGGGCTCGCCGGCTTCGTGAATCTCGCGATGGTGATGATGGCGTCGTCGGCGTTCCACGTGGCCGCGCCGGGCATGACCGACATCGGCGACGCCTATCACACGCTGATCCCCGTGCTCGGGCCGGCGGCCGGCGCGCTGTTTCTCGTCGCGCTGCTGACCTCGGGCGTGTCGAGCTCCGTGGTCGGCACGATGGCCGGGCAGGTCGTGATGCAGGGCTTCATCCACCGCCGCATGTCGATCTGGGTGCGGCGGGCGGTGACGATCGCGCCCGCGTTCGTGGTGGTCGCGCTCGGCTGCGACGTCACGCGGACGATGGTGGCGAGCCAGGTCGTGCTGAGCTTCGTGCTGCCGATGCCGATGATCGCGCTGGTCATGCTGTCGGCGCGCACGGATGTGATGGGCGCTTACGCCATGCGGATGCCGCTCACGATCGTCGCCGGCGCGGCGACGATCGTGATCGTCGGGCTGAATGCGTACCTGGTATGGGCGGCGCTCAATTGAACGGGTGCGGGCCGGCCCTTGCTGCTGCATGTCCGGCGCTTCGCGCAGCCGCGATTATTTCGCGAGCGTCCGGTACGACACGAGGTCGTTGATCGGACCGATTTCCGGTCCGGTCGCGCCGGGGCGCGTGGCGACCTGCACGACTTTCTCGAACATGATGATGAACGGCGAGTTCGCGAGCACGGCCTTCTGCAGCGCTTCGTAACGCTGCGCGCGCTTCGCGGGCGACGGCTCGACGAGCGCGGCCTCGGTGTCCTTCGTCAGTTGCGGAATGTTCCAGCTGTTGCGCCACGCGAGCATCTTGGTCGGCGACTGGTCCGAGTTGTCCGGATTCCACGCGAAACCGCGCGCGTTGCTGTTCGGGTCCATGTAGTCGGGCGACCATTCGCCGACGAAGATGTCGTGCTGGCGCGCGCGGTACTTGCCGATCGCCTGCTTCGCATCGCCGGGGATCAGCTTCACGCGGATGCCGCCCTGCGCGAGGTTCGCCTGCAGCGCCTGGGCGATCTCGAGGTACGGATAGTCGTTCGGCATGTCCATCGTCACGTCGAAACCGTTCGGCAGGCCGGCCTTCGCGAGCAGCGCCTTCGCCTTCGCGACGTCGAGCTTGTACGGGTTCGTGTTCAGCGTGCCGAGGAAGCCTTCGGGCAGGAAGGTCTGATGCACCTTGTAGGTCGTGCTGACGATGTTGCGCTGGATGCCGTCGTAATCGACGAGCCATTTCATCGCCTGCTGCACCTCGGGCTTCGCGAGGTTCGGGTTCTTCGTGTTCAGGCTCAGGTACAGGAGCGCCGACACCGGCCACGACGCGACCTTGATCTTGCCGGCCTTCGACAGCGCGGCGAGGCTGTCGGGGCTCAGGTTGCGCGCGGCGTCGGCGTCGCCGTTCTCCAGCAGCAGCCGTTGCGCGGACGCTTCGGGCACGTGGCGCAGCACGACGCGCTTCATCGGGTACGGCGTGCGGTATTTGTCGAAGCGCTGCAGCACGATGGTTTCGTTCGGCGTCCACTTGACGAGCTGGTACGGGCCCGAGCCCGCGTCGTTGGTGCGCAGCCAGCCGCTGCCGAAATCGTTGCCTTGCTGGTGCGACAGCAGCAGCTTCTTGTCGAAGACCGAGGCCGGGCATGCGCTCAGCACGTTGAGCACGAAGCTCGGCGCGTACTTGCGGTCGGTTTCGAGCACGACGGTTTGCGGATCGATCACGCGCACCTTCTGCGTCACGTTCGCCTTCGTCAGGCCGAGATCGGCGAGCACGCCGGCCGGCCCCTTGTCGAGCAGGATGGTGCGCTGCAGCGACCACGCGACGTCGTCGGCGGTGACCGGGTTGCCGGAATGGAAGGTGAGGCCCGGGCGGAGCTTGAACGTGTAGGTCACGCCGTCGGCGCCGACCGTCCACGATTGCGCGATCTGTCCGTCGAAGCGCGTCGGATCCTTCAGATCGACGCGCACCAGCCGTTCGTAGGTGTTCGCGACGTATTCGGACGGCACCAGCTCGTAGATCCCGCTCGGGTCGAGGGTCGTGAATTCGCCGAGTTGCGTGGCGACGACGAAGATGCCGGGCGGCGTGGCAGCCTGCGCCGGCAGCGCCGGAACAAGCGCGGCGAGCGCGGCGCTGACGAACAGCCGGGACAGCAGGTGCTTCATGCGGGCTCCACTGAAAAGGAATCGTGGTGCGATTCTCTCATCGACGGGTACCCGGATGAAAATATTCGGCAGGCGCGCCGGTTGGCGCGTGGCGACGGGCCGGGCGGACGCCCGGCGCGGGAGGGTGTCAGATCGCGCAGCGCGCGACCGCGAAGCGCATCGCTTCCTCGGCCGGCTCGTTGCCCGAGCCGCGCACGACCTTGATCACCGAGCCGTTGCCCGACGGCGTCAGCGTGACGAAGTACGAATTCGAGCCGACGGCGATGTCGGTCACGCCGTTGTGCTGCGATTGTTCGGTGCCCGACAGGCGGCTGTCGAGGCAGTTCGCGATCGCGTAGGCCGGACGTTGCGACGACACGTAGATCATCGGTGCCGTGCCCGAGCCGGCCGAGTCGGACGACGGAGCGGAACCGCAGGCGGCGAGCAGGGCGGCGGGAAGGAGCAGCAGGAATCGTTTCATGGTCGGTCGTCGGGTGTCTCGTATCGAGGCTGGGGCGCGGGGTGGCGAAACGCGAAGCTTCGCGACGAAACCGCCGGGAATCGGGCCGTTTTTGACGGACGACGATGCAACGGGCGGCTGACGACGGAGTATACCCGCAGCATTCGACGCCGTTGGCGCGTTGAAACGATTCGATACAACAAGCACCCGCTGCCGCATCGCGGCAGCGGGCGTTTCAGCTAGTGGCGAATGGGCGCTTGCCGGTGTTGTCGGTGTTATTGGCCGATCTTGTTGCTGACCGCATTTTCCTGCTGGTTCAGCACGTGCTTTTCGCTCTTCGTGATGTGGCTGTGATCCTGCGCAGCCATGTCCCGCTCTTCCTGGCGGATCTTGCGGTCGTCACGATGCAGGCGTGCGGCCTGCGCGTGCGACATCTCGCCTTCCTTCACTTCGTGATGGATGCGGCGATTCTGGTTGGCGAGACGCTGGTTGACCTCTTCGCGGCGCGGATGCGCGTTCTGCCACGGCGTGTCGGCGAACGCGGTGCCGGTCAGCACCGACATCAGGGCGGCGGCAATCGCGATGTGGCGGGTAAGGGCTCGCATGGTGATTTCTCCTGTCGTTGCGCGTCCGGATCGTGGGCGCTTGAGGAAAAAACGCGATACGGGCACCGTCTGTTGACGTTTCCGCCTGTATCGATTGCAAGTCTTTATTACGCCTGCCGCGGCACGGGGCGCGCGCTGCAGCGGGTCCGGATCAATGCGCGCCGGCCGCCGCCGCATCGGCATCGCCGCCGCCCGAGCGCGACGGTTTCGTGATCCAGATGAGCGGGATAATCGCGATGAAGATGATCGCCGACACGTAGAAGATGTCGTTCAAGCCCATCACGGCCGCCTGCGAATCGACCGACGCATTGAAGAACGCGAGCGCCGAATCGGGGCTCAGGTGCAGCAGCGAACGGCTCGTGTCGAGCTGCTGCGTAAAGACCGGATTGGTGACGCTCGCCTGTTCGGTGAGCCGCACGTGGTGCAGGATCGTGCGGTCGTTCCACGCATTGCCGATCAGCGACGTCCCCACCGCGCCGCAGAACGTGCGGCCGAAATTCGACAGGCCGGCCGCGGCCGGAATCTTTTCCGGCGGCAAGCCCGACAGGATGATCGCCGTCAGCGGCACGAAGAACATCGCCATCGGAATGCCTTGCAGCAGCGTCGGCAGTACGAGATCCCAGCGCGACACGTCGGTGTAGAACGTCGTACGCATCATGAACACGACCGCGAAGCCGACGAATGCGAGCGTCGCGAGATAGCGCGGATCGGTGCGCGGCAGCAAGCGGCCCATGATCGGCGTGAGCAGGATCGCGAACAGTCCGAGCGGTGCGGTGGCGAGCCCCGAATCGACCGCGCGGTAGCCGAGATAGCCCTGCATCCATTGCGGCAGCAGCACGAGCGTGCCGAAGAACATCCCGTACGCGACGGAGATCGCGATCGTGCCGCCCGCGAAGTTGCGCTGCGTGAAGAGCCGCAGGTCGACGATCGGGTTGGCTTCGTGCAGCTCCCACACGAGAAAGAACGCGAAACCGATCAGCGCGACGATGCCCAGTGCGACGACCACGGGCGAGTTGAACCAGTCGAGATCCTTGCCCTTGTCGAGCATGATCTGCAGCGACGCGACCCACAGCACGAGCAGAAGCAGGCCGACCGTATCGATCGGCAGGCGGCGCGTGGCCGATTCGCGATCGCGGAACACGAACCACGTGACGGCCGCCGCGAAGAAGCCGACCGGAATGTTGATGTAGAAGATCCACGACCAGTTGTAGTCGTACGTGATCCAGCCGCCGAGCGACGGCCCGGCGATCGGCCCGACGAGCGCCGTCATCGACCACAGCGCGAGCGCCGTCGACGACTTCTGCCGCGGCCACGCGCCGAGCAGCAGCGCCTGCGACAGCGGCGCGAGCGGCCCCGCGACCGCCCCCTGCAGAATCCGCGCGGCCAGCAGCGTCGGCAGGTTCGGCGCGATCCCGCACAGCCACGACGCGAACACGAACAGCAGGATCGCCGTGACGAACAGGCGTACCTGGCCGAAGCGCTGCGTGAGCCAGCCGGTCAGCGGAATCGACACCGCGTTCGCCGCCGCGAAGATCGTGATCACCCACGTGCCTTCGTCGACCGACACGCCGAGGTCGCCCGAGATCGTCGGGATCGCGACGTTCGCGATCGACGAATCGAGCACGTTCATGAACATGGCGAGCGATACCGCGATCGTGCCGATCGCGAGCTTGCCGCCCGACAGCGGCGCCTGGGGTGACGGAGATGACATGGTGTTCCTGCGTGATGAAGGGGGCGTGCGGGGCGCAAGCGCCGGCAGCCGCGCGCACGCATGCGGCGCCTGCGCGGACGAGCCGCGAAGCGGACGGACACGCACCGCGCGTGGGCGGCCCGGCAAACGAGGGGCCGCTCGCGCGCCGCGTGCGGTTCAGGCGTTCAATCGGATCGGCGAAGCCGTGACGGGCTTCGGCAAGCAGGCAGGCCGGTCAGGAGGGCGCGACGCGCGTGACGCGTCGGCGGGCAGCGTTCGCGTGGCTGCCGTAGCGTGTGTGGCGGTTTTTCATCGCCACAGGCTAACGATGCGGCGAACGCCGATCAACGCTTGCGCGCTCATTAGTTCCTTTCCTGCGCCGCAATAATGCAGCGGACGTGCATCGATTGCAGGTCGTGCGGCGGTGTTTACATTGGCTAGGGCGCGGTCCGCCACGCGGTGAAGATTTCCGTCAGGAACTCGACGAATGCGCGCACCTTGCTGTCGAGCGTCGCGCGCTTCGGGTAGAGCGCGTGCAGCTCGACGTCGTCGGTGCGATGCCAGTCGGGCAGCACGATTTCGAGTTCGTTGCTCTCGAGCCGCCGTGTGGTGAAGTGGGTCGAAATCAGCGCGATGCCGCCGCCGCTCGCGGCCTGGCGCAGCACCGTGACCGATTCGTTCGAGATCAGCACAGGCCGCACCGGCACGTCGGCGACGTCGCCGGCCGCGTTGGTGAGGCGCAGCGTCAGGCCGGGCGTGTCGCGGCCGACGAACAGGATGTCGTGATCGGCGAGATCCTGCGGCGTGTGCGGCCGGCCCGCGCGGTCGAGATAGCGCGGGCTGGCCGCGAACTTCGCGTGCGACCAGCCGAGCGAGCGCGCGACATAGCCGGAATCGGTCAGCACGCCGGTGCGCAGCGCGACGTCGAAGCCGTGTTCGACGAGGTCGAGCGCGCTGTTGTCGTAGATCAGCACGAGCTGGACCAGCGGGTAGCGCCGGCGAAACTCGGCGAGCGCCGGTTCCAGTTCGAACAGGCCGATCGCGTAAGGCACCAGCACGCGCAGCGTGCCTTCGGGTTCCGTGCGCAGCGCGCGCACCTGACGGTCCGCGTCGAGCAGAATCTCCTCGGCGCGCAGGCAACGTTCGTAGTAGTCGCGTCCGGCTTCGGTGACGGACACGCGACGCGTCGTGCGGTACAGCAACTGGACGCCGAGGTCGTCCTCGAGCTGCCTGATCTTGCGGCTCACGCGGCTGAGCGGCATGTCGATTTGCGTGGCGGCGGCAGTGAAGCTGCCGCGTTCCACCACACGCAAGAATATCCGGATGCTCTCGAGGTCCATGCGATTCGTTTCAGTGGTCGGCATGCGCGCATCTTACCGTCGCGGGCCGGATTGCCGCGGGTCGAGCCGATTATCCCGCCCGGCGCAATAACGCATCCCGCCGCTGCCCCGTAGTGGCGGTCGCCACGCGACCGTATGCTCGCCGGATGAAATTCGCATTCCCCAGCATGCCGCCGCTCGCGGCCGTCCGGGCCGCGCTGCGCGACGCATGCCCGACGTTGCCGTCCGGCGCGCTTGCATTCGCACTCCGCAATACCGCCGCGTCGCTGCTGGCGCTCTATATCGCGTTCCGGATGAATCTCGACGATCCGATGTGGGCTGCCTCGACCGTGTGGATCGTCGCGCAAGGCAGCCGCGGGATGGGGCTGTCGAAGAGTCAGTACCGGATTCTCGGTACCGCGATCGGTGCGGCCGTCGCGCTCGCGCTGACCGGCGCGTTCGCGCAGACGCCCCAATTGTTCCTGCCCGCGCTCGCCGCCTGGATCGGCCTGTGCGCGGGTATCGCGACGTTCCAGCGGAATTTTCGCGCGTATGCGGCGGTGCTCGCCGGCTACACGGCCGCGATCATCGCGATGGACGCGGTATCGGCGCCGCTGCATGCGTTCGACATCGCGGTCGCGCGGTTCCTGTACGTGGTGGTCGGCATCCTGTGCGGCGCGCTGTTCGAAACGGTCTTCGCGCCGGGCGCGCCGCTGAAGGAGGTCCGGATGCGGCTCGCGCGCTATCTCGACCGCGCGGTGGCGGTCGGCGCGGGCGCGCTGCGCCGCGAGCCGAACGGCGCGGCCGTGCACCGCCTGTTCGCGGATGCGCTCGAACTCGATACCGCGGCAGAATATGCGGCGGCCGGCGCACCGCCGGTGCGCAACGCGATCGGCCATTTGCGCGCGGCGGCGCTCGGCGTGCTGGCTGCGCAGGCGGCGGGGCAGGCGATCCGGGAGCACGCGGCGCGCGCGCACGATGCGCCGGAGCCGCTGGTCGACGAGGTCGCGCACGTGCTCGAAGGGATCGCTGCATCGGGCGACGCGGGGCACCGGATGGCCGCGCTACGCGCACGCGTGGACGACGCGCTGCGCGCCGAGGCCGCCGCGCCGGCCGCCCCGGACACGTCGCGCCTGCTCACGCTCGACCGGCTGTCGGCGCTGCTCGGCGGGTTCGACCGCGCATTCGCGAGCCAGGCATTGCTCGACCGGCCGGTGCCGCCCCCTGCACGCGTGCGCTACGCGTTCCACCGCGATCCGGTGCTCGCGTGTCACAACGGCATCCGCGCGTTCATCGCGGTGCTGGCCGCGTCGGCGATCTGGGTCTTCACCGCGTGGCCGGCGGGCGGCGGGTTCGTCGCGATCACGGCCGTGGTGAGCGCACTGTTCTCCACACGCCCGAATTCGGTGCGTGCGATCGTCGGTTTCATGAAAGGCACGGCATGCGCGGCGGTCGCGGGTGCCGTCTGCAACTTCATCCTGCTGCCGGCGGTGTCGGGCTTCGAGATGCTCGCGTACATCCTCGGCGTGTTCCTGATCGGCACCGGCCTCGCGATGCGCCATCCGCGCACGGCCGCGATGGGCAGCGCGTTCTCGATCTTCTTCTGGAATTTCACGTCGCCGGACAACACGACCCGCATCGGCGATGCCGCGTTCCTGAATAGCGCGCTCGCGACGCTGCTCGGCATCGCGTTCGGCGCGTTGGTATTCGCGCTGGTGTTCCCCGGCGATCCGGGCACGAGCCGACGACGCCTGCATCGCGCGGTGCGCCGCGATCTGGCGGGGATCGCGCGCGATCCGCGGGCGTGGCCCGCGAGTGCGTGGCTGAGCCGCACGGCCGACCGTCTCGCGCGCGAGCTCGGTTTCGCGGGCGGCCTGCCGCAGACATTGATCGAGCGCGACATGCGCGACCTGCTCGCGATCTGGGGACTCGGCGACAGCTTGCTGTCGCTCGCCGAACTGGGCACGCGCGAACCGGCCGTGCGTCGCGCGGCGGCGGTGGTGCGCGGGCGCGTCGCACGGGCGGATTTCGCGCGGCTCGATCGGACTTGCGACGCCGCGGCCGGCCTGTTGCGGCGACGCGTGGCCGCGCGCGACGGCGACGACGCGCATGCGTTGCTGAACGGCGTGGTCCTGCTGCGACGGATCGCGGATGCGGCCGCCGAGCATCGCGACTTCCTGCGCGGCCGCCGCGATTGAGCGGGGATCGCCGGTCAGGTGAGGCGGTAGGACGCGCCGGGCGTCACCTCGGCCGGCAGCGGTTCGCGGTTCAGTTCGAGCAGCGTGCGCTCGATCTGCCGCGTCATCGCATCGAGTGCGAGATGGTTCGGCCCGTCGCCGAACGGTTCGGCGATCGCATGCGCGATCGCGTCGAGCGCGATCAGCGTATAGGCGACGAAAACTGTTACAAAAGGTGTCGCCGCGCCGATTGAATCGACGAGGCCGAACGGCAACAACACGCAATACGCATAGATGGTCCGGTGCAGCAGCACGTCGTATGAAAATGGAATCGGCGTCGATGCGATGCGCTCGCAGCCGCTCACCATCGCGACGAGATCGTCGAGGCGCGCATCGAGCATCCACAGGCGCGTGTCGGCGAGACGGCCCGCATCGGCGCGCGCGGCGAACGCTTCGCGAAGCGCGTGCACGATGACGACCGGGCGATACCGGGAAGCGGCGACGCGCGCAAGGGTGGCGCCGTCGAGCCGCGCGCGCAGGTCCGCGGCCGGGTCGGTGCCGCGCAGTTGATGCTTGAGCGTGTAGACGAACGCGACGACCGTGCGCACGAACGCGCGGCGCGATGCGTCGTCACGGTCGACCGCGCCGTAGCAGAGCGCCTGCGACACCAGCGTGCGCGTGGCGGTCAGCACGCCGCCCCACAGCTGGCGGCCTTCGCGATAGCGTTCGTAGCTGGCGTTGTTGCGAAACCCCGCGAAGATGGCGAGCGTCAGGCCGATCAGCGTGAACGGCGTCGGGTTCAGCGGCACCTTTTCGCCGAGCACGCGGCCGCCGCCCCACACCGCGACGAGGCTGATCGCGAGCGTCAGGACGAGCTGCGGCAGGATGGTCGGCAGCACCGAGCCGTTCCAGACGAGCAGCATCCGCAGCCAGTGCTCGCGCGGCCGAACGATCATCGTCGTGCTCCGTCAGGCGGCGGTCGATGCCGGCGCGGCCGCGCGATGCAGCAGCACGGGCACCGACTTCGAGGTCGGCGTGTTGCACACGTCGCCGACGCTGTCGAGCGGCACGAGCGGGTTGGTTTCCGGGTAGTACGCGCCGATGCAGCCGCGCGGGATGTCGTATTCGACCAGCAGGAAGCCGTCCGCGCGCCGCTCGATGCCGTCGTGCCACACGGTTTCCATGTCGACCCATTCGCCGGCCTGCAGGCCGAGCATCGCGAGATCGTCGCGGTTGACGAACACCACGCGGCGCTGGCCGAACACGCCGCGATAGCGGTCGTCGAGCCCGTAGACGGTCGTGTTGTACTGATCGTGCGAGCGCGTCGTCATCAGCGTCATCAGCCGGGCGCCGTGCAGCGCGCGGGCGCGCTGGATCGGCGTGTCGGTCGGCAGTGCGTGCGCGATGAAGTTGGCCTTGCCCGTCGGCGTGAGCCATTCGCGGTCGCGCGACGCGACGCGCAGGTGGAAGCCGCCGGGCCGTGCGATGCGCGCGTTGTAGTCGTGGAAGCCGTCGAGCGTGGCCTCGATCGCGTCGCGGATCTTCGCGTAGTCGTCCTTGTACGCGAGCCAGTCGATCGTGCCGCTGCCGAACAGCGCGTGGCCCATGTGCGCGACGATCGCCGGTTCCGACATCAGGTTCGGCGACGCCGGCTTGTTCATCCCGTACGACACGTGGACCATGCTCATCGAATCCTCGACCGTCACGCCTTGCGCGACGTTGTCCTGCAGGTCGATCTCGGTGCGGCCGAGCGTCGGCAGGATCAGCGCGTCGCGGCCGTGGATCAGATGGCTGCGGTTCAGCTTCGTCGTGATGTGCACGGAGAGCTCGCAGCGCCGCATGCCTTCCCACGTGCGCGGCGTGTCGGGCGTCGCCATCGCGAAATTGCCGCCGAGGCCGATCAGCACCTTCACGTGGCCTTCGAGCATCCCTTCGATCGTCTCGACGACGTCGTAGCCGTGATCGCGCGGCGGTTCGAAATCGAACACGTGGCCGAGCCGGTCGAGGAATGCCTGCGACGGCTTTTCCTCGATGCCGACCGTGCGGTTGCCCTGCACGTTCGAATGGCCGCGCACCGGGCACAGGCCGGCGCCGGGCCGGCCGATGTTGCCGCGCATCAGCATCAGGTTCGTCAGCATCTGCACGGTGGCGACCGAATGCTTGTGTTGCGTGATGCCCATGCCCCACGTCGCGATCACGCGTTCGCTGCGTGCATAGCGTTGCGCGAGCGCGTCGATCTGCTCGTACGGCACGCCGCTTTCGGCCGTCAGCGCGGACCAGCTTTCGGCGCGCAGATCGTCGGCGAATGCGTCGAAACCGGCCGTGTGCTCGTCGATGAATGCAATGTCGATGACGCGTGACGCACCGGCGGCGCGCGCGGCGTCGTCGAGTTCGAGCACGCGCTTGGCCATCCCCTTGATCAGCGCGAAATCGCCGCCGATGGTCGGCTGGATGAACGTCGATGCGATCTTCGTGCCCGACATCGTCAGCATCTCGAGCGGGCTTTGCGGATCGGCGAAGCGTTCGAGGCCGCGCTCCTTCAGCGGGTTGATCGACACGATCGTCGCGCCGCGCTTCGCGCACTCGCGCAGCTCGCCCATCATCCGCGGATGGTTGGTCGCGGGGTTCTGGCCGAAGATCAGCAACGTGTCCGCATGCTCGAAATCGTCGAGCGTGACCGTGCCCTTGCCGACGCCGACCGACGCCGGCAGCCCGCGGCTCGTCGCTTCGTGGCACATGTTCGAGCAGTCGGGGAAGTTGTTCGTGCCGTACCGCCGCACGAACAGCTGGTACAGGAACGCGGCCTCGTTGCTGGCGCGGCCGGACGTGTAGAACGCGGCCTGGTTCGGGTCCGGCAGCGCGCGCAGGTGGCGCGCGATCAGCTCGAACGCGTCGTCCCATGCGATCGGCACGTAGCGGTCGGTCTGCGCGTCGTACACCATCGGGTCGGTGAGCCGCCCGTGCTGTTCGAGCTCGAAATCCGACTGTTCGAGCAGTTCGGTCACCGTGTGCGCGGCGAAGAATTCGGGCGTCACGCGCTTGCTCGTCGCTTCCGCGGCCACGGCCTTCACGCCGTTCTCGCAGAATTCGAACGTCGATGCGTGCTGTCGATCGGGCCACGCACAGCCCGGGCAGTCGAAGCCGTCCGGCTGGTTCTGGCGCAGCAGCGTGCGGTAGTTGCCGCCGGCGACCTTTTCCTTGATCAGGTTGATCGTGACGGCTTTCAGCGCGCCCCAGCCGGCGGCCGGGTGGGTGTACGGTTCGATGCGCGCGGTGGCGGATTTCTTTTTCATGATGCGGGTGTCGGGGTCGATGCGTGCAGAGTACGCGCGGCACCCGTCCCGCTGTGTGTACACCTTTTCACTTCAAAAAAGAGTACAGTTTCGGCCATTCATACGGTGCGGATCGCAACTGTGTTGCCGAAGGGAAGTTGAAAGGGAGGCGCGTGAAGCGTTACGAACAACTGGCCGACGATCTCCAGGCGCAGATCGAGCGAGGCGTGTACCGGTCCGGCGAGCGGATTCCGTCGGTGCGGCAGGCGAGCCGGCAGCAGCAGCTCAGCGTCACGACCGTGCTGCGCGCGTATCTCGTGCTGGAAAGCCGCGGCCTGATCGAAAGCCGACCGCAGTCGGGCTACTTCGTGCGGGCGCGCGCGGCGGCGCCGGCCGGGGCCGAGCTGCATGTCTCCGCGCCGGCCGCCGAGCCGTCGGCCGTGGACGTGAGCCGGCTCGTGCTGTCGACGCTGCGCTCGATCGCGCGCGACGACGCGGTGCCGCTCGGCTCGCCGTATCCCGACGCGTCGCAGTTCCCGGTGCAGCGCATCGCGCGCTATGCGCAGGCGATCGGGCGGCGGCGCACGCGCTGGGGCGTGATCGACGACCTGCCGCCCGGCAATCAGGAGCTGATCCGCCAGATCGCGCGGCGCTATGCGGAGCGCGGGGTCGCGGTCGAGCCGGGCGAGATCGTGATGACGATCGGCGCGACCGAGGCGATCAACCTGTGCCTGCAGGCGGTCGCGAAGCCGGGCGACACGATCGCGGTGGAGTCGCCGACGTTCTACGCGATGCTGCACGCGATCGAGCGGATGGGCATGCGCGCGCTGGAAGTCGCGACGCACCCGGGCGACGGCATCGATCTCGACGCGCTCGAGCGGGTCCTCGCGCGCGAGCGCATCGCCGCCTGCATGGTGATGCCGAATTTCCAGAACCCGCTCGGCTTCCAGATGCCCGATGCGCGCAAGCGGGCGCTGGTCGAACTGCTCGCGAAGCACGGCGTGCCGGCGATCGAGAGCGACGTCTATCACGAGCTGCACTTCGGCGACACGGCGCCGAGCGCGCTGAAGTCGTTCGATCGCGACGGGCTGGTGCTGCATTGCGCATCGTTCACGAAGAGCCTGTCGCCGCGCTACCGGATCGGCTGGGCGATGCCGGGCCGTTATCGCGACCAGGTCGAGAAGCTGAAATTCCTGAACACGCTCGCGACGCCCGCGATCGAGCAACTCGCGATCGCCGAGTACCTGAAATACGACGGCTACGATTTTCACCTGCGGCGCATGCGCAAGCAGTATGCGCAGCAGGCGAGCCTGATGAGTGCGATGGTGCGGCGTTTCTTCCCGGAAGGCACGCGGCTGTCGCAGCCGCAGGGCGGGTATGTGCTGTGGGTCGAGCTGCCGCCGCAGGTCGATGCGATGAAGCTGTATACACTGGCGCTCGCGCAGCGGATCACGGTCGGGCCCGGGCACATGTTCTCGGCCGGCTCCGATTACCGGCATTTCATCCGGCTCAACTACAGCTACCCGTGGTCGCGGCAGATCGAGGACGCGCTGAAGGTGCTGGGGCGGCTCGCGTCCGAGTGCGCGGCGCGGTGAGCGCCGCCGCGCGACGGCAGGGCCGGCGGCGACCGGCCGCCGGCCGCCGTGGCCTGTATCAAGCCGCGCGCGGCGCCTGCAGTCCGGCTTGCGCGGCATCGACCATCTGCCGCATGTCGAAGCCCGACGGGTGCTGGTACACGCGCAGCCCGAACTCCGGCAGCACCGCGATCAGGTGATCGAACAGATCGGCCTGGATGGTTTCGTAGTCGACCCACGAGGTCGTATCGGTGAAGCAGTACAGTTCGAGCGGAATGCCTTCGGCCGTGAGCGGCAGTTGCCGCGCCATGCAGGTCATGTCGCGGCGGATGCGCGGATGGCACTTCAGGTAATTCGCGACGTACGCGCGGAACGTGCCGAGATTCGTCAGCTGGCGGCGGTTCGCCGGGCAGTCGCCGGCCGCGCCGAGCGTGCCGTTCCATTGCTCGATCGCGTCGACCTTGTCCTCGAGATAGTCCTTCAGCAGCGTCAGGCGTTCGAGCCGTTCGATCTCGTCGTTCGTGAGAAAACGCACGCTCGTCGCATCGACGAACAGCGCGCGCTTGATGCGGCGGCCGCCCGCTTCGGTCATCCCGCGCCAGTTCTGATAGCTCTCGGTGATCAGCTTCCACGTCGGCACCGTGATGATCGTGTGATCGAAGTTCGCGACCTTGACGGTGTTCAGCGTGATGTCGATGACCGTGCCGTCCGCGCCGGCCGACGGCATCGTGATCCAGTCGCCGATCCGCAGCATGTCGTTCGACGACAGCTGCACGCCGGCGACGAGGCCGAGCAGCGTGTCCTTGAAGATCAGCATCAGCACCGCGGACATCGCGCCGATGCCGGACAGCAGCAGGCCGATCTGCTTGCCGGTCGCATCGCCGATCACGACGAGCGCGGCCGTGATGAACATCACCAGCTTGACGAGCTGCATCGCACCTTTCAGCGACAGGCGCGGCTGGTCCCGTTGCGAGGTGCGGTGCGTGTGCTCGAGCGCGGACAGCGTCGCGCCGATGGTCATCGTCACGAGGAACACGATCAGCGCGAACAGCACCTTGTCGGCGACCTGTGCGGCCACGGTCGGAATGCCGGGCACCGTGCCGAGCCCGAGCTTGATCACGACGAACGGGACGATGCGGTTCAGCCATTTGAACGCGCCGAATTCGAACAGCGCGTCGTCGACGCGCGTGGCGGACAGCCGCGCGAGACGCGCGACCACGCGAAACAGCAGGAAGTGGACGACAGCGGCGATCGCGCCGGCGGCGGCGAACAGGACGAGGATGCCGACGAGCGGCGTCAACCAGGATTCGTTCAGGGTCATAGGGGCGGAATGGGGCCTTCTCGTGCGTTGAATCGGCGCCGCGATGCGGCGCGCGCGCCCGGTGAAGGGCGCATGAAAGGGACCGTGATTGTGCCATCGGGTTCCGGGCGCGTGTCGTGAAGGCGGGTCGATCGGCTCCCGAATCGGCTCACCTTTGTGCAGGTCTCCTCTGCATCGAGGTGAGGGGGAGGGCGAATCCGCATCACCGCAAGCCGGCGCGCGCGCCGGTTGCCGGAAGCGGGGTACACCGGGACGCGATGCACCTGAAGCCATGACGGCAGGCCTTCGCGTGTCGATGCGCGCGATCGGCGATCCATGCAATCATGCGGACGTCGCAGGCGTCGTCGGTGTGCCGCTCGCGCGGGCGGGCGGCCCGTCCGGCGACGGTGAGCGACACGCGGCATCGTCGCGCACCCGTTCGCGGCCCCGTCATTTCGACCTCACGCATTTCACGCATGCAAGATTCCAACGAAAGCCGTCCGTCACGCGTGCGGCTGCTGCAAGGCATCCTCCCGATCCGCCGCGCGGGCGCCATCCGCGACGTCTTCGCGGGCATTTCGCTCGCGTCGATGGACATTCCGCAGGTGCTCGGCTATGCGCGCATCGCCGGCATGCCGGCCGTCACGGGGCTCTACACGGTGTTTCTGCCGCTCGTTGCGTTCGCATGTTTCGGCGCGTCGCGCCATCTCGTGGTCGCCGCCGATTCGGCAACCGCGACGATTTTCGCGAGCCGGCTGTCGTCGATGGCGCCGGTTGGCAGCGCCGACTATGCGGCGCTGGCCGGCATGGTCGCGTTGCTGACCGCCGCGATGCTGCTGCTCGCGCGGATCTTCAAGCTCGGTTTTCTCGCCGATTTCCTGTCGCGCACGGTGCTGGTCGGCTTCCTCGCCGGCGTCGGCGTGCAGGTGTCGATTGCGATGCTCGGCGACATGCTCGGCCTGTCCGTGCCGTACCCGGCGTCGCGCAGCCTTGCGCAAATCGACTATGTCGTCACGCACCTGGTTCACGCGCACCGGCCGACGCTCGCGCTCGCGGCGCTCGTCGTCGCCGCGATTCTCGCGTGCAAGCGGTTCCTGCCGCGCGTGCCGATGCCGATGATCGCCGTCGCGGGCAGCATCGCCGCGAGCGGTGCGTTCGGCTTCGCCGCGCACGGCATCGCGGTGCTCGGGCCCGTGGCGGGTGGGCTGCCGCCGCTGCGCTGGCCGTCCGTCACGTGGCAGCAGTTCCTCGATCTCGTGCCGGTCGCCGCTTCCTGCTTCGTGATGATCATCGCGCAGAGCGCGGCCGCCGCACGCGTGTTCGCGCAGCAGTATGGCGAGGACGTCGACACCAATGCCGACATCCTCGGGCTCGCGGCCGCGAACGCGGCGGCGGCGCTCGGCGGTGCATTCGTCGTCAACGGCAGCCCGACGCAGACGGCGATGGCCGATGGCGCGGGCGTGCGCAGCCAGATCGGGCATCTCGCGTTCGCTGCCGTCGTCGCCGTCGTGCTGCTGTTCTTCAGCCCCTACCTGCAGTATCTGCCGCACGCGGTGCTGGCCGGCATCGTGTTCACGATCGCGCTCGGGCTGATCAACGTGCGCAGCCTCGCGGCGATCCGCCAGGAAAGCCCCGGCGAATTCGCGCTCGCGCTGATCACGGCCGCGGCCGTCGTGACGGTCGGCGTCGAGCAGGGCATCCTGCTGGCCGTCGCGCTATCGCTGATGCGGCACGTGCGCCACAGCTACCAGCCGCACACGATGGTGCTCGAACCCGTCGCCGGCAACGGGCGGTGGCAGCCGGTGCCCACCCGGCGCGGCGCGATGACGGCGCCCGGATTGATCGTCTACCGGTTCGGCTCCGACCTGTTCTTCGCGAACGATCACCTGTTCGCTGCCGAAGTGACCGCGCTCGTCGATGCGGCGCCGGTCCCGCCGTGCTGGTTCGTCGTCGATGCGGGCGCGATCACCGATGTCGACTATTCGGCCGCGCGGACCCTGGCCGATCTCGTCAGGGCGCTGCATGCGCGCGGCGTCGGCGTGCTGTTCGGGCGCGTGAGCCGCTATCTGCGCGCGGACATGGATCGTCACGGGATCACCGAGGTGGTCGGCGCGTCGTGCATCTTCGCCACGCTGCATCAGGCACTCGAGGCGGCGGGCACGACGCCCGCGCCGCAGGAGCCGGGCACGGTGTAGCGGGCAGTGGTGCTAGGCGACCGCGCGCAGCCGCGCGAAACCGTTGCGCGGGTAGCGGGCCGGCTCCGTCGCGGCGCTGCGGCTGCCGTAGCGGGAGGCCGCACACGCGTGCCGGCCCGTCTTCAGCGCGAACCGGCCGGTGTGTCGCGGGCCCGTCGCTCGTCGCCGCCCGCACCGGCCGACCGCAACGGCAGCCGCAGCGCCGTCGCGAAGCTCGCCGCATGCAGCGCGCACAGCAGGCCGAACGCCCACGCATACGCGACGGCCTGCGTGCCGCCGGCCGACGTCGATTCGGCCTGCAGCCGCCACGCGAGAAACAGCGTGCATAGCGTCGTGAACGTCGGGCCGCCGAGCCGTTGCACGATATTGAGCGACGTGGTCGCCATCGGCAGGTTGCGGCGCTCGACCGACGCATACGCGGCGGCGATCGACGGCGCGCCGATCGCACTCTGGCCCATGCCGCGCAGAAACAGCGCCGGTACGAGCACGAGCGGATCGTAGCCGGTCAGCGCGAGGTACACGAACGGCAGCGTGGCGACGAGTGCGAGCAACGCTCCGGCGGCGGCGAGCCGGCGTACGCCGAACCGGCTCGTCAGCGCGCCCATCGACGGATAGGTGACGAGCATGCCGAGCCCGAGCGGCGCGAGCAGCCAGCCCATTTCGCCCGGGGTACGTCCGCATGCCTGGATCAGGAACACGGGAATCAGCATCTGGCCTGCATACAGCGCGCCGTTCGACAGGAACTGCGTGCTGGCTGCCGCGCCGAACACGCGCGAGCGGAACAGTGCGAGATCGATCAGCGCATGCTCGCCCCGGCGGCGCTCGAAGCGCAGGAACGCGACGAGCAGCACCGCCGAGCAGGCGACCGCCGCGAGACCGAGCGTCGAGCCGATCCGCTCGACGCCGTACAGGAACAGCACGAGGCCCGGCGACAGCAACGCGAGGCCGATCCAGTCGAGTTCGCGCCGCGGCGCATCGTCCCGGTCGCCGGGCAGGAACCGTGCGGCCAGGGCGAGCGCGAGCGCGCCGACGGGCAGGTTCACGAGAAACAGCCAGCGCCACGACGTGTGCTGCAGGATCGCGCCGGCCACGACCGGGCCGAGGATCGGCGCGAGCAGCACCGGTACCGCCGCGTAGCCGATCACGCGCGCCATCTGCTGGCCGGCGACGCGCGCGATCATCATCTGCGCCATCGGCGCGAGCAAGCCGCCGCTGACGCCTTGCAACACGCGGAACGCGATCAGCGACGTCGCGGACCACGCGAGCCCGCACAGCGCCGACGTGAGCGTGAAGGCCGAGAAGCACCACAGGTAGAGCGCCTTCGCACCGATGCGGTCGACGAGCCAGCCGTTCAGCGGCAGCACCAGCGTCAGCGCGAGCAGGTAGCCGCTCGTCACCCACTGGATCGTCGACAGGCTGGCATGCAGGTCGGTCGCGAGGCTCGACAGCGACACGTTGACGATCGTCGCATCGAGTTGCGACAGCAGCGAACCGAGCGTCGCGACCGCGCTGACTTTCCAGATCGACGGATCGAGCCGGCCGCCCGCGTGGCTCGGCGCCGGCCGGATGCGTTCGTCGCTCACGCGCCGCGTCGGTCGAGCAGCGCGACGATGTCCTGCGTCGCGCCGGTCTCGCCCAGGCGCGGGAACAGCCGCTCGATGCTGTTGACGTGCGCGTCCGCGTTCAGGTCGGTCATCGCGTCGACGGCGAGCGTCACGTTGTAGCCGAGTTCGTGCGCCTGCCGCGCGGTCGATTCGACGCCGATGCTCGTCGCGACGCCGGTCAGCACGATCTGCGTGACGCCGGCTGCCTTCAGATGCGCGTCGAGGCCGGTGCCGGTGAAGGCGCCCCAGGTCTGCTTCGTGACGACGTGGTCGCTCGGCTGGCGGTTCAGTTCGGGCACGAGTTCGGTCCAGTCGGCGGGGAACTGCGCCGTGCGCGGCGGTTGCTCGGTGCGGCCCGGTGCGCCGCCCGCGACGTTGACCAGCACGACCGGCAGGCCGCGGCTGCGGAATGCGTCGAGCAGTTCGCGGGTGCGGGCGATCACCGGTGCGACCGGGTGCGCGGTGGGGAGGGCGACGATGCCTTTCTGCAGGTCGATGACGACCAGCGCCGTGTTCGTGTCGAGACGGGTTGCGCTCATGATGGGACTCCGGGAGGGGGCGTGGAAAACCGTGCGCGCGGATGCTGCGTGGCGCACGGGCCGGTTCATTGATCGCCGATGCGGCGGATCAGCGGGATTGCCGCGGCAAGCGTGTCGATGTCTTGCGGGTCGAGCTTCTCGATCGCGGCGCCGAGCCACTTGTGTTTCGCGGCGTTGCGCTTGCGTCGTGCGGCGAGGCCGGCGGCAGTGAGTTTGAACAGGATCTGGCGGCCGTCGGTCGGATGCGGTTCGCGCTCGACGAGCGCATCTTCCTCGAGGCTCGCGAGGATCGACTTCATCGACTGCGGCTTCATCGCCTCGGCGCGCGCGAGATCGGCGGTCGTCATCGGCCCGTGCCGTTCAAGCCGCGCGAGCGCGCTCGTCTGGGACATGCCGAGCCCTTCGGAATCGATCTCGGAGCGCAGCCGGCGGATGAGCTGCCCGACCGCGAGGGTCAGGTCGGCGGCGACGGTTTCGGCGGAAACGCCGGGTTTGCGTGGCGGGTTCATGCGGCGAATCATAGAACACGACAGTTAAACTTGCAAGTTTAACTGTCGAATTGGCGCCGGCTGGCGGCGCTACCCGGCGCTTTCCGATGCGACTACGCGTGTCGATGCGCGACCGGTACGACTTCGCTGTATCGCGGGGGCGCGTTTTCGTGCAGCAGATCGCCGAGGTACTGGCCGAGTTCGTCGGCGGCGAGCGTCGCCGGGACCTGCAGATTGACCGGGCGCCGCTTGCCTTCGGCGCCGAGATCGAACACGGCCCAGCGGCCATCCGTGCGCACCACGGCGAGCAGCCGGCCGAACGCGTTGAAGCGGTATTCGTGCTGCATGACGTCGCTCCCGTGGCGTGAACGCGCCGGCTGCCCGTGTGCGCTTACTGGATCGAACAGGACAGCCAGCGATGGATTCGGATTGCGTCGCTCGATACGCCGGCACGCGTCGGTGCACCGAGCAGCACGACCGTTTCGCGACGGCCTTTCACGCGCATGCGCATCACGACGCCGTGCCCCGATTCGTTGATGAAGCCGGTTTTCTGCAGCCGGATCGGCAGGCGGCGGTAGCGCACGAGCGGGTCGGAGTTTACGTACACGAGTTCGCCGTCGCCGGGGCGCACGGTGGTCGACAGATCGGTCGAGAAATAGCGGATCAGCGGATCCTGCGCGGCCGCGCCGACGAGCCGCGCGAGATCTTGCGCCGTCGACACGTTGTGCGGCGACAGGCCGGTCGGCTCGCGGAAGTGCGTATGCCGCATGCCGAGCCGGCGCGCTTCGCGGTTCATCGCCTTGACGAATGCGGCGCGCCCGCCCGGATAGTCGCGGCTCAGCGCGGCGGCCGCGCGGTTCTCCGACGACATCAGCGCGATATGGAACATCTCGCGGCGCGACAACGCCGAGCCGACCTGCAGGCGCGAACCGGTGAACTTGATCGTGTCGCGATCGCGTGCGGTCACGCGCAGCACGCCGTTCAGCGGACGATCGGCGTCGCGTGCGACGACGGCCGTCATCAGTTTCGAGATCGACGCGATCGGTCGTACGGTGCGCGCATTGCGGGCCAGCAGCGGGGTGCCGGAATCGACGTCGAGCACGTAGGCCGCGCGTGAATGCAGCGACCGGACCGCGCGCGGCGTGTAGCCGCAACTGGCGAGCAGCTTCGGTTTCGCGGGCGGACGCGGCCGCACGACCGTCGTGCGTTTCGCGCGTCGCGGCTGCGGCGCGGGTGCCGCGTGGCGTTTGACCGCTTGATGCGTCACGCGCGAGCGGCGATGCTTGACGGCCTTTTTCTTGCGATGAGGCTTCTTCTTGACGGCCTTCGTGTGTGCATGCGGCTGCGCATGTGCGGTGCGATGCGGCTGCACGCGTTGCGCGGACGCGTTCGTGGCGAATGCGAGCAGCAGGAACGAAAGGGCGAGGATCAGGGTGGTCCGGGCGCGAGGCAGACGCGCGATGAGGCCGGTCAAGCGAAAGTCTCCTTTTCACGCGCGATGCGGCTGCGCGGAATGCATGGGCGGTCAGCGGGTGCGGGAAATTATACGGTCGATCGCGGGGCGATGACGATTGGATGCCGCGCAATGACGCGCGATACGGGAGGATTCCGGTCGTTTTCGCGCCGCCGGGCAGCGGTGCGCGTGCGGAGAAAGGCGGGCACGTGCGCGGTTCAGCGCGGCCAGTTCCGCCGCGACACGACCGCAAAACTGATCGCGATCGATCCCGTCACCGCGCGTGGCGGCGCGTCTTCAAGCGCGTCGCCGAAGCGAAAGCGGCGGCTGCGCCCGTCCGTGCGTTCGGCACGACGCTTCGGTGCGCGCGCATCGGCGGCAACGGCGCATGCGGTTGCCTCCGCGACATCGGATGATGGCTCGGTCACGCAGTCGGCCGCTGGATCGAGGGACATGAAGGTGAATTCCTGGGAGGGCATGTCCGTATTGAACGCCATTGCATTCGATCGGTAAAATGAATATTTCGTTCATTACGATTCCGTTAAAGAATGGAACTGAAACTGCTGCGTACGTTCCTGACGGTCACCGAGCTGTGCCATTTCAGCCGCGCGGCCGATGCGCTGCACATGAGCCAGCCTGCGCTGAGCAAGCAGATCGGTGCGCTGGAGGCGAGCCTCGGCGGCAAGCTGTTCGAGCGCGGCCGGCATGGCGCTGAGCTGACGTCGTTCGGCGAGCGCTTCCTGCCCGATGCGCAAGCGCTCGTGCGCGATGCCGACGAAATCCTGGCGCATGCGCGGGAAGCGACCAGTGGCCAGCGCGGGCATTTGCGGCTCGGCATCTGCCTGTCCGTGCTGACGCTCGTACCGAAGCTGATCGCCGAATTCCGTCGTTGCAATCCGGGTATCGCGGTGACGCTGAGCGACCTGTCGTCGTCCGAACAGACGCGCCGGCTGCGCGCCGGCAAGCTCGACGCGGGTTTCCTGCGTCTGCCTTCCGACGAAGGCTTGTCGTCGTTCAAGGTGATCGACGAAGCGCTCGCGCTCGCGGTGCCGCCGCATCTCGGCTTCAAGCGCGTGCCGGCCAACCTCGACGCGCTCAACGAGATCGGCTTCATCGCGCTGCAGCGTGCGCGCGGCCCGGGGCTGGCCGCACAGATCGACCGATGGTGCGTCGAGCGCCGTTTCGTGCCGCACGTGATGCAGCAGGCGGAGGACGTGCAGTCGGTGCTGACGTCGGTCGCGGCCGGCGTCGGGGTCGCGTTCATCCCGTCGAGCGCGCGGTACCTGCTGCGCGACGCGACGGTGCTGCCGCTCGACGGCCGGGACGCGAAGTGGCGCGTGGGGCTCGCGTGGCTGTCCGATCGCGACGATCCCGTCACCGCGCGTTTCGTGTCGTTCATGCGCGCGGCGCTCAAGGGCGCGTGACGCGGCGTATAGTGTCCGCGATCGTTTTCTCAACGCATGCCGGCACGACGTCGGCCGACGAACCCGAACCGATGACTTCCGAAACCGACGAATCCCCGCTCGATCCCGCACTCGTCGCCACGCTCGCGACGCTGAACGAAGCCGCCAGCGATCCGGCCGGCAAGACGTGGTCGCTGCCCAAGATCGCGAAGCGCACGCAACTGCCGATGAGCACGCTGCGCCGCGTGCTGACGCAGTTGGACGCCGCGGGCCTGAGCGCGACGACGCTGAACGAGGACGGGACCGGCAGCGCCGCGCTGACCGACGAAGGACGCGCGGTGTGCGCGCAGCTGTTCGGCGCGAACGACGCCCGATGAACGAAAAACGGGCCGCAGATGCGGCCCGTTCGTCACCGAACGACGGTAGAGCGAGTCGTTCGGCCCGCGCCGGTGGGGCACGGGCCGGCACGTCGTCATCGGCGCGACATCAGAACCATTGCTTGTAGCGGCGCACGTAGATCGTCTTGACGATCTGCGCGAGCACGATGTAGCCGACCATCGTCGCGGCGAGCCACAGCCAGAAGGTTCCCGGCAGGTGCATGAAGCCGATCGCGTCCGCGAACGGCGAGAACGGCAGCCAGCAGCCGATCCCGATCGCGGTGAAGGTCGACAGCAGCACCGGCAGCGACGCCGTGCTCTGCAGGAACGGGATCTTCTGCGTGCGCAGCAGGTGCACGACGAGCGTCTGCGACACGAGGCTCTCGATGAACCAGCCCGAGTTCATCACGATCTGGCCGCCCGACCCGCCTTGCAGGTGATACATCGCGCCCGCACCGAACACGGTCCACATCAGGATGTACGTCGTGATGTCGAATACCGACGACGTGGGCCCGACCCACAGCATGAAGCGGCTGATGTTGCCGGCTTCCCACTTGCGCGGCTTCTTCAGGAACTCGGGGTCCATCTTGTCCCACGGCAGCAGCATTTGCGACGTGTCGTAGATCAGGTTCAGCACGAGCAGCTGCGTCGCGAGCATCGGCTCCCACGGCAGGAACGCGCTGGCGACGAGCACCGAAAACACGTTGCCGAAGTTCGAGCTGGCGGTCATGTTCAGGTACTTCAGGATGTTGCCGAACGTCTCGCGGCCCTTGATCACGCCTTCCTCGAGCACCATCAGGCTCTTTTCGAGCAGGATGATGTCGGCGGTTTCCTTCGCGATGTCGGCGCCGCTGTCGACCGAGATGCCGACGTCGGCGTCGCGTAGCGCGGGCGCGTCGTTGATGCCGTCGCCGAGGAAGCCGACCGTGTGGCCGTTCGCCTGCAGCGCCTTGACGATGCGCGCCTTCTGCAGCGGCGTGAGCTTCGCGAACACGGTCGTGCGTTCGACGACCTGCGCGAGCGTGGCATCGTCGAGCGCTTCGATTTCCGTGCCGAGCATCGGCTTGCCGGGTTCGAGGCCGACCTGGCGGCACACCTTCATCGTGACGGTCGGGTTGTCGCCCGTCAGCACCTTCACCGCGACGCCGTTCCCGCGCAGCGCGGCGAGCGCCGGCGCGGCCGATTCCTTCGGCGGATCGAGGAAGGTCAGGAAGCCGCGCACGACGAGGTCGTGTTCGTCGGCGGTGCGGTATTGCGCGCGTTCGTCGCCGCGCGCAATCATGCGGGTGGCGAGCACGAGCACGCGGAAACCGTCCTCGTTGTACGCGGTGGCCTGTTCGAGCAGCCGCTTGCGGGCCACGAAGTCGAGCGGGCGCACGCCGTCCTCATCCTGCACGTGCGTGGAAACCGCCAGCATTTCCTCGACCGCGCCCTTGCAGATCAGCAGGTGCGTGCCGTGCGTGTCCTCGACGACGACCGACAGGCGGCGCCGCACGAAGTCGAACGGCAGTTCGTCGATCTTCTTGTAGCCCTGCGGCTTCACGCGTTCGCCGATCTCGTCGGCGCGCGCGACGACCGCGATGTCGATCAGGTTCTTCTGGCCGCTCTGGTGGAAGCTGTTCAGCCAGCCGAGCCGCAGGATGTCCTCGTTCTTGTGACCGGACAGGTCGAGGTGGTGTTCGAGGATGATCTTGTCCTGCGTGAGCGTGCCGGTCTTGTCGGTGCACAGCACGTCCATCGCGCCGAAGTTCTGCACTGAATTCAGCCGCTTGACGACGACCTTGCGGCGCGCCATCGCGACCGCGCCGCGCGCGAGGTTCGCGCTGACGATCATCGGCAGCATCTCGGGCGTCAGGCCGACGGCCACCGCGAGGGCGAACGTGAGTGCGCTCAGCCAGTCGCCCTTGGTCAGGCCGTTGATCATGAACACGATCGGCACCATCACGAACATGAACTTGATCAGCAGCCAGCTGACGCTCGCGACACCGCGGTCGAAGCTCGTCTCGATGCGCTTGTGGCTCACGACGTTGCGCGCCAGCGAGCCGAAGTACGTGTCCTCGCCGGTCGCGACGACGACGGCCGTCGCCGTGCCGCTGACGACGTTGGTGCCCATGAAGCAGACGTTCTCGAGATCGAGCAGCGACGCCGGTGCGTCGTTGGCGGCGCCGGCCGCATGCGTGCTCGCGGATTTGCCGGCCACCGCGCCGAGCGTGTCGTACTTCTCGACGGGCAGCGCCTCGCCGGTCAGCACGGCCTGGCTGATGAACAGGTCGCGCGACGCGAGCAGCCGCACGTCGGCGGGGATCATGTCGCCGGCGGAAAGATGCACGATGTCGCCGGCGACCACCTCACGCATCGGCACCTCGCGGCGCGTCGGCTCCGACGTGTCGGTCATCGTGCGCTGCACGGTCGCGGTCGTCCGGACCATCGCCTTGAGCTTCTCGGCCGCGCGCAGCGAACGGAACTCCTGTACGAAGCGCAGCAGCGCGCTGATCGTGACCATCGTCAGCAGGATCGTCATGCCGACGTAATCCCGATCGTCGGGGGCCGCGAAGTAGACGTCGGTGCAGAAACTGATGGCGGCCAGCACCAGCAGCACGTAGACGAACGGGTTGTGGAACGACAGCAGCAACTGGCGGGTCCAGTGCGGCGGCTTGTCGTGCGCGATTTCGTTCGGGCCGTCATGCTGCAGGCGGTCGGCGGCCTGGTCGTAGGTGAGGCCGCGCGTGCTGGTGTGCAGCGACTTCAGCGTGTCTTCGAGCGGGCGGGCTGCTTCCTGCGCGGCGCGCATGACGCGCGGGTCGTTCTGCTGGCCGGCGCCGGCCTTGATGAAGCCGCGCTGTTTCTTGTGCGAAGTATTGTGTCGTGTCGTCATGAGTCGCTCCTTGCGCACGAGGCGGCGGGCGGGGAGCGACCGTGACGTCATCGACGCACGAGCGCTCCCCGCCGCGTCGCGTCAGGCGCGATCGGATGTGGGTCGGTAAAGGCGGGAACGCTCGCCGGCGCGCATGATGCGGACGGCGTGTCGATGCGCAGCGTCGCACCGGCGAGCGGTAATCGACTACTGTCGTCTGAGTTCATCTGCACTCCTGTCGGTTGCGGATAGTCGGCACGGGCGATCGGCAGCGGCGCGCGCAACGAGGCGCGCGGCCGGACGGCACGCGAATGGAGAGCGCACGCGGCCGACGCCGCGCGCAACACGAACGCACACGCGCGACGGCGCGTCGCGTGCATTCGACAACATCGAAAATTCGGCGGGGAATCTGGCCGGTAATCAGGCCGGAAGGGCGCCGCATCCTGCTTCCCGGGATGCGGCAGAAGACGAGGCTCTGCGCGTTTTCCTCAGGCAGCAGTCAAGTTGGTCAGGAACCAACTACAACTCGCATCGGTGTTCACAGAACACTCCATGTAATTAGACGGGAGCGATGGTAATGGCTCGTCGTGCGAAGCGTCAACCCTTTTGTCAGCCCTTTTTTCAGGCGTTATTTCGAGATACTTGATCGCGCCGATGCACGTTCGCGGGTACGCGCGACAGCCGTAACGAAACAGCCGCGCGCGTGCCATGTCGGCATGCGCGCGGCTGCGTCGAACGGGGGGCTGTTACTGGTTCGCCGTCGCGACGGCGGCCCCTGCATCGAGGATGCCCGAGCCTGCCGGCAGCGCCGTGCACGACGTGCCGGCCGCCAGCTTCGCCGCACGCGTGCCGCCTTGCAGCTTCTGCAGGATCTGCGCGGGCGTGAGATTGCCGTTCACCGACAGCATCAGCGCGGCGACCCCCGTCACCTGCGGTGTCGCGAGGCTCGTGCCGTTCGCGAGGCCATAGGTGTCCGAGCCCGGCGTCGTCGTGCCGGTGTTCGACGTCGACAGGATGTTGACGCCCGGTGCGCTCAGCGCGACATCGGCGCCGAAGTTGCTGAACGATGCGCGGCGGCCCGTCGCGTCGGTCGCGCCGACGGTGATCACGCCGCGGCAGTTCGCGGGCTGGTCGAGCCCGGTCGACAAGCCGTCGTTGCCGGCCGCGACGACCACGGTCACGCCCTTCGCGGTCACGTCGTCGATCGCCTGCTGGAACGTCGTGCTGCATGCGCCGACGCCGCCCAGGCTCAGGTTGATGATCTTCGCGGGATTCGGATTGTTCGGCACGCCGTTGACGGGAATGCCGGCTGCCCAGCGCATGCCGTCGGCGATGTCGCTCGTCACGCCGCCGCACTTGCCGAGCACGCGCACCGGCAGGATTCGGCTGAGCCACGATACGCCGGCGATCCCGGTGCCGTTGTCGGCGGTCGCGCCGATCACGCCCATCACGCGCGTGCCGTGCCAACTGCTGTTGCTCGGCTCGCTTGCGCAGTGATAGTACGGACCGTTGACGTTGTCGAGTTCCTGCTGCGTGACCCAGTCGCCCGGATCGGTTGCGTCCGGGCCGCGCGTCGAGCCGTTGTTGCTGGTGTTGACGTTGCTGATGAAGCTGTAGCCTTGCTGTATCAGGTTGCCGACGAGATCGCCGTGCGGCCGGTAGCCGGTGTCGAGTACGGCCGTGACGACGGTCGGCGAACCCTTGGTCACGTTCCACGCGGGCGGCAGGTCGATGCCGGCGGCCGGGTCGGACATGTACCACTGCTGGTTGTAGAGCGGGTCGCTCGGCGTGTCGCGGATCTGCATCGGGTGATCCGGTTCCGCGTAGTCGACATCGCCGTCGGCCGCGAACGTCTGCGCGAGCGCGGCGGCATCGGCGGCGGCCATGCGCTGGCCGAGCGACAGCACGGCCGCGCCGTTCGAGATCGTTCGCTCGACCTGCACGTTCACCGGCGTTTGCGGGACCGTGCTCGCGTACGCGCGTGCGCTGCCGGTCACCGGCGCGGTCCAGCGCGTCATCGCACGCTGGATCACCGCGTCGAGTCGCGAGCCGTCGTCGATGGCCGCCATCGCACGCGTGGCCGTCAGGGTTTTCAGCTTGAC
This sequence comes from Burkholderia sp. BCC1208, assembly GCF_902833095.1. Taxonomy (NCBI): domain Bacteria; kingdom Pseudomonadati; phylum Pseudomonadota; class Betaproteobacteria; order Burkholderiales; family Burkholderiaceae; genus Burkholderia; species Burkholderia sp. BCC1208. Next base: position 189,311 of record NZ_CADFDY010000007.1, on the reverse strand, counting down.
GATGAGGTGGTCGACCGGCGGCTCGACCGGTGCGGCCTGCGCGGCCATCTGCACGGCGGCCTGCTGCGACGAGCACGCATTGCTGCCGGACGACGAGGGCGGCGTGGTCGGGGCCGGCGCGGGAGTGGGCGCCGGCGTCGGTGCGGGGGCCGGTGCGGGTGCCGCGTTGGACGCAGACGGGTTGCTGCCGTCGCCGCCGCCACCGCCGCAGCCGGCGAGGGGCAGCAGGGCGGCGGCGGACAGCATGCCGGCGAGCATGCGCGCATGTGCGGGGCGCGCCAGCGCGAAATTGAATCGTTTGGCTCTCATGTTGAAACTCGATCCTCGTAGATAACCGTCGTGCCGGCGGTGGCGCCGGTCCGGGCGAGCCGGACCTTGTCGTTTTTGTCTGACGGTTGCAGCGGGTTGCTGCGACGCGCCATGCACTGGGTAACGGCGTGCGCGGCGGCTTCTTGAGTGCGTTTCACGAGAAAAACGACGGGTGCCGCAAACGATTACGTTGATGCGTCGCAGCACGAACGCGCGTTTGGAACGGCCGGCACAGACGGCGCGACCGAGCCCGCGCGCGGGGCGGTCGGGCGAGACGAGCGGCGCGCGGCGGTTTGCGCGGCACGGAAAACATCTTTCAGGATCGGGCCGCGGCGGAAGGTTGTTTACGCTTCTCCTGATGTGACGCGAATATTGTCGGGCGTAGGATCGCGATTCGATCAACGTTTCGTCAGGAGACACGCATGGATCGCCGTTTCCGTTGGCTCGCCATCGCGCTGGCCTGTGCGCTGGCCGGCACCGCGCACGCGCAGGCCCTCACCGGTACGCTCAAGAAAATCAAGGACACGGGCGTCGTGTCGCTGGGCATTCGCGAGTCGTCGGTGCCATTTTCGTATTCGGACAACCAGCAGAAGAACATCGGCTACTCGCGCGACATCGCGTCGCGCATCATCGACCAGGTGAAGACGGACCTGAACCTGCCGAACCTCGCGGTGAAGGAAATCCCGATCACGTCGCAGAACCGGATTCCGCTGCTGCAGAACGGGACGATCGACTTCGAATGCGGCTCGACGACGAACACGCTCGAACGCCAGAAGCAGGCCGCGTTCTCGAACAGCATCTTTTTGTACGGCATCCGTTTCAGCACGCGCAAGGATTCGGGCGTGAAGGACTTTGCGGACCTGGCCGGCAAGACGGTCGCGACGACGGCCGGCACGTCGGACGAGCGCCTGTTGCGCAAGCTCAACGAAGAGAAGGCGATGAACATGACGATCATCAGCGCGAAGGATCACGCCGAAGCGTTCATGAACGTCACGACCGGGCGCGCGGTGGCGTTCGTGATGGACGAGCCGCTGCTGTACGGCGAGATCGCGAAGGACCGCAACCCGGGCGCGTACACGGTGGCGGGCACGCCGCTCGTCCACGAAAACTACGCGTGCATGATGCGCAGGGACGATCCTGCGTTCAAGCATGTCGTCGACGGCGTGATCGCGAAGATGCAGACCTCGGGCGCGGCCGAGAAGCTGTACAACCAGTGGTTCACGCAACCGATTCCGCCGAAGGGCGTGAGCCTGAACTATCCGCTGTCGGCGGAGATGAAGCAGCTGTTCAAGAATCCGACGGACCAGGCGCAGTACTGATCGCGTCGTAGCGGTATGACGCGGGCCGGCGCGCGAACGCCGGCCGATCGCGCGCCGTTCGGGCAGGCTTCGGCTGCCGCACGCCAGCTCCGTATCGAAAATCGCGACGCCTGCAATCGGCGCGCGTACCTCATCGGCGATCCGTCGCGATCGTCGTCTTCCTCTTGTCGTTTCCCCCTTTTTTGAAACCCGCGTCGGCGCAGAACGACAGCGCATGCGTGCGCGCGTGAATCGTGCATCGCAGTTTCGTCTTCCGCGTAAACCCGGATTCAGTTATCAATTTTTACTGGTCAGAATCGGCCGAAATTGTTCAACAATTTTCGGCGTAAAATCCTGTCGAACCGCATGTGGCGGTGCGTGGGAGGCGTTGCAGCGTTTTCGCGCCGGTGCCGAATAACCTCAGGAGCCACGCCATGTCCGGTCAGTTTTCGTTTCGACGTTTCCTCCGCGGCGCGCTCGTGCCGCTGGCTTTCGCGTGCTCGCTCGCGTCGGCGGCGCCGCTGCAGACGGTGCGGCCCGGCACGTTGCTGGTCGGCTCCGACCTGACGTATCCGCCATATGCCTATCTGGACGGCGGCAAGCCGGCCGGTTTCGACGCCGAGTTCTCGCGGATGCTGGCGCGCCATCTGAAGCTCGAGCCGGTTTTCCTCGATACGCGCTTTCCCGACCTGATCCTCGGGATGAAGGCGCGCCGCTTCGATTTCGTCGCGTCGGCGCTCTACGTGACGCCCGACCGCGTGAAGCAGATCGACTTCGTGCCCTACCTGAAAACGGGCGCGTCGTTGCTCGTCGCGAAGGGCAGTGCATTCCTGCCGAAGACGCCGCAGGACCTGTGCGGCAAGCGGGTCGGCACGATCAAGGGCGCATCGTGGACGCCGAAGCTGCGCGCGGTCTCGCAGGACACCTGCAAGACGACCGGGCGCGGCGAGATCGCGATCCTTGAATTTCCGACCTCGCCGGAGGCGACGTCCGCGCTGATGTCGAAGGCGGTCGACGTGCAGATCGAGGACGCGGCCGTCGCGCAGGGCATTCCGAAGCAGACGAACGGGCGCACCGAGATCAGTTCGACGACGTTGCTGTATCCGATCGTGATCGGCCTCGGCGTGACGAAGGGCGACACGGGGCTGCAAGGCGCGCTGGCGGGTGCGCTGAACGATGCGAAGCACAGCGGGGAGTACGGCGGCCTCGTGAAGAAATACGGGCTGCAGGAACCCACGGCCGCCGACGTCGCCAACGCGCTCGGCACGGCGAAATAACGGCAGCGCAGCCACCGAGCGCCATGGCGGCGCGCCGGCGCGACCTTTCGCACGACACGCGCCGGGCGCTCGCATCACCTATACGCGGTCGAGGAGTCTTCGATGCAGTTCGATTGGCACTATGCGTTGCAACTCTTGTGGGACAAGGATTTCTGGCGCGCCTGCGTCGTCGTCGTCGAGCTTAGCGTGTCCGTCTGGCTGCTCGGCGTGTTGCTCGGCTTTCCGGTCGCGCTCGCGAGACAGTCCCACCATGCGCTGCTGAAACGCGCTGCGAGCGTGTACATCTGGTTTTTCCGCAGCCTCCCGCTGCTCGTGCTGCTCGTGTTCATCTACAACCTGCCGCAGGTTTTTCCCGCGACCAGCGCGGTGCTGTCCGATCCGTTCACGGCCGGCCTGATCGCGATGGTGCTGAGCGAGACCGCGTATTTCGCAGAGATCCATCGCGGCGGAATCCTGTCCGTGCCGCGCGGGCAACTCGAGGCCGGCCGCGCGCTCGGCATCCGCTTCACGGGCATCCAGCGGATGATCGTGATGCCGCAGGCGATCCGCATCGCGTTGCCGGCCCTGGCGAACGAATTCATCACGATCGTGAAGCTGACGTCGCTCGTGTCGGTGATCTCGCTCGCCGAGATCCTGCTCGTCGGGCAGCGGTTGTACACGCAGAACTTCCTCGTGTTCGAAACGATGCTGGCCGTGGCGTTCTATTACGTGTTGATCGTCACGGTGTTCAGCCGGCTGCTCGGCTATCTCGAACGACATCTCGACGTCAGCCGCCGCACGCCGGCCCGGACCGGCCCCGCGAACGTCGCGTTGCCGCTGTCGACGCCGGCCGTCGCGCCGCGGCCACGCGCACACGCGGAATTCGCACTGCGGCTGGCAGGCATCCAGCAGCGCTACGGTCGCCACGAAGTGTTGAAGGACATTCACCTCGACGTCGCGCCGGGGCAGGTCGTGTCGATCATCGGCCCGTCGGGTTCGGGCAAGACGTCGCTGATCCGCACCATCAACGGCCTCGCGCCGGTGAACGCAGGCGAGATCGACCTGTACGGCGAGCCGTTCATCCGCGCGTCGGGCGCCCATCCACCGCGCGTGTCGCACGATCGCATTCTCGACATCGGCATGGTGTTCCAGAGCTTCAATCTGTTCCCGCATCGCACGGCGCTGCAGAACGTGATGATGGCGCCGTGCTATCACCGGCAGGCCGATGCGGGTGCGGTCAGGCTGCAGGCGCTGTCGCTGCTGTCGAAGGTCGGCATGCTCGAACACGCGAACAAATATCCGCATCAGCTGTCGGGCGGCCAGCAGCAGCGCGTGGCGATCGCGCGGGCGCTCGCCACGCGGCCGTCGATCATGCTGTTCGACGAACCGACGTCGGCGCTCGATCCGGAACTCGTCGGCGAAGTGCTGAAAGTGGTCGAGACGCTTGCGAAGGAGGGCATGACGATGATCATCGTGACGCACGAAATGAACTTCGCGTTCAAGGTGTCCGACCGGATCGTCTTCATGGAAGACGGCAGGATCCTGTACGACGTGCCGCCCGACCGGATTCGCGGCAGCGCCGATGCGCGCGTGAAGGATTTTCTGCGCCACGTTCATTTCGCGTGACTCACGATGAACGATCGATCGACGAGGAGCCCGCATGAATGGGTCTGATTTCCGGCAACGCGATGCACACGAGGCGACCTGCGCCGACCGGCTGCGCGCCTGCCTCGCCCGCGCCGACGCTTTTCCCGACGACATCGGCGCCGCATGGCTTGCGCGCCGCGATGCCGAGGCACTGGCCGAAGCACGCGCATGGGACGCATCGGAGGACCGCGCTGCCGCCGATGCGCCGTTGGCCGCTGCGGTGCTGACGGTCAAGGCCTGCTTCGATTGCGCCGGCTGGGTCACGCATGCGGGCTCGCGTGTGCTGGCCGACGAACTGCCTGCGCGAACCGACGCGGCGCTCGTGGCGGCGCTGCGTCGCGCGGGTGCGGTTTTGGTCGCGCAAACGGCGATGACCGAATTCGCGTACGGTGCGCTTGGCGTGAACCGCGCATACGGCACGCCCGCGACGCCGCTCGACGCGCAGCGCGAGCGCGTGGCCGGCGGATCGAGCTCGGGTGCGGCGGTGTCGGTGGCGCTCGGCGCGGCCGATCTGTCGCTCGGCTCCGACACGAGCGGATCGGCGCGCATTCCGGCCGCCTTCTGCGGCGTGGCCGGATTCAAGCCGTCGCGCGGACGTTATCCCGATGCGGGCATGCGTTTTCTGTCGGCGACGTTCGACGTGCCGGGGATGCTGGCCGCGACGGCCGACCTGTGCCGGCGGGTCGACGCGGCGCTGTGCGGCCGCGCGGCCGGCCGCCGGCCAGCGCCGGCGCACGTGAAGGATCTGCATTTCGTCGTTCCCGAACGCTTCGCGACGGACGACCTCGACCCGTCCGTCGGACAGGCTTTCGACACGTGGCTGTCGCGGCTGTCCGCGCGCGGCGCACGCATCGAGCGCAAGCGGCTCGATTGCACGGCCGAGGCCGGCGCGGTCGCGCGTGCGGGCGGCATTATCGCGGCCGAGGCGTTCATGCTGCATCGCACGCTGCTGGACACGGCCGCGGATCGCTACGATCCGCTCGTTGGCCCGCGCATCGCCGCAGGCGAGCACGTGCGCGCGCACGACTACGCGGCCGCGCTGCTGCGCCTGAAGGCGCTGGCCGACGCATATCACGCGCAACTCGGCGATGCGCATGCAGTGCTGACGCCGACGGTGCCGATGTTGCCGCCGCGCATCGCCGATCTGTCGGACGAGCCCGTGTATCTCGCGACAAACGCGCGTGCGTTCCGGCTGACCGAATTCGCGAATCGCCTCGACCTGCCGAGTATCAGCGTGCCGGGCGACCGTCGGGAGAAGCAGCCGATCGGCCTGCTGCTGACGGGACATCGCGGCGACGACGCGCGACTGCTCGATGCGGCGGTGCTGGTCGAGCGCGCGCTGGCCGATTCCGAATGAACGACTTTTCAGCGGCAAGCATCGACTTGCCTTTTTTCATTGTCATTATTCAGAGGTACTCATGATCGTCGTAAGATCGGCCGATATCGCCCATACCGAACGCCACGCGCACGGCCCGGGCTGGGACAGCAAGCGCATGATCGTCAAGCAGGACGGCGTCGGCTATTCCGTTCACGAGACGCGCGTGCATGAAGGCGCGGAACTGCATCTGCACTACAAGAACCACTTCGAAACCAACTACTGCGTGGCGGGCGAAGGGGAAGTCGTCGAAACCGCGACCGGCAAGGTGCACCGGATCGCGCCCGGCACGATCTACGCGCTCAACCTGAACGATCCGCACATCCTGCGCGCAACACGTGGCGATCTGCATCTCGTGTGCGTGTTCAATCCGCCGCTGACCGGGCTCGAGACGCATCGGGCGGATGGCAGCTATGCGCTGCCGGCGGGCGAGGAAGCCTGACGACGTGCGGTGTCGGGTGCGTGCGTGCCGCATCGTGCCGGCCCGCACGCGGGAGGTGCGACGTCCGGCTCAGGCCGCCTCGCGCTGGCCGCGCTTGATCGCGTCGAGCAGCATCCGCTCGGAATCGTCGAGATAGCGGGCGAGCGCGGTGACGGCTTCGCTGCGACGGTTCTGCGTGAGCAGTTCGTAGATCCGGTATTCGCGCTGGATCCAGTCGGCCGTCTGCACGCGCTTTTCGTCGGGATCGGACGCGAATACGAGGCGCAGTTGCGCCGAGATGGTCCGGAAAAATTCGTCGAGCAGCGCGGACTTCTGCAGCGCGACGATATGCTGGTGAAACCGCAGGCTGTGCGTGCCGACGGCCTGCCAGTTCTCTTTCTCGAGTTCGCGCTCGGACGCACGAATGGCCGACTGCATTTTCTCGAGCAGCGCCGGCTGCGCGAGCTCGGCCGTGTTAAGCGCATGCAGTTCGAGCGTGCGGCGCGTGACATAAAGATCGCGCACGTCCTGGCGATTGAGCGTGCGCACGACGACGCCCTTGTGCCGCACGAACGTGACGAGGCCTTCGCGGCCGAGCTGATGCAGGACTTCGCGAAGCGAATTGCGCGACGTGTCGTACTCGGCCGCGAGATCCATCTCGATCAGCGCGGTGCCGGGCGGCAGCTTGCCGCTGATGATGTGCTCGCGCAATTGATGGCTGATCCGGTCGGCGACCGACTGTCCTCTCGCTTTTTCGCTTGCCATGCTGTTCGTTCGCTCCTCTCCTGATCATGCGCGGCCGGCGTGGCTGGCCGGCGGCGTGGCGTCATTCTACGGGCTTTGTCATGGGGTCTTGTCATGCTGCCAGCCGGCCTGCGGCGGCTGCATCCCGTGCAGGCCCTTGTACGGTGCGACGGGCGGCGACGACCAGCCGTCGAGCAGGCCCGGAGCGAGCCGGTATACCTCGACGCCGAGCGGCCGGCACACGTCGATCGGGTCGCGCGCATCGGGGCCCCACATCGGCACCGACAGGTCGCCGCCCGGGCACGTGGACATCGCGCACAGCAGGTCGATTTCGGCGAAGAACTCGAGATAGTCGCCCGGCTTCGCGGGACAAGCCTTCATGAAGTACTTGTCGTCGTCGTTCAGGCCCGTGCACTGGAACACGTTGAGTACGTCGTGCACGTCGAATTCGGTCAGCCCGTACGGCGCGACCGCGCGCACGAGGTTCGAATGGCAGTGGAAATGAAAGTCCTCGCCGGTCAGCAGCTTGTTCACGTACGGGTCGCAGCGCGTGCCGAGCAGGTCGTGCACGCGGCCGCCGTCGCCGTCGACGCCATAGCCGGCAAGCGTGTCGTCGGTGATCGTGACCATCGGGCGCAGGTAGGGCAATGTCGACCAGATCCGGTCGAACGTTGTCACATGCGCGGCCTGCAGCTGGCGCGTGCGCGATGCCCACATGCGTTCGCGCGGATTGTGCAGGTTCCACATGTTGAAGTCGGCGACCTGAGGGCCTTCCAGCGTGACGATGCGGAACACGTGGCCGGCCGGCACCGTCCATGCGAAGCCGCTGCGGATCGGCACGACGTGCGATTCGATGCGCTGCCGGGCGTCCTGGCGTTGCGCGATCGCGGAATAGAAGGACCGGTCGACGTGCAGGACAGAGCCCTTGGTGACCTGATAGGCGGCGGGATAGTTCGACATGACGCGGTGCTCTCGGTGAAAGTGGGCAGACACGAATATCCGGCCGGAATCATTGGTGCTGGCCGGTCAGGCGTCAATTATCATGCAGGATTGTTCAACAATTATTGGCGCTTCCGGGAGTATTGGCGAAGGCGGGGAGGCGTGTCAATGGGGGGGAAGTGCGAAGTGCCGGCGTCATGCAATCGGCGTTCAACCTCTCGCGCGCCGTGGGAATCGCGTCGACTTCGGCAACAACGGGCACAATACGCAATTCGGCACGCTGCGTACGCGCGTTCGTAGTGCGAACGCGCCGGATGTGCCGCGTCGTCGTCGCCTTAATCCTTCCCCCGCTGTCATGAACGCCACGCTCACTCCCGCGCGCGAGTCGAATTCGCCGCGCTTCCTGTTGTTCCTGATCTGCCTGTTCGCGTCCGCCGGCCAACTTGCGATCGACATCTACGTGCCCGCGCTGCCGGACATGGCCCGTTCGTTCGCGACCACGCCGCAGGCGATCCAGTCGAGCGTGTCCGGCTACATGGCGGCCTACGCACTCGGCCAGCTGATCTTCGGGCCGATCGCCGACGCATACGGCCGCAAGCGCGTGCTCGCGTTCGGGCTCGTGATCTACACGATCGGCTGCCTGCTGTCGCTCGGCGCGCCGAACCTCGAGACGTTCGTGCTGGCGCGCTGCCTGCAGGGCTTCGGCATCGCGACCACCAACCTGCTGGCGAAGGCGATCATCACCGATTCGTTTTCCGGCCAGGCGCTGATGCACGCGTTCACGTACATGTCGATCGCGTGGGGGCTCGCCCCGATCATCGCGCCGGTGATTGGCGCGCACCTGCAGGAATGGTTCGGCTGGCGCGCGTGCCTCGTGTTCCTGCTGGTTTACTCGTTGGCGATGTGGGCGCTGCTGTGGCACTACCGCGAAACCTTGCCGAAGCCGGTGCATCTCGAGCTGCGCACGTTGATGGCGAACGCGGGCAAGGTGCTGGCGAGCCCGGTGTTCCAGAGCTGTTTCCTCGCACAGGGGCTGTGCTACAGCATCCTGCTGGTATTCAACATCGTCGGGCCGTTCATGGTGCAGACCACGCTGCACAAGCCGCCGACCTTCTTTGGCTATCTCGCCCTCGGCATCGGCCTCATGTATTTCCTCGGCGGTCTGTCGAACCGGATTCACGGGCGCGGGCTGCCGAGCGCCGAGCAACGGCTGCGGATCGGTGCGCGCGTGATGGCGATCGCGTCGGTCGTGATGCTGGTGCTGGCGCTGACCGTCGGCCTGCGCGTATGGACGCTCGCGACGCCGGTGCTCGTGATGGGCTTCTGCGCGGGCGCGATGTATCCGACGCTGATGGCCAAGGGCAATTCGCTGTTTCCGCATATCGCCGGCCTGACGAGCGCGATTCTCGGCTGTGCGCTGCTGCTCGTGTCGTCCGCGATGATGGGTCTGGCCGGTTTCGTGTCGATTCATGTGCTGACGCCGCTGGCGGTGTTCTTCGTCGCGTTGTCGTTCATCGTCGTGTGGATGGTGACGAAGCTGCTGCGGTATCTGTCGCAGCAGCAGGCGGCGCCGGTGGTATGCGGGAGCGGGGAGGCGGCGTAAGCGCCGGCTGGTGACCGACTCATGAACCGGATCCTGCTGAATCGCGTCGCCCGGTCCGATGCCGCCGATCTGATCGCCGCTTACAGCGGATGGGCGGCCCCGGCCTGCTGCAACAGCGAAACGGCAACCGGATCCGGCAGTCCGTTCGGGTCGATCGCCCCAGCCTTGGCCAGCGCCACGAGATCGCCGTCGACGCCCGGTTGCCCGACCACGAACGAGGTGGTCAGGAACGCCGGTGCGGCGAGCGTGACCGCATAGCGCTGCTGCAGGTTCGTCACCACGGCCGATTGCGCGGCCTGCACGGTGTCCGGGCTGTTCATCGCCCGCTGGTAGCGCAGGGTGCCCTGAAAATTACCGATCAGCCCGGCCGTGTTCGTCCCGAGTTGCGCCGCGAGATAAACGAGCATCAACTCGGTCTCGGCCGTCGTATTGAAGGTGCCGCCCGCGTAGGCGAGCGAATGCAGACTCGTGCCGCCCGACGCCACGGTGATGACGCATGGCAGCGCGGCGTTGAGCGTCGCACGATAATTGCCGCCGCCGTCGGTCAGCGTCGTTGCCGAGCCCGCCGCGCAATTGATCGTGACCTGGGCGCTCGCGAGCGCGTCGCCCGTCGCGGCCGTGCCCGACAGCGAGATGGTCTGCGTGTTGTCGTCGAAGCACACGTCGACGCCGAAGCAGGCATCGCCGTTGCAGGCCTGGAGTGCGGCGAGCGTTGCAACGCACAAGACGCCCAGCGCGGGGCGGATGAAGCGTTCATGGCGGATGTTCATGGTCGCGGGCAATCGGGAAAATGAGGCACAGCCGGTGTGCGTCGGGAATGCGGCGCTGCTGTCATTCTATGTCCTGAACCGGGTGAAAGCGAATACGGCCAGCCAGTAAGGCCGGCCCTGCCGGCTCAGGGCTTGCGCGCGGCCGGCTTCGCGAACGCGCCGCGCACCTCGAAGCCGATCGCATCCGCGACGTTGCCGCGCGCATCGACGAGTTCCAGCCGGTGCCGGCCGGGCCACGGTAGCCACGCGACGCGGTCGGCATGCCCGATCACCTTGTCGTCGAGCCGCCACGCGAATTTCGTCGCGTGGCCGGCGGAGCGTTCGAACCAGATCCGCTGGTTCTTCGGCGGAATGTCCGGGTCGATCGCGAAGATCGTGCCGTCGGTTGGCGCGCCGATCGTCAGCGGTGCGCGCGCGCCGTCCTTGCCCGGCGCGACGGGCGCCGCTAGCCGGATCGTGTCGACCGCCGTGCCCGCGATGAACCACTCGTTGCGCGCCGGCTCGATGTCGCGCTCGAACGAGATGCGGCGCGTCTCGACGCCGGCCGGCGCGCGCGGCGCACGGCTCGGCAGGTCGCGGTGCAGATAGCCGACGACGGCCGACCACACGGGCGACGCACCCGTGACGCCCGACACGTCCCACATCGGCGAGCCGTCCGCATTGCCGACCCACACCCCGACCGTATAGCGTGATGTGAAACCGATGGTCCAGTTGTCGCGCATGTCCTTGCTCGTGCCGGTCTTGACCGCCGAGAAGAAGCGCGTCGCGAGCGGGTTGTCAAAGCCGAACGTGCGCACGCGCGCGTTGTTGTCGGACAGGATGTCGGTGACGACGAAGCTGGCTGCCTCGCTGAACACGCGCGTGCCGGCGTCAGCCCGCGCGGGCGGCGATGCACCGGAGGCGGCCGTCGATGCCGCGGCCGGCAGGTCGACGATCTTGCGCGCGATGCCGCCGTTCGCGAGCGCGCGGTATGCATTGGTCAGCGACAGCAGCGTGACGTCCGCACTGCCGAGCGCGAGGCTGAAGCCGTAGTAATCGCCTTCCTGCGCGAGCGGCAGGCCGAGCGCGGTCAGCGTGCGCGCGAAGCGATGCGGCGTGACGAGCACCAGCGTGCGTACGGCCGGCACGTTCAACGAGCCGCCGAGCGCGCTGCGCACGCTTACCCAGCCCTTGAAATCCTTGTCGTAGTTCTGCGGAATGTACAGGCCGCCGCCGGCGGCGAGGTTGATCGGCGCATCGTCGAGCAGCGACGCGGCCGTCAGCCGTTTTTCGTCGAGCGCCTGCGCATAGAGGAACGGCTTGAGCGTCGAGCCGGCCTGGCGCGGCGCGAGCACGGCGTCGACGTCGCGCGCGCTCGACAGCGCCCCCGACGAGCCGACCCACGCGCGGATCTCGCCGGTTGCGTTGTCGATCACGACCACCGCGCCGTCCTGCACGTTGCGCCGGTGCGCGGGCGCGTTGAGTTCGGTCAGCGCGCGCATCAGCGCGTCGCGTGCGAAGCGCTGCAGCCGCGCATCGAGCGTCGTGCGGACCTGCGCGCCGGCCGCCGGCTTGACCTCGGCCGCGATGCGTCGCGCGAAGTGCGGGGCGAGGGCGGCGCCGTCCGCCGCGATGTCGTTACGCACGGCGTTGGCCGGGCGCGCCGTGACGAGCTCCACGTAACCGTCGAGCGACGCGCACGCCTGCGCCGCATGCATGTCGCGCAGGATCCGGCACGCGCGCTCGGCGATCTTCGCCGCCGCCGCATTGGGCGCACGCACGAGTGCGGCCGCGATCGCGGCCTCGCGTGCGTCGAGGCCCGACGGCGCCTTGCCGAACAGCACCTGCGACAGCGCGCCGAGCCCGATCGTTTCGCCGCGGAACGGCACCAGGTTCAGGTAGGCCTCGAGGATCTGGTCCTTGCGCCAGCTGCGTTCGAGCCACAGCGCGTTCACGGCCTGCGTGGCCTTTTGCGGCAGCGAGCGCTGGCCCGAGCGGCGCGGCGAATCGCTGAGCAAGCCCGCGAGCTGCATCGTGACGGTCGACGCGCCGCGCGTGCGTTCATTCCACAGGTTGCCCCACGCGGCGCCGGCAATGCCGCGCCAGTCGACGCCGCTGTGTTCGTAGAAGCGCTTGTCCTCGGACACGACGATCGCCTCGCGGAACGCGGGCGATACGTCGGCGAGCGACACCCATTCGCCGCGCCGTTCGGTGACGTCGATGCGCGTGCGCTGCAGCGGCGTGCCGTCGCGGGCGAGCAGCACCCAGTCGGAGCTGCGCCAGTTGCGACGCACGTCGTCGTAGCCGGGCAGGGCATGCGCGACGAGCGGCGCGGCCAGCACGACGGCGACGAATACGCGGCCGGCGAAACGCGCCGGCCGCGACAAAGCCAGATCCATCATCGCGGTCTCGTCACTTGCCCGCGTCGGCCGGCTTCACGGTCATCGGCGGGTTCGGCCACAGGCCGTACACGGACGGTGCATACAGTGCCTCGACGCGCGTCGGCGGCAGTCCGAACGTACCGACGTTGTTCAGCCGCACCGTGTACTCGACCGAGAATTTGCCCTTCGGCAAATAGTCGTAGTACGCGCGGTAGCCGTCGAAGTCGCGCTCGATGAACGTCGGCCACGCGCCGTCCGGCGTTTTCTCGTCCTGAGTCGCGGCCTCGGAATCGCGGCCGAGGCCCGACCCGAGGATCGTCGCACCGGCGGGGATCGGATCGTTGACGGCGACCCACGTCATGTCGCTCTGCGCATCGATGTCGAGATGCACGCGCACGACGTCGCCGCGCGTCAGCACGCCCTTGACGGCGGGCGACACGGGCGTGATGGTCTTCGTGATCCGGTAGCCGGCCGCGAACGGCGAGCGCAGCGGCACGGCCGCGAGACTTTCGACGGTCGCCCACGGGCGGCCGGTGCCGTCCTGCGTGACCGACAGCGTGGCCGGCCCCTGCGACGCACGCGGCCACGGCAGCAGCACGCTGCGTGCGGCCGCCGCGCGGGTCGCGGGAGTGGCCGACGCGGGCGTATCGGCGGGCGCGGCGGGTGCCGCCTGCGACCACGAGATCGAGCGCGCGTCGCCGCCGAGCGCAACCTTCGTCGCGCCGGCGACCGGCGTGCTCTCGTAGGTCCGCGAGAAGCGCTCGACCGCGAGCAGGCCGAGCGCGTTCGACGTCGTCGTCTGCCATGCGCCCTGGCGTTGCAGCGCGAGCAGGCCGGCCGTCACGCGCGGCATTTCGTCCTTCCACGCCGGGTCGCCGGCGAATTCCAGCGCGAGACGGGCGGCGTTGGTCTCGTTGCTGGTCATCAGCCACCACAGGTCGTCGTCGCGCGCGGTCGAGAACACGAGCTGCGTGCCCTGGTAGGTCAGGCGCGCCCGCAGGATCTGGTCGACCTGCGCGCGTTTCTCGTCGCGTTGCGGGATGTCCTTCACGCGGGTCAGGATCGCGTGATAGTCGATCACCGCCGACGTCGGCCACTGGTTCGGCGCGATCTCGATCGAACCGAGCATGCGGCCCTGCGCGGCGCCGTAGCGCGACAGCGCCTCGATCGCGGCGAGCTTGCGCAGGTCGCGATCCTGGCGCGGCGCCCATGCGTTGCGCTCGAGGCGGCCATCGACGAAGCGCGCGAGCCCGGCTTCGAGCTGCGTGCGCAGGTCTTCCGGCAGCGCGAAGCGCGGATCGAGACGGCTGGCTTCGTCGGACACCACGAGCAGGTACGACGACAGCGTCGGGCTGCCGTGATGCGAATCGTCCGACGACGGCGGGAAGTAGCTCGCCAGGCCGTCGCTATCGAGGTAGACGGGCATGCGGGCGATCAGCGCCTGCCATTGCGCGGGGTCGCGCAGCCCGATCGCACGCGAGGTCTGCTGTTCGAGGCAGCGGTACGGATAGCGCTCGAACCAGCGCCGCACGCCGGGCAGGCCGTCGGCGAGCTTCGACTGCAGCGACACGGCGATGCCGCCGCGCGGTGCGCCCTGTGCGTTGCTCACCGCGCCGGCCGGGGCCGACACGGGCACCGTCAGCGTGCCGTCGACCTGCGCGAGCGTCGCCTGCTGCACGGTTACCGGCAGCGCGGGCACGACCTTCTGCGCGACGGCCAGCGCGTCGGACGCGCGCTTGCCGCCTTGCTCGGCCGCCTCGATGCGCCAGTTCAGCGCACCGGCCGCATCGAGCGCCTGCTCGGGCACGGTGATCGTCCACGCGACTTCGGTCGCCGCATTCGCCGCCAGCGACACGGTTTGCGGGGCGACGTCGAGACCCGTCACGCGCGGCGTCACGACGACCTGCATCGCGCGGTCGGTCGTGTTGCGCAGCGTGACCTGCGCGCGGAACGCGTCGCCTTCGCGCACGAGCGGCGGCAGGCCGGAGATCAGTTGCAGATCCTGCGTGCTGCGGATCGACGTGCTGCCCGTGCCGAAACGGTCGGGGCCGACCGCCGCGATCGCGACGATCCGGAAGCGCGTGAGCGCGTCGTTCAGCGGCACCTCGACGGTTGCGCTGCCGTTCGCGTCGAGCGTCACGCGCGGGTTCCACAGCAGCAGGGTATCGAACAGCTCGCGGGTCGGCGCGCTGCCGCCGCCGCCGCCGGCCGGCACGGCCTTGCGGCCGAAGTGGCGGCGACCGACGATTTCCATCTGCGCGGTGGCCGTCTCGACGCCGTACGCACGCCGGCGCAGCATCGCGTCGAGCAGGTCCCAGCTGTTGTTCGGCATCAGTTCGAGCAGTGCTTCGTCGACGGCCGCGATCGCGATCTGCGTGCCGGCCGGTGCCGGCTGACCGTTCGGCAGCGTGACCTTCACGTGCGCCTGCGCCTTGCTGCGTACCGTGTAGCGCGTCGCGTCGGTGGTCACGGTCACGCCGAGGCGATGAACGCCCGTGCCGACCTTGATCTCGCCGAGGCCGTAGCGGAACGCGGGCTTCGACAGGTCGACGAACGCGGTCGGCGCCTCGTAGTGGCGGCCTTCGCGCCAGAACGCGCGCGCCCATTCGACCGGCGCTTTCCAGCCCCACGTGAAGAACGAGTACCACGGCACCTCGCGAATCCGGCCGCGCAGCGCGAGCACCGACACGTAGACGTTCGGCCCCCACGATTCGCCGACCTTCAGGTCGACGGTCGGGTTCTTGCCGTTCAGCTCGACGATGTGCGTTTCCATCACGCCGCCGCGCTCGACCGCGACGAGCGCGGTCGCGTAGCGGAACGGCATCCGCACCTGGAAGCGGGCCGTTTCGCCCGGCTCGTACGAGGTTTTCTCGGGGATCACGTCGATCCGGTCGGTGTTGTCGCCGCCGAACCAGAGTTCGTCCTCGCGCGTGACCCATACCGACGTCGATGCATTCGACGTGCGGCCGTCGCCGTCCTTCGCGACCGCGATCAGCTGCACGTTGCCGGCCTGCTCGAGCGTCGCGTCGCAGGCCATGCGGCCCTTGTCGTCGGTCTTGCCCGAGCACAGCACGCCGAGGTCGCGCGTGTCGCTCTTGTTGTCGTACGCATAGAAGCCGCCGACCATCCGCTTGCGCGACGACGTCGTGATGCGCGCGACACCCTTGATCTCGATCGGCACCGACGCGCGCGGCTTGCCCTGCAGATCGACCGCCAGGGCCTGCACCGGCACGCGCTGGCCGACCGACACCCACCGGCCGGCCTTGATGCCGGCCACCACCGCGGCCGGCCACAGGATCGTGTCGCCGCGAATCGTCTGCACTTCGCCGTTCGGATCCGCGAAGGTCGCCTCCAGCGCGATGCGCTTCGGTGCGTCGACGTCCGGCAGGCCCTTGAGCGTGACCGAGCCCGCGCCATTGCGGTCGAGCGTCAGCGGCAGCTTGTCGGCGATCAGCTTCGTCGCGTCGGGATCGTTGTTGTTCGACGACGACGCGTTGTCGCCGTCCTGCGCATCGTCGTCGGCGTTGCCGTCGCTCGTGTCGGGGCGATATGGCGTGAAGCTGAAATCCTCGAAGCGATCCGCGAACGGCGGCGACGCCCATTTCATCAGCGCCGACACCTGCACGGGCAGGTTCGATGCGCCGCCGCCCGACACGTAGTCGATCTGCACCGCGAGCGGCGCTTCCTTCACGGCGACGAGCGGGCTCTTCTGCGCGTCGCGCGCGCCGATCGAGCCTTTCAGCACCGGCAGGCGGAACGCCTCGACGCGGAAGCTGCCGCTGTAGTAGGTGGCGGTGGGCGCGTCTTCAGGGCCGCCTTGGAGTTCGACGCTGTACTCGCCGAGCTTCGCGGCGGCCGGCAGCGTGAACTGCGAGTCCGCGGTGTGGTCGGCCGCCCACGTGAGCGGCAGCTTGTAGGTCTGGCCCGTGCCGAGATGGCGGATCGTCATGCGCGTCGGGTATTGCGACGGGAACGCGAGGCTCTGCAGCGTCTCGGTGCGGATGAAATGCTTCATCGACACGGTTTCGCCGGCGCGCAGCAGCGTGCGGTCGAACACCGTATGCGCGCGCACGGTCGGCGCGCTGTCGGTGTCGGTCGGCACGTTGAAGCGCCACGATTCGATCCCGCGGTTCCAGCCCGAACTGACGAACGCCATGTCGGGGCCCGTCTTCGGATCGTCGACGCGGGCCGAGACGAAGTAGTCGTCGAAGCGCTCCGACGAACTGCATGCGCGCTTCGGCTCGAACGGCCCGTCGATCTTCAGCAGGCCCTGCGCGTCGGTCTTGCCGGCCGCGATTTCGTCGCCGTTGCAGTCGGACACGCGGATCTGCGCGTTCGGCACCGGCTTGCCCTTGTCGAGCGTCGTGACCCAGACGAGGTTGTTCTCGCGGCCCTGCTTCAGGTGCACGCCGAGGTTCGTGACGAGCACGGTGGTGCGCACGTACATGCTCGACGGCTTCGCGAGCAGCGAGCGGCCGAGCGCGGGCGACGCAAGTTCGAGCACGTAGAAGCCGGGCTTGTCGATCGGCACGCCGACCACTTCGAACGGGCGCAGCGTCTTCGGGTCGGCCTTCGGCAGCGTCAGCACCTGCGCGCCGGGCTCGCCGGTCAGCAGCGACAGCGAGCGCACGTCGATGCGGCGGTTCTGCGGCGCGGGCTGCTTTTCGCCGGCCTGGAGCGGCACGTAGACGGGGTGTTGGCCCTTGCGTTCCAGCAGGCCGGGCATCTGGTCGTCGATCGAGCCGGCCGTCATCGACCAGTTGTCGAAGCGATCGACGGTGCGCATCCATTGGCGGATCGCGGTGTCGTTCTCGACCTTCAGGTTCGCGAATTGCGCGCCGCCTGCATTGAGGCCGGCGATATGCAGGTCGGCCTCGACGTTGCGCAGCGTGACGGGCACCAGCGCGGGCGTATCGGGTTCGGCGAAGCGCTCGACGATCCCGAAGGTGCCCGACGAGAATTTCGCGAGCGGCGGCATCGGCGCGGTGCGCGTCGCGAGCGGGAACAGATCGGCGTTGGACAGCGGCCGGTCGATCACGTCGTGCAGGCCCGACGGAAGCTCGACGGTCAGGCCGGCCTGAGCCGGCAGCGGCGGATTGAACGTGACGGTCGTCACTTCCTCGCTGTGATCGTCGGCCGCGAAGGTGGGCGACAGCGAACCGTCGGGGCCGCGCAGCTTGATCGCGTCGGCCTGCTTGCGCGAGATCGGGGCGTTGAACGACAGCGTGAGCGGGCGCAGCGGCGTGCAGGGCGCCTTCGCGTTCTCGCGTTCGCACGAGAAGCTCGCGGCGAACGGGGCACGCACGGTGAAATCGAAGCGCCGTTCGGTTTCGTTCGCGATGCCGCTCGGGCTCGCGACGCCCTTGCCGTATACGAGCTGCATCTTCGCACTCGCCGGCAGCGCCTGCGAGCACGACAGCGTCAGCACGCGCGCCGCCTCTTTCTTCAACCCGAAATGATCGAGAAGCGCGTTGCGCGTGGCGTCGTCGGCGGCCGTGACGGGAATGCGGTTGCCGATGCCGGACGCTTCGCACCAGATGTTCGCGAGCGCCGAGCGCGGCTCGGCCGGGCCGTTCAGCTTCATCACGAAGACCTGCCGCTCCTCGATCTCGCGGGAGCCGGGGCGCACCGACACCGGAAACGGGCCGCCCGTCTGGAACGTGAAGCGACGCGGGCCGCTGGCCGCATTGCCGGCGACCGAACGCAGCGTGTCGTTGAGCGCGACCGAGCAGCGTACGCCGGGCGGCAGGTCGCTTTCGAAATCGTAAACCCAGGTCTTGTCGTCGAGCCAGTGGCCCTGGCCGCGTGCGGCCGCCGAATCGTTGCAGGTCACGCGCGCCGGATTCGGCGCGGAGGCCGAGCCGAAGGCGACCATCGGTTCGTCGAACTTGACGACGCTCTGCCGGACTTCGGTGACGGTGCCTTGCGGCGACACGCTCACCGTGCGCGCCGCGCCCGCATGCAGCGACAGGGCCGCGATGCCGGCGAGCGCCGCGACGGCGCCGATGCGCCAGAGCAGCCGGGTCGTGTGATTGGTTCGATGCGTTTCTTTGTTGTGTTTGTCGCGCTGCTTCATCGCTCGATTGCCCTCGGAGGGAAGCTTTCTGTTTGATTGCACCGGATTCTAACCGACCGTCATGCGTGCGCAGCGCGGCGTGCAGTGTGTCGTCGGCGCGCGACACGGGCGGGCGTGCCACGGACTTGTCGCGTCGACGACACAAAAATGCAGCGAAATGTCGATTGTCACGGATTGCGGAACATTAAATGGACTATAAAAAGATTGTTTGATCCGGCTTGTGCGCGTACATTGCAGGTCCGCGCCAATGTTTGAGAAATATCAAGCGTGGTTTTCCCGAATCCGGTGTTCGAGAGAAGGAAACATGCACAACGACAACACCCCCCACTCGCGTCGTGACAACGACGCAGCCGCAACCGGCATCACGCGGCGTCAATGGCTGCAGGGCGCACTGGCGCTGACGGCGGCGGGCCTCACGGGCTCGCTGGCGTTGCGGGCCCTGGCCGACGATCCCGGCACCGCGCCGCTCGATACGTTCATGACGCTTTCCGAAGCATTGACCGGCAAGAAAGGGCTGAGCCGCGTGACCGGCCAGCGCTATCTGCAGGCATTGCAGAAGGGCTCGTTCAAGACGGCCGACAGCCTGCCGCAACTCGCCGGTGCGCTCGCATCCGGCTCGCTGAATCCCGACCAGGAATCGCTCGCACTGACGATTCTCGGCGCGTGGTATCTCGGCATCGTCGACAACGTCGTGATTGCCTACGAAGAAGCATTAATGTTCAGCGTGGTGTCCGATACGCTCGTGATCCCTTCGTATTGCCCCAACAAACCCGGCTTCTGGGCCGAAAAACCGACCGAGAGGCAAGCCTGATGGCCGATACCGATACGCAAAAAGCCGACATCGTCGTCGTCGGTTCGGGTGTCGCCGGCGCGATCGTTGCGCACCAGCTCGCGATGGCGGGCAAGTCCGTGATCCTGCTGGAAGCCGGCCCGCGCATGCCGCGCTGGGAAATCGTCGAGCGCTTTCGCAATCAGCCGGACAAGACCGATTTCATGGCGCCGTATCCGTCGAGCCCGTGGGCTCCGCATCCGGAGTACGGCCCGCCGAACGACTACCTGATCCTGAAGGGCGAGCACAAGTTCAACTCGCAGTACATCCGCGCGGTGGGCGGCACGACGTGGCACTGGGCCGCGTCGGCATGGCGCTTCATCCCGAACGACTTCAAGATGAAGACCGTGTACGGCGTCGCCCGCGACTGGCCGATCCAGTACGACGACCTCGAGCATTACTATCAGCGTGCCGAGGAAGAACTCGGCGTGTGGGGCCCGGGCCCCGAGGAAGACCTGTACTCGCCGCGCAAGCAGGCGTATCCGATGCCGCCGCTGCCGTTGTCGTTCAACGAGCAGACCATCAAGAGCGCGCTCAACGGCTATGACCCGAAGTTCCACGTGGTGACCGAGCCCGTCGCGCGCAACAGCCGCCCGTACGACGGCCGGCCGACCTGTTGCGGGAACAACAATTGCATGCCGATCTGCCCGATCGGTGCGATGTACAACGGCATCGTCCACGTCGAGAAGGCCGAGCAGGCCGGCGCGAAGCTGATCGACAGCGCGGTCGTCTACAAGCTCGAGACCGGGCCGGACAAGCGCATCGTCGCCGCGATCTACAAGGACAAGACGGGCGCCGACCATCGCGTCGAGGGCAAGTACTTCGTGCTCGCGGCGAACGGCATCGAGACGCCGAAGATCCTGCTGATGTCCGCGAACCGCGATTTCCCGAACGGCGTCGCGAACAGCTCCGACATGGTCGGGCGCAACCTGATGGACCACCCGGGCACCGGCGTGTCGTTCTACGCGAACGAGAAGCTGTGGCCGGGCCGCGGCCCGCAGGAGATGACGTCGCTGATCGGTTTCCGCGACGGCCCGTTCCGCGCGACCGAAGCCGCGAAGAAGATCCACCTGTCGAACATGTCGCGCATCAATCAGGAGACGCAGAAGATCTTCAAGGCCGGCAAGCTGATGAAGCACGAGGAGCTCGACGCGCAGATCCGCGACCGTTCCGCGCGCTACGTGCAGTTCGACTGCTTCCACGAAATCCTGCCGCAACCCGAGAACCGCATCGTGCCGAGCAAGACGGCCACCGACGCGATCGGCATCCCGCGCCCCGAGATCACGTATGCGATCGACGATTACGTGAAGCGCGGCGCCGTGCACACGCGCGAGGTCTACGCGACGGCCGCGAAGGTGCTCGGCGGCACCGACGTCGTTTTCAACGACGAGTTCGCGCCGAACAACCACATCACGGGCGCGACGATCATGGGCGCGGATGCACGCGACTCGGTCGTCGACAAGGACTGCCGCACGTTCGACCATCCGAACCTGTTCATCTCGAGCAGCTCGACGATGCCGACCGTCGGTACGGTGAACGTGACGCTGACGATCGCGGCGCTCGCGCTGCGGATGTCGGACACGCTGAAGAAGGAAGTCTGACCGTGCGGAAATCTACTCTCACCTTCCTCCTCGCCGGCTGCCTCGCGCTGCCCGGCCTCGCACGCGCGGCGGATTCGGCCGATCCGGCGCAGGTCAAGCGCGGCGAATACCTCGCGGTCGCCGGCGACTGCATGGCGTGCCACACCGCGAAGGGCGGCAAGCCGTTTGCGGGCGGCCTCGGCATGCCGGTGCCGATGCTCGGCAAGATCTATACGAGCAACATCACGCCCGATCCCGATACGGGCATCGGCAACTGGACGTTCGACGACTTCGAGCGTGCGGTGCGTCACGGCGTGTCGAAGAACGGCGGCAACCTGTACCCGGCGATGCCGTACGTGTCGTACGCGAAGATCAACGACGACGACGTGCAGGCGCTGTACGCGTACTTCATGCACGGCGTCGAACCGGTCAAGCAGGCACCGCCGAAGAACGAGATTCCCGCGCTGCTGAGCATGCGCTGGCCGCTGAAGATCTGGAACTGGCTGTTCCTGAAGGACGGCGTCTACCAGCCGAAGCCGGCGCAGAGCGCCGAGTGGAACCGCGGCGCGTATCTCGTGCAGGGCCTCGCGCACTGCAGCACGTGCCACACGCCGCGCGGCATCGCGATGCAGGAGAAGTCGCTCGACGAAACGGGCGGCAGCTTCCTGTCGGGCTCGGTGCTCGCGGGTTGGGACGGCTACAACATCACGTCCGACCCGAACGCGGGGATCGGCGGCTGGACGCAGCAGCAGCTCGTCCAGTACTTGCGCACCGGCAGCGTGCCGGGCCTCGCGCAGGCCGCCGGCCCGATGGCCGAGGCGATCGAGCACAGCTTCTCGAAGATGACCGAAGCCGACATCGGCGCGATCTCCACGTACATCCGCACGGTGCCGGCCGTCGCCAGCGGCGACGCGAAGCAATCGCGCTCGTCGTGGGGCAAGCCGGCCGAGGATGGCCTGAAGCTGCGCGGCGTCGCGCTCGCGTCGTCGGGCATCGATCCGGCACGGCTGTATCTCGGCAACTGCGCGACCTGCCACCAGATGCAGGGCAAGGGCACGCAGGACGGTTATTACCCGCCGCTGTTCCACAACTCGACGGTCGGCGCGTCGAATCCGACCAACCTCGTGCAGGTGATCCTGAACGGCGTGCAGCGCAAGGCCGGCAGCGAGGACGTCGGGATGCCGGCGTTCCGCCACGAGTTGTCGGATGCGCAGATCGCCGCGTTGACGAACTACCTCACCGGGCAGTTCGGCAATCCGGCCGCGAAGGTGACCGAGCAGGACGTCGCGAAGCTGCGCTGACGCGGCACGCGACGAAGCAGGGCGACAACGTAAAAGAGGAGGAGCACAGCACATCGGGCGGACCCCGATGCCGGTTGTTGCAGAGCGGGGCGGACGGCGCGGATGGCCGTCCGCCCCGGTTCACAGGCAATCCGTTGCGTGCGGGTGCGCGCATCGCTTTCGTTGATCACACCATGACACCGAATCAACCGTTTCTCGCGTCCCAGCGCGATGTGCTGTTGCTGCTTGCCCGAATCCTGCTCGTGATCCTGTTCGTGATGTTCGGCTGGAAGAAAATTATCGACTTCTCCGGTACGATCGCGTTCATGGGTTCGGAAGGCGCGCCTGCGCCCATCGTGTCCGCGGCGATCTCCGTCGTGATGGAGCTGTTCGTCGGGATTGCGATCCTCGTCGGTTTCCAGACGAGGCCGCTCGCGCTGTTGCTTGCGCTGTATACGATCGGCACCGCCATTATCGGTCACCACTACTGGACGATGACGGGCGGCGAGCAGATCAACAACATGATTCATTTCTACAAGAACATCGCGATCTCGGGCGGCTTGCTCGCGCTCTGCGCGGCCGGCCCCGGACGTTTTTCGCTCGATCGCGGGTAAGCCGACCCGAGGCGCGTGCATGGGGCGCGCGTCGGACGGTCGAGACTTCGAGGGGGCATCATTTTGCGACTCAAATACTTCGCATGGCTGATTGCGGCCGCCACGCCAGCGGCCGCGCTTGCACAGACGAGCGTCACGCTATACGGCCGGATCGACGGCGGCATCGAATACCTGAACCACATCGCGAAGCCGAACGGTGGCAGCGGGACGCGCTGGAGCGCGGAAAGTGGCGACTGGGGCACCAGCATGTTCGGTTTGAAGGGCGTCGAGGATCTCGGCGGCGGGATGTCGACGGTGTTCAACCTGGAAACCGCGTTCCAGGTGATGAACGGCCAGACGGGCGGTGGACGCATGTGGTCGCGGCGCGCGTACGTCGGGTTGAAGAGCAACACGTGGGGCCAGTTGCAGGCCGGCCGCAACCTGTTCATCGACAGCGACGGCGTGTGGGAATTCGATCCGTTCGTCCAGCAGGCGTTTTCGTCGGCGTCGCTCGTGCGCGGCCGCAACTGGCAGCAGAGCAGCAACAACATCGAATATCACAGCCCGGTGATCGGCGGCTTCGACGTGCAGGCGCAATACGCGTTCGGCAACCAGTCGCGCGGCTTCAACTACGGCGCGGCCGACGATTTCGGCCGCTCGGACGGGATCATGATCTCGTACCACTCGCCGGTGCTCGACGTGCGCGGCATCTACGACGAGCTGCGCGACAACAACGGCAAGTTCAGCAACATCTTCACGGCGTCGCGCGAGTACTTCGTCGGCGCGAACGTGAAGGTGTCGAAGTTCAAGATCCAGGGCGCCTATACGCACTACCAGGCGCCGGACA
This sequence comes from Burkholderia sp. BCC1208, assembly GCF_902833095.1. Taxonomy (NCBI): domain Bacteria; kingdom Pseudomonadati; phylum Pseudomonadota; class Betaproteobacteria; order Burkholderiales; family Burkholderiaceae; genus Burkholderia; species Burkholderia sp. BCC1208. The sequence continues at coordinate 165,384 of NZ_CADFDY010000007.1, read as the reverse complement.
GCCCGGCCGGGGTTGCCGACCGCGCCGATCATTACTGGCTCGGCGCGACCTACTCGGCGACGCCGCAGTGGGCCGTGACGGGCGGCGGTTATTACGTGAAGGTGGGTGACGGCGGCGGCGATGCGTCGCACGACCCGTCGGGGCACGCGATGATGTACGTGCTCGGCACCACGTACAACCTGTCGAAGCGCACGTTCCTGTACGGCACGGTTGCGTATGTGCGCAACGGCGGGAATTCGAACTTCTCGCTGCTCGCGACGCCGCGCGACGCAACGTCGGGGACGAGCCCGATGACGGGCGAGTCGCAGACGGGCGCGTATGTGGGGATGATGCATACGTTCTGAGCGCGGGCGGTTTGTGCAGGTGAAAAAGGCACGGGCGGTGAAGGTCCGTGTCTTTTTGCGTTTACGGCGGTTGCGAGGGTCATATAGCGGCCGCTCGTCGCGCAGTCATCGGTTCGCCGAGTGCGCATGACGTGCATGAGCATTGCGTTGCCAGCGGTACGCGCTCGATGGGTTCACATTCTCTAACATTTACTGCCTGGAAATTTGAAGCAAACAACGGTTATGCGATTTGTCGCTATCTGGCTGGCCCGGGCTACAACGGGCGCTGTCGCTACCGCTGCCGAATGCAATGCCCTCACGGCCTGCGTGCTTGTGCGGCCGGCCGATATCGTTGTGCTCGAAAGCGTGACGTAAGTTGCATCCGAGTTGGATTTGATATGATGAATTCCAGCTCGGTTCGGTGTGCGGCTTGAATCGTGTCTATGCCGAAGACCGCAGCAGTGGCCGGAAAATTCTGAGCTTTTTCCTATTTCGACGAGATACCAATCCGCCGCCCGGCGCTGCCCGGCGGCCGTTTTTGTTACAACACGGTACGGGGTAGCCTGATGGTTTCCGATCTCCTGAACAAGGCACTGCGCACGCAATACGTGCAACACGGACGAATTGTCCGCCTCGATACGCCGCTTGGCGAAGACTGGTTGGTCCCGCTTTATGTCCGGGGGCGCGCGTGCCTTGGGCGAGACTTCGAATTCACGATCGACGCAACGTCGACGCGACTCGAAACGATTCCGGCGAAGGCGCTAATCCGGCAATCCGTGACGCTGTGGATTCGGCAAACGGACGGCAGCGAAATGCCGATTCACGGTTATGTGACTGCGTTCAGTCGCTTGGGCGGGGACGGAGCCAATACGTACTATCAACTCCGCTTCAATTCATTCCTCGCGCTGCTGCGCCTCGGCAGTGACCGGCGCGACTGGATCGAGACACCTGCGCAACAAACCGTGTCCGATGTGCTGGGAAAGTATCCGCAGGCTGCCGGTAACTTTACCTGGCAACTGCGCCAAGCGTTGCGTTCGTATTCTCAGCGGATGCAATGGGAATCCGACTGGAATTACGTGCATCGTACATTCGAAGAGCTCGGTCTTTTTCCGCGTTTCGATATTGCGCAGGACGGCAAGTCTCACAAGGTCGTCATCATGGACGATCTTTTCTCGGTTCCCGAATTGAAGCAAAAAACCATTTCGTTTAGCCGCTCGGTACAGGACGAGGAATTCGATGGTCTTAGCGAGTGGATCGACTCGCAAGAAATTCAGACGGCCGAACTCGACACGGGCACGTTCGACTACAAGCGTCCGGATCTTTCGAAGCACGTCATGATGCCCGCGTTCGATCTTGACGATGTACCGGGGCTGGGCGAGCAGTACGAATACACGGGGGCGCATACGTGGTCCGATCGCGACATGGGCGAGGCTCAGGCAAACGTTGTCACCGAAGAATGGCGCTCACGCGCGCAACGCTTCTACGGTGTGGGCGCGTTGCGTTGCGCATGGCCTGGCCGCTATGGGGTGCTGACCGGGCACCCCGTCCATGATGCGCAGCCGGATCAGGATCGTGAAATGGCGATTCTCTCGGTAAGCTGGCTCATCCAGAACAACGTGCCGGGACTCGACAACCTGATGCGTTTTCGCAGGAGCCTGCGCGCTGAAGTCGAGCAGGCGCGCGCGAGCGGTGCGGGTTCGTCCGTGCGTCATGACGACGGCGGCGTTGGATTCTTCCGCGTCGAAATCGAAGCGCAACGGCGCCGCGTCGCGTTTCGTAGCCCATTCGAACACAAGAAACCGATCATGCAGCTTCAGACGGGCATCGTCGGCGGGCCGGAGGGCGAAGAAATTTATACGGATGCGATGCTGCGAGCGAAGATCCGGCTGACGTCCAATCGACTCAATGACGGCGACCAGAACGTATCGGCGTGGATACGCGCGGCGATGCCGGACGCGGGCCACAAGCGCGGCGGCATGTTTCCACTGCGCAAGAACGATGAAGTTTTGATCGGCTTCATCAACGGTGATTGCGATCGCCCGGTGATTCTGTCGAGAATGCACGGCGGCGAAAGCATGCCGGAATGGCACACGCATGGGCTGACCTCGGGCTTGCTGTCGCGCGAATACGGCGGTGAAGGTTATAACCAACTGATGATGGATGACGCCAGCGGGCAGAACCGCGTGCACTTGTACTCGACGAGTTATAGCTCGCATCTGCATCTGGGCTATCTGATCCAGCATTCGGGCAACACGCGTGGTGCGTTCATCGGGCAGGGCTTTGACCTCAAGTCATTGGGCTACGGTGCGGTGCGGGCCGAACAAGGGCTCTATGTTTCGACGCAACCCGCCGCGACCCAGCCGCTGAGTGTGACGGCAGCGTCCGAACAGCTTACCCGCGCCGAAGCAATGCTGGCGACGACGTCGAAGGCGAGCCAGACGAATCGGGCGCAAAGCCAGCAAAGCGGCCACGACGCGCTGAAAGCCTTCACCGATGCCACGCAGCACGTAGTGGCGGGCACGAGCAAGGGCGGGCGTACGGCGGGCGGCGGCACGGGCAACGCGAACGGTTTTGCGAAGCCGATCATGCTGCTGTCGAGCCCGGAAGGCATAGCCGCATCGACCCAAGGATCGGCGCACATCACAGCAAACAAGCAGACCAACTTGGTTGCGGGGGAAGACATTAACCTCGCGGCCGGACGGGCGTTACTCGCCAGTGTGCTGGAGCAAATCAGCCTGTTTGCGGAAAAACTCGGCGTCAAGATCTACGCGGCGAGCGGCCCGATAGACCTTCAGGCGCAGAATGATTCGATGAGTTTGGCTGCTTCGCAAGATGTGAAGATTACGGCGGGCAAGAAGATGTATCTGTCGGCCGATGAAATCTGGATCGGCGCGAACGGCTCGTATATCAAGCTGACAGCGAACATGATCGAGAACGCAACGTCGGGCCAGATTGTAGAAAAGTGCGCGAATTGGGAGAAAGCAGGAGCGGCAAGCGGCACGCTGAAAAATCCGCTGCATTCGTCGCCGGTATCGGCCGACGGAGGTCGTTTCACGGTGTTCTCCGGTTAAACCGCGCGGGGGGATCGTTCCAATACAAGAAATCCTGAAACCGAATCCGAGTCGGGAATCATGAGCAAGACAACGCCTAAAAAGAAGCACCATCCACCGGCCGCTCCAAAATCGGCCCCCAAACCTGCCGAACCGGCGGATACGCCACTGAGTTGGGCTTACCCGTTCACGCCCGTAGGCAAGAACGACGCAGCCGACCCGATGACCTATTTCACGGCGCTGGCCAAGTGCGAAAACGGCTTTTATCCGCTCGGTGTCAGCGGCATGTGGCACGGCGGCGTGCATTTCGCCGACGGCAGCGCGGAAATGCTGAAGCAGGACAGCGGCGTGCGTGCGATTGCGGACGGCAAAATCGTGGCGTACCGGCTGAACACGAAATACGAGGAAACGACGTACCCGAACAACGTTGGTCTGGCGCACTACTCGACCGGCTTTGTACTGGTTCGCCACGAACTGAAATTGCCGCCGAAACCGGCGCCGACAGAACCCGCGAAACCGGCTTCGGCACCGGCGTTGGCTCCCGCGCCCGCATCGAGTACCGCCACGCCTCCGACACCCGCTCCCGCCGACAACCCGCCCAGCAGCAAACCGGCGAAGGACAAATCCCTCGTGTTCTTCAGCTTGTATATGCACACGATGGATTGGGAAACCTATCAAAAGGGGATGGGGCAAGCGAAAACGGACCGGCATCCGGACCAGCCACTTCCGTCACCGATGTCATATTGGGAAGGCGACCGGTACTATCGGGTGGGCGACAAGGCGAAGGACAAGCAAGCCGTTCCGAAGCCGAAAGCGCCTGCGCAGCTGCCCGCGAAGCGGACCGATGGGGCTGACGATCTGCCGATTAACAACACCAATCAGGACGCACCGCCGCCTCCGAATAGCGATCAAGATGCCGCACCACCGGCTCCCGAGACGGGATTGCACATTCGAGAGTTGCCGGATGGCAAGAGCAAGATTATCGGGATATTACCGACCGGAGCCGAAATCATTGCGGGCGAAGGCGACCCTGCACACCCGGACTGGATCAAGATCAAGGCCATAAAACCGGGCACGGTTTTGTCTGCCGAAGTGGGTAAGCCGGTATCTCCCCAAGCACAGTGGAGCTACGTGTTCAAAGGGGAACTGGACGCCGTTGTCGATCCGAAACCGCTTGATACGGTCGTGATCCTGAAGGAGCCGCAGCACGTCAAGGCAGGCGAAGTCGTCGCGCATGTCGGTCAGTATCAATGGCCCATGAAGGCCAGTCCGATACCGCCCAAGTCGAACTACCCGATGTTGCATCTCGAAGTGTTCGCGGGGCCGGACCTGAAAGACTTCATTGATCAAAGCCGTGCGCGTGCGAAAGAACTGAACGATAAAAACAAACCGCTTCTGGAAATCGAGCCGGGGGCCAAGCTGGTAAGCGAAGTGCCCGCGCCGGATCAGAAGCTGACCCAATCCGGGTTGAAGCTCGTGCCGATAGGCGATGCAAAGGGTTCGCGCTGGATCAGGGTTCAGCCCAAGAGTGTGACAAATGTGCCCGCGAAGGGCAAACAGAAGGCCAAGCAAACGTTCGCGGACGTTGGCAAACCGCTGTGGGTCGAAAGCAGTCTGGCGAACACGATCAGCACGGCGAACGTTGCTGGATGGCAGAACTTTCCGCTGGACGTATCCAAGGCGAGCGGGCCGGGAGCGGATTTCCGAGACGTGCTTCGTCGTACCGAACTTGACAAACTCGGTGAAGGCAGCGTCGCAATTGATGACAAGGGCCATCATTGGTGGAATATCACGATTGGTTTGAAGGACGGTTCGGAACTGAAAGGCTGGGTGTGCGACACAGATCACCCACACGTACAGTTTCGTAGTCCTTGGGAATGGCCGGGTTTCGAATTGGTCGACAACGGCAGCGTCAGCCCTGCCGACATGTTCAAACGCCATATCCATACGACCGAACAATATCTAGCGGACGAGGAAGGGACTGAGTTTATGGGGGAATCGGCGAAGGTCAACGCTGGCGAACTCATCACGAAGCTTGAAAAGGCAATCGATACGGACCACGACGGGAAGGTGACGGCGAAGGAACTGAAACACGCACTGGAAACGCGGTGGATGGCCGAAGCGGTGTCGCATCTTGTGGTGCGCAATGAAACTGAATGGGGCGGCGGTCTGGGCAAGTGGGAAGAACTCAGCCCGCTCATGCAGAAGCAGACCGAGATGTGGAAGACAGAACTGGATCGGCTCGCGAAGCTTCAGTGGTGGGAGGAAATCAAGGGTGTCGATGGCTTCCCCACGGACCTTTCGCCTTGGCACCTCCATCCGATCGGTTTGATTGGAAATTTTATGGCTGGTTGTAGCCAAAAATGTAAAACTGACGTGCTGGAATTTCACACCACGGAGGGAATGTTCTATGCTTCCGTGGAAGGTTTTCACCTTATTCTCGATTCGGAAGGATTTGGTGAAATTCCGTATGTTCCTAAAAATAGCCAGTCCAGTGGTGTAACAATTGGTTACGGCTATGACTTGGGACAACAAACCGAAGCAATGGTTCGCGTTGATTTGGATGGATTCTTTACTGAGGAAGAGATTTCCCTGCTATTAACCGCGCTCGGGAAGCGAGGGGACGCGGCGCGTGCATTTATTCCGTCTTTTAGTGATATAAAAATATCCGAACCCAAAGCCCTCGAGATGGCCAAGAGGGTTAAGCAACGTTACGCTCAATTTACCGTTGATGCATTCCCAGGTACGACAGAACTACATCCTCATTGTCAAGGGGCGCTGCTCAGTTTAGTCTATAATCGCGGGGCTCAGCTTGAAGACAAGCCCGGACAAAAAACACGGGTTCACATGAGAAACATTAGAGCAGCCATTCAGAATAAGAACCTCCCGGAAGTTGCGGCACAGTTACGTGCCATGAAAGTACTATGGGAAGGAACCGGGAACGACGGCCTGCTCAAACGGCGAGAGAAGGAGGCAGTTCTGTTCGAGAAAGGTATGACTTGTGATTGTTGGAGATAAATTGTGACGAAGAATATTGCTTTTTTTGTACTGGTGATGATTTCGAGCGCAGCCTTTTCGAAGGTAGTCTGTAATGGCCAAACCAATGCGGAGTTAACCAATTGTGCACAAACAAATTACGAGGAGGCGGATAAAATATTAAACAGAAGCTACAGTGAATTTCTGGGGAAAGCGGCTCCTCTGGAGAAGCAAAATCTCATCTTAGCCCAAAGGGCGTGGGTTACATATAAAGAGAAATATTGCAATGCGGCTTTTGACGCCACCGCCCCGGGAGCGGAGGCGTCTATCGACAAATGGACTTGTTTGACATCGGCGACAGAGGTGAGAACGAATGAAATTCGCTACTTAGGATCATCTATTGGCATGGATGATTTCAGACGATCGCTCTCCGTCATGGCGAATCTTTACGAAAGCGGAGACACTAACAAGGTAATATCTAAATTGATAAAAAGCACACCAGATGGAAGCAATCCAGATTGGGTTAAATATGTGGATTTGAATTGCAAGATGACCGCAGCAAAGTTGCGGGAAGAGCACAACGCTTGTGTGGCCAGACTTAATTTCTTTAAAAACTGGTGAATTTGTTCTTCACTTCCCCCGGGTACCCGGCAGATGATCAATTTTATTCGAGTCGGCGATGATACCGATCACGGTGGCAAAGTCGAAACGGGTTCATCGAGCATGAAATTCGATGGCCGCTACGTTGCCCGCAAAGGTGACCATGTATCGTGCCCGGAGCATCCGGACGTGTCGCCGAACGTCATCGAGGAAGGCGACGAGTCGATGAAGGACAACGGCATTCCGATAGCGCGGCACGGCCATCGCGCTACATGCGGTTGTCACGTGATTTCGAGCCTTGTGTAACGCTACAACATCGGACATCCGCGCGAGGCTCGGCCGCATCGGGCAACGAACGATCACGGAGCCGTCGTTCTTCGATAACAAGACGAACTGCGTGAAGCTGTTGGCGGAGGTGTAGCGCGACAGGTAGAGGTCGAGCAGAGGGATCGACGTTTTCAAGCTGTTTTCAATGAACGCGCTTTCGTCTGTCGCTATCATAATTTCGAAGCCTCACAACAGTCGAATGTGGCTTGACCGGCAGTAATCGTTCGACGACGTTTCGCTTGGCGAACGAAATTGCTCCAACGTGTTCAGTGCGTCGGTCATCCGGTATAAGCTGGGCATGAGTTCCACGAAGCGGAACCCTCGCTCGCATGTCAACTGTGTCAGATTGACCGTCGTTAGCGCAATCAGGCGAGCCCGGCTAAGGCGTTCGCGCGGGGCGTAGTCGAAGTGTGGTCGTGGTGTGACGATGGAGCGCATCATGCTTGATGCGCGTGCGCCGCGTCATCACGTGCCGCGCACCGGCCGCTGCTCAATCCAACGCCTTCCCCGCCTTCTCGTCCATGCACCGAATCGCAAGCAACGTCATCGCGCCGCAGCCGATCGCATACCACGCCGGCGCATTCGGACTCCCGGTCGCCGCGATCAGCCACGTGACGAAGAACTGCGCGAAGCCGCCGAAGATCGCGACGCCGACGCTGTACACGAGCGCACCGCCCGTCGCACGCACCGCCCGCGGAAACAACTCGCCGAGCATCGCCCCCGTCGCGCCAATGTTGATCGCATGCACGATCGACAGTGCAGCGATGATCGACAGCAGCGACACGGCGCCCGGCCAACGGTTCAGCGCGATGAACGCCGGATAGATCGCGACCATCAGCACGATGCGCGTCCACCAGACGATCCGGTTGCGCCCGTACACGTCCGACAGATGGCCGCCGATCGGCGTCACGAGCATCAGGATCGCACCGGCGACACAGCCCGCCGTCATCGACAACCAGGTCGGCAAGTGCAGCACCTGCACGCCGTAGATCGCCATGTAGAACACGATGATGTAGTGGATCGACGTGCCGCCGATCGTCACGCCGAGGCCGGCGAACACGGCCTTGCCGTGATGGCGCAGCACGTCGGCGAGCGGCAGCGATGCGACCGGCTCGTCGTGCGTGGCGGCCGGCACGGCGGCAGGCACTTCCTCGACGGTACGGCGCAGCCAGTAGCCGATCGGCACGAACAGCGTGCCGATGATGAACGGCACGCGCCAGCCCCAGCTTTCGAGTTGCGCGGCGCTCAGCGTCGACGTCAGTGCGACGCCGGTGAGTGCGCCCGCGAGCGCGGCGAGCCCCTGGCTCGAGAACTGGAACGACGCATAGAAACCGCGTCGATGCTGCGGCGCCTGTTCGAGCAGCAGCGTCGTCGATGCGCCGACTTCGCCGCCCGACGCGAACCCCTGCAGCAACCGTGCGAGCACGAGCAGCAGCGGCGCGGCGATGCCGATCTGCGCGAAGGTCGGCGCGACCGCGATCATCGCGGTGCCGAACGCCATCAGCAGCAGCGTGAGGATCATCGCCTTCTTGCGGCCGGCGCGGTCCGCGTACATGCCGATCACGAGCCCGCCGAGCGGACGCGTGACGAAGCCGACGCCGAAGCTCGCGACCGCGAGCATCAGTTGTCCAAACGACGAATGCACGGGAAAGAACAGCTTGCCGATCAGGATCGCGAAGAAGCTGTAGACCGTGAAGTCATAGAACTCGAGCGCGTTGCCGACGGCGGCGGCTGCGATCAGCCGGCGTTTCTTGGCGGCGGCACGGGCATCGACCGGCGTGCCGGCGAACGAAAGGGCGGACGTTTCCATGGGGTTCCCTTGCTTTGAGCGCGGAACTGCGTGATGAAGGGCCGTCAGGCCGCGAGCCAGGCTTCGGCGACGCGAACCCAGTAGCTCGCGCCGATCGCGAGGATGTCGTCGTTGAAGTCGTAGCCGGGGTTGTGCACCATGCAGCCGCCCTTGCTGCCGATTCCGTTGCCGATGAACGCGTAGCAGCCGGGGCGCGCTTCGAGCATGAACGCGAAATCCTCGCTGCCCATCAGCGGCGCGGCTTCGATTTCGACGCGCTCGGCGCCGAGCATCTGGCGTGCAATGTCGGCCGCGAACGCGGTCGGTTCCGCGTGGTTGACGAGCACCGGGTAGCCATAGTCGTAGTCGACTTCCGCGGTGACGCCGAAGCTTTCCGCCTGGCCCTTCACGAGCGCTTCGATGCGGCGCGCGAGCAGTGCGCGCACGTCGGCGTTCAGCGCGCGCACCGACAGCTTCATCACGACGGTTTCGGGAATGATGTTGAACGTTTCGCCGGCCTGCACGCTGCCGACGGTGATCACGGCCGCATGCTGCGCGTCGACCTCGCGTGCGACGATCGTCTGCAGCGCGACCATGATGCTGCCGGCGGCCGACATCGGATCGCGCGCGAAATGCGGCATCGCGCCGTGGCCGCCGACGCCGCGCAGCGTGATCGTCACGCGGTCGGCCGACGCCATCGCGGCGCCGGTGCGGAACGCCATGTCGCCGGCCGCGCGGCCCGGCATGTTGTGGATCGCGAAGATCGCATCGCACGGGAAACGGTCGAACAGGCCGTCGTCCATCATCGCCTTCGCGCCGCCGAAGTTTTCCTCGGCGGGCTGGAAGATCAGGTTCAGCGTGCCGGAGAACTGGCGCGTCGCCGCGAGGTGGCGCGCCGCGCACAGCAGCATCGCGGTGTGGCCGTCGTGGCCGCATGCATGCATCTTGTTCGCGTGGCGGCTTGCGTAGGGCAGGCCCGTGGTTTCCGACAGCGGCAGCGCGTCCATGTCGGCGCGCAGTCCGACCGTGCGCGTGCCTTGCCCTTCGCGCAGCACGCCGACCACGCCCGTCTTGCCGATACCGCGATGCACGTCGTAACCCCAGCCGGTGAGCAGCTCGGCGACGAGGTCGCTCGTGAGCGTTTCTTCGAATGCGAGTTCGGGATGGGCGTGGATGCGGCGGCGCACTTCGACGAGCTCGGGGGCGATCGCGGCGATGCCGGGGATGACGGGGTTCACGGCTTGCAGCATGGTGTCTCCTGTGGGGCCGGTGGGGCGTTTGACGCGCATATGACGGCCAAGCATATAAATTTCTTTTGCGTACCAGAAGCTGCTAAATTGCTTTGGTGCACACCGTCGGTTGCCGCTCGGGAATACCCTGAGCCACTGCACGGCGCGGCGCCCAGGGTTTCCACGGATCACGCATTGCCGCCATGAAATATCATCAGCTGAAAGCGTTCGTCACCGCCGCGGAGGAAGGGAGCATTCGCGCGGCCGCGCGGCGCCTGAACGTGTCGCCGGCTGCGCTCACGAAGGCGGTCAAGGAACTGGAGATCGCGCTCGGCGTATCGCTCGTCGTGCGCACCGCACGCGGCGTGCAGCTCACCGCGTTCGGCCAGAAACTGCAGGTGCGCGCGCGGCTGATCGTCGCCGAAATGCAGCGCGCCCGCGACGACATCGAGCAGGCACAGGGCGCGATGACGGGTTCCGTCGCGGCGGCGATCACGCCGGCGGCGGCGGTGACGATCCTGCCCGACGCGTTTCGTGCGTTCCGGCGCCGCTTTCCGGTGGCGCGCGTCAATCTGGTCGAAGGGTTTCCGGGCGTCGCGCTGCCGCGCCTGCACGACGGTTCGCTCGATTTCGCGGTGGCCGTCGTCGTGCCCGAACTGCTGGCGGCCGAGTTCGATCATGCGGAGCTCTATGCGAGCCGTTCGCTGATCGTGGCGCGCAAAGGGCATCCGCTCGCGTCGGCCACGTCGCTTGCCGATCTCGTCGAGGCCGACTGGCTGATGAATCCGTCTCCGGAAAGCTCGACACAGGTGTTGTTCAACTCGTTCGTCGCGTACGGGCTGCCGGTGCCGGCGCGCGTCGTCGAATGCCCGAGCTTCGGTCTTGCGCACAGCCTGATGACCGGTTGCGACCTGATCGCATCGATGCCCGAGCAATTGCTGCAAGGCGAGTGGGCGCGCGACCAGCTCGCGGTACTGCCGATCCGCGAGCGCTTGCCGGGCGTATCGGTGCAGGTCGTCACGCGCCGCGACAGCCCGCTGACGCCGGCCGCGGCGATGCTGCTCGATTGCCTGCGCGACTCCGCGCGACGCAAGGGGTTGCGGTGAGTCGGTACCCCGCGCAGATCGCGTAGTGATCCTGACGATCGTGGGGCCGGGCCTGCGCTGGCCGCGGATCATTGCGGCGCACATTGCGCGAGCCGGTATCATAGCGGCCGGCCCGTCGCGTCGGCTTGCCGCTACGGCCGGCCTTCAACCCCATCGCCATCCGGCATCCAGCAATCAGAGGCATCACATGACCAGTGCAACCCAATTCGACAACGTATCGGTCGTCAAGCGCGCGAACGTCTATTTCGACGGCAAGTGCGTGTCGCATACCGTGCTCTTCCCGGACGGCACGCGCAAGACGCTCGGCGTGATCCTGCCGTGCGCGCTCAACTTCGGCACGGATGCGCCCGAATTGATGGAAGTGCAGGCCGGCAAGTGCCGCGTGAAGCTCGACGGCAGCAGCGAATGGCAGACCTACGGCGCCGGCGAATCGTTCTCCGTGCCGGGCAAGAGCCGCTTCGACATCGAAGTGCTCGAGACGCTCGATTACGTCTGCAGCTACCTGTAAGACGCTTCCCACACGGCAAAGAAAAAGCCCCGCCGAAGCGGGGCTCGTCGCAAGCGGATGGCGCAAGGCCATCCGGAGCGCCTGTTCTCGTTACATCGTTACAGGCAGGCGTTGATGTCGCCGGCGGACGCTGCGTCGCCGCGCACGCCGACCCACGTCTTCGCACCCGGCTTCCACGACGGACGAACCATCGCGGCGGCGCCGTTCGGCGGCTGCTGGCCCGGTGCGTACACGTCGGTCGCGAGCCCGTTGGCCAGCACGTTCTGCGAGATCACCTGTTGTTGCGACTTGTCGGCCCAGGTCTTGGCGATGCACGCCGAGACGTCGGGAGCCGCTTTCTGGCTTTGTCCCACGTTCTGCACGGCAGGTTCGGCGGCATGAGCAGAAATTGCCACGGTCAATGCGATGAGCGGTAAGTATTTCACGTTCACGTTATCTCCCTCGAGTCGTGATTGATTGAGTGGGATGCGCAGCAGTGCTGCGTGCAAGTGAGATTCGCATCGGGCAGGCGCGGTTCCGGTCATTCCGAAACAAGTTGTTAACGCGCTTGCCAAACGGCGGCTCGGATGCTGCGCATGTTGCTGCGGTGCGGCATGCGTCGCGTACGGCTCAACGTCATGCCTCGCGCGGTCGCTGCGCTGCCCGGTCGTGGTGTGGTGAGATGACGGCCGCGGCGGGCGGCATGTGCGTGCATGCCGCGCCGCGACTCTTTATCTGATGACGAAGTGGAATGGCTGATGGATGGCCCCGTCGCATGAGCACCATGATGACAAACTTTCGTCTGCCGAATTGTTAACCAACTTTAAACGGAGAAGGTGCGGGGCCGCGATGCGGCGTGCGGCGGGCACGCGGCATCGGGCAGCAAGGCGAGGCGGGGAAGCGGTGCGCGGCCGGACGCCGCGCACGCGGGCCGTGTCAGCCGATCTTGCGCGAGCCGACGTCGCGCAGGTTGGCCGGGACGACCGGACGGAAGCGCTCGCGCTTGTGTTCGTCGTCGAAGTGCTGGAGCGCGGGCTTGATCAGGTCGCTGCGCGACACGATGCCCGTGATGCGCAGCGATTGCTCGTCGGCGACCACCGGCAGGCGTTCGAGGCCGAGCATCGCGAGGCGCGACGCGACGACGCGGCACGTTTCGTGCGCCAGCGCGACGGCCGGTGCGCGGTTGGCGAACGCGGCCGAGATCGGCGCGTCGGCGCCGGCCTCTGCACGCTGCGCATCGAGCGTCGCGCGATCGACGAGGCCGAGCAGGCGGCCGTTCTGCACGACCGGATACGCGCGATGCGTCTGCTTCGCGCCGAAGTATTGCGTCTCGACGGTATCGAGCGTCGCCGAGCCGTCGATCGCGACGAGCCGATCGGCCGACGTCATTACCTCGCCGATGTCGTGCCGCTCGAGCGGATCGACGCCGTATTCGCGATAGATGTGGTAGCCGCGGCGTGCGATCTTTTCCGTCATGATCGAGCGCTTCATCACGATGGTCGCGAAGCCGTGCGCGACGAGCGTCGCGGCGAGCAGCGGCAACAGCGCATTGGCGTCGTGCGTGAGGCCGAAGGCGAACACGATCGCGGTGAGCGGGGCGCCGAGCGTCGCGCCGAGCGTCGCGGCCATGCACACGAGCGGCCACAGCGCCGGATCGCCGCCCGGCAGTACCGGCGACAGCACGGTGCCGAGGCCGGCGCCGAGCATCAGCAGCGGGGCGAGCACACCGCCCGAGGTGCCCGAACCGAGCGCGATCACCCACATCACGGCTTTCACGATCAGTAGCGCGAGCGCGATCTTCAGCGCGATGTGCTGGTGCAGCAGGTCGCCGATCACGTCGTAGCCGACGCCGAGCGCGCGCGGCTCGAGCCAGCCGCCGATGCCGATCACGATCGCGCCGAGCGCGGGCCACCACATCCAGTGCACAGGCAGCTTCGCGAAGGCGTCTTCGACGCGGTAGAGCGCCGCCGACAGGCCGCACGCGAGCATGCCCGACAGCAGGCCCGCGACGATGCACGACAGCAGCGCGACGGGCGTCGGCGCGGCGGTCGTCACCGGAAACAGCGGATCGACGCCGAAGAACACCGCGCGTGCGAAGCCCGCCACCGCGCACGCCAGCGCGACCGGCAGGAAACTGCGCGGACGCCATTCGAACAGCAGCAGTTCGACCGCGAGCAGCACGGCGGCCACCGGTGTGCCGAACACGGCCGTCATACCGGCCGCCGCACCGGCGACGAGCAGCGTCTTGCGCTCGGCGGCGGTCACGTGCACGCATTGCGCGATCAGCGAGCCGAGCGCGCCGCCGGTCATGATGATCGGGCCTTCGGCGCCGAACGGGCCGCCGCTGCCGATCACGACGCCGGACGACAGCGGCTTGAGGATCGCGACCTTCGGCGACATGCGGCTCTTGCCGAACAGGATCGCCTCGATCGCTTCGGGAATGCCGTGGCCGCGGATCTTCTCCGAACCGAAACGCGCCATCAAGCCGACGATCAGCCCGCCGATCACCGGAACGGCGATCACCCATGCGCCGAGCGTGTTGTTCGCGGGCGAATGGTCGGCGAACGAGAACTGCTGGAAGAAGAACAGGTTCGTGAACAGGTGGATCAGGCTCAACAGCACGAACGCGGCAAGCGTGCTGAGCAGGCCGATCCCGGCGGCAAGCAACGCGATCCTGGGCAGGCGTTCGTTGATCGAAAAATCGCGTTTGTGTGGTGCGTTCATCGGAGTGGCAAGGGCAAGGGTCAGTAATCGATCTGGGGAACCTGGAACGCGTCCTTGAGCGACTTCAGCTCGGCGCGGTGCATGGCCGCGAGACGGGCGAGCAGCGTTTCGCCCGCCTGTTCGAGGTGGACTTCGACCTGGCGACGATCGGCTTCGCTCGGCTTGCGCTTCACGAGCCCGAGCGCTTCGCAGCGCGTCACCAGCGCCACGACACCGTGGTGCTGCGCCTGCAGGCGTTCCGCGAGTTCGCCGATGGTCGCCCATTCGCGATGCGGGTAGCCCTTGATGTGCAGCAGCAGCAGGTATTGCAGCGGCGTCACGCCTTCGCTTTGCGCGGCGCGTTCGGAGAAGCGCTCGAAGCAGCGCATCTGGTAGCGGAACTCGGACAGTTGCTGGAAATCGCTTTTCGCGAGCGCGCGTCGGGTATCGTTCATCGAGGTCGGTCGGGCAGTCGGTTACGGTGGCGGTAAATATATCACAACATGATATAAATGGCCGAAATCGGGCGGAACGAATGCATTCCGCGTTTCGCAGGCGGTTGCGTCGCGCGATGCGCGCTACGCGGCCTCGAGCATCTGGGTCTGCTGATAAAGGCCCGTGACGAGATCCGTCTGCGTAATGATGCCGACGAGCCGGCGCGATGCATCGACGACCGGAATATGGTGGTGGCCCGAATGCGTGAACAGCGGCACGAGCGCCGTGATCGGCATCGTTTCCGGCACCGACGCGACGTCGCGCGTCATCACGGACGCGACGCTCGCGGGCTGGCCGCCGAACGATTGCGGCAACCGGGCGGACAGACGCTGCCACAGCGGCGTCGGACGGCGCAACTGACGCGTGAGGTCGGCGCGCGTGACGATGCCGGTCAGGCGGCCTTCGCCGTCGACCACGGGCAGCGCCTTCACGCGGTGACGGTCGAGCAGCGTCAGCGCGGCCGCGACCGACGTCGACGGCGCGACCTCGATCGCATTCTTCGTCATCAGGTCCGCGCACTTCAACTGGCCGAACGTGCGTGTATAAGCCTGCATTTCGGTTTCGCGCAGCAGCGCTTCGAGATCGTCCGGATCGACGTCGAGCCATTCGCTGCGGCGCTTCAGCACCGCGTCGAGGTCGCCGCGCGTAAAGCCACCGCGCGCCGGTGCGGCGCCGGCCTGCTGTTTCGCTTCGGGGCGCACGCCGCCGTGCGGGTAGCGGTGCCCGGTCAGCGCGTGGTAGACGAGCGCGGCCGACAGCAGGATCGCCGATTGCAGCGCGATCGGCTGCAGGACGAAGCCGAAGCCGAGCGCATGGATTGCCGGGCCGCCGACCACGGCCGTGAGCGCGACGGCGCCCGACGGCGGGTGCACGCAGCGCAGCACGAACATGCCGCCGATCGCGCAGGCAATCGCGACCGCGGCGGCCGTGATCGGATCGGCGATCCATTGCGCGCATGCGACGCCCACCGTCGCCGCGACGAGATTGCCGCCGATGATCGACCACGGCTGCGCGAGCGGGCTGGCCGGCACCGCGAACAGCAGCACCGCCGACGCCCCCATCGGCGCGACGAGCAGCGGCACGAGGCCCGGCACGCCGGGCAGCAGCCGCATCGTGACGCCGACCGTCGCAATGCCCACGAGCGCGCCGGTGCACGAGCGCAGGCGCTCGCGCCAGCCGAGTGTCATCGGATGGGGAATGAAGCTGTGCAGCCATTGCCGCAACGTGCGGCGCGACGGGGAGGAGCCTGACGACATGGACGGTAAGCGGTAAAAATGACGATGCGGGGAGGCGCGGCGACAAGCCTGCAATTATATCGTGTTGTGATACATATTGTCGCGCTGCATCAAGCTGTTGCAGACGTGCGACGTGCAAGTCTTGCAAAATCCTTTCGTCGGATGGGAACTTGCCCACGCGGAACCGCGCAAATTTGTCTGCAGCGGCGTACAATTCGGCGCAGTCAATTCCCCCCGTCATGCCAGAACCCCGTCCGCGATGCCCGCTCTCCCGCCTTCTCCCCGGCACGGTGATCGATTCGACGTGGTTCGCGGCCGCGCTCCGTTGCTCCTCTGACGCGAGCGCCGCCGACGCCTCCCCACTGACTCTCCCCAAGCCAATTCAATGGACATGCTCGAAAACATGCGCCTGTTCGTGCGCGTTGTCGAAGCCGGCAGTTTTACTGCGGTCGCGAAGGAAATCGACGCGACCACCGCGCAGGTGTCGCGCGCGGTCTCGAACCTCGAAGCCCACGTACAGACGCGCCTGCTGCATCGCACGACTCGCCACCTCGGCCTGACCGAAAGCGGCGAGCGCTATTTCGAGCGCGCGAAATCGATCCTCGCGGAACTCGATTACGCGAACGCGGAGGCGCGCAACGCGCTGCTGCGGCCGAGCGGCAAGATGCGCATTCATGCGATGACGGGGCTCGGGCAGAGCCATGTCGTGTCGTCGATCGTGCGCTACCAGGCGGACAATCCCGACGTGTCGGTCGAGCTGACGCTGGCGCAGCGGATGCCGAATCTGGTCGAAGAGGGCTACGACGTGTCGATCGTGACGGCGTCGCAGTTGCCCGATTCCGGCTATGTCGCGCAGACCTGCGGCACGAGCTGCAGCGTGCTCGTCGCGTCGCGCGAATACCTGGCGCGGCACGGCACGCCGCAGACGCCCGACGAACTGCCGAACCACGTGTGCCTGCGCCTCGACACGCCCGCGTCGCCGGCCGGCGAATGGCGGCTCGAGCGCAGCGACGGCGAGGAGACCGTCTACGCGCTGCAGCCGGCGCCGTTCCAGGTCAACGTGCCGGACGCGCTGTGCGTCGCGGTGCGTGCCGGGCGCGGGATCGCGTGCGTGGCGCTGTATACCGTGCTCGACGATATCCGCGAAGGGCGCCTGATCCGCGTGCTGCCCGAGTACCGGCTGCAGACGGTGAGCGTCTATGCCGTGTATGCCACGCGCCGCTATCTCGATGCGAAGATCCGCACCTTCCTCGATCACCTGCGCACGACGCTCACGCCTGCGCTGGAGAACGATCTGCGCGAGCTCGACCGGCTGACGACGGAGCAAATGCCGGGCGGCCGCCGGCGCGCGTGACGACGCGTGCGTGCCGCCGCGACGTTCATGCGGCCGGCGCGATGCGGATCCGCTCGAAGCGGCCCGCGAGCCACGCGTACGCGGCAATGCCGATCAGCCCGTGCGCGGCGACGAACCATAACGCGCCGGCGAACGAACCCGTGCTGGCGACGAAGTAGCCGATCACGAGCGGCGTGACGATCCCTGCGATGTTGCCGAGGCCGTTGAAGACGCCGCCGCTCAGCCCGACCATGCCTTCCGGCGCCGTGTCGGCGAGCACGGCCCAGCCGACTGCCGCGAGCCCCTTGCCGAAGAACGCGATCGCCATCAGCGCGATCACGACCGCGTTCGACGATGCGCCGTTCGCGAGCACGAGCAGCGTCGCCATCGCCATCCCCGCGACGAACGGCGTCTTGCGCGCCCTCGACGGATGCATGCCGCGCCGGATCAGCCAGTCCGACAGCACGCCGCCGAGCACGCCGCCCGTGAAGCCGCAGATCGCCGGCAGCGCGGCGACCCAGCCGGCTTCCATGATCGTCATCCCGCGCCCCTTGATCAGGTAGATCGGGAACCACGTGATGAAGAAGTACGTGAGCGCCGTGATGCAGTATTGGCCGATGTAGATCGCCCACAGGTTCCGGTGGCGGAACAGTTGCGACACGTCGTGCCACGACGCGCGCGGGCGCTCGCGCACGCGGTTCGCCTCGAGATCCACGAGCGCGCCGTGGGCGCGCAGGTAGTCGCGCTCCGCGTCGGTCATGCGCGGGTGGCCGTGCGGCTCGCGATACCACGCGAACCACAGCGCGGCGAGCGCGATGCCGAGCAGCCCCATCCACAGAAATACGTGCTCCCAGCCGAGCGCATGCGTGAGCCACGCCATCGCCGGCGTGAACAGCACGACGGCCATGTATTGCGCGGAATTGAACAGCGCCGATGCGGTGCCGCGTTCGGCGGTCGGGAACCAGCATGCGACGATCCGCGAATTGGCCGGAAACGCCGGCGATTCGACGAGGCCGAGCATGAAGCGCATCACGAACAGCGCGAGCGTCGCGGCCGCGCCTTGCACGGCGAACCCGCCGACCGTGCCCTGCAGCATCGTGAATACCGACCACAGCAACAGGCTCAGGCCGTACACGCGTCGCGCGCCGAAGCGGTCGAGCAGCCAGCCGCCCGGAATCTGGCCGATCGCATAGGCCCATGCGAATGCCGAAAAGACGACGCCGAGTTGCACGGGCGTGAGCCCGAGGTCGTGCGCGACGCCAGTGCCGGCGATCGACATCGTCGCGCGATCCGCATAGTTGACGACGGTGACGGCGAAAATCAGCGCGAGGACCGCATAACGGACGCGGCCGATCGTGCGCGAGGCGGCGGGCGATGCGGCGACGGCAGCGCCGCTGGATCGATTGGACATGCGTGTCTCCTGGCCTCCGTCGTGCGGAGGCATCCGGTGTTGTAACGAGAGGGCGGTGCCGCGTTCAGCGCGTGACGCTGGTCGGCGGGCGCTGGCCCGCGAAGCACGCGGCGAGGTTGGCAAGCACGAGGCGGCCCATTGCCTCGCGCGTTTCATGCGTGGCGCTCGCGCGGTGCGGCTGCACGACGACGCGGTCGAGTTCGAGCAGCGCGGCCGGCACGTGCGGTTCGTTCGCGAACACGTCGAGACCGGCGCCGGCGATCGTGCCGTCGGCCAACGCACGCACGAGCGCGGCTTCGTCGACCAGCTTGCCGCGCGCGACATTGATCAGGAATCCTTTGGGGCCAAGCGCGGCGAGCACGTCGGCCGTCACGAGCACGTTGCCGTGATCGGCCGAGGCCGCGATCACGAGCACGTCGCTGTCGCGCGCGAGCGCGGCGAGGTCGGGCACGAAGCGATAGCCGCTGTCGAGATGCTCGCGCGGGCCGAAGTAACTGACGGGCATCCGGAACGCCTGCGCGCGCTGCGCGATCGCGCGTCCGACGCGGCCGAGCCCGACGATGCCGAGCCGCTTGCCCGTGACCTGCGTCGCGAGCGGCTGGGCCGTTTTGCCCCAGCGGCCGGCGCGCACGATCCGCTCGCCCGCGCCGAGGTCGCGCAGGGTCATCAGGATCAGCCCCAGCGCCATGTCGGCGACGTCGTCGGTCAGCACGTCGGGGGTCGTCGTCACGTGGATGCCGCGCGCCCGTGCGCGGTCCAGATCGACCGCGTCGGTGCCGATGCCGTTGATCGCGATGATTTCGAGCGCGCCGAGCCGGTCCATCAGCGCGGCGGACAGGCCGTTCGCGCCGCCGGTCACGACGCCGCGAATGCGCGGCGCCACGCGATCGAGCAACGCGTCCGGTTGCTCGGCCGCATACAGTCGATGCACGGTGTAACGGGTGGACAGTTCGGCGTCGATGGTGTCGGGCAGCGGCTGGGTCAGCAGGATGTCGATGGTCATGAAGGTCTCGGTCGTCGTGCGCGGCGCGGGCCGCGCATCGGGTGGAACCGAGTATAGAAATCGCATCGATATCGGTCTAACATCAAAAGACTATCGATTGATTCAAGTTTTGAATGATTGAACTTCATCAGCTTCGCTGTTTCGTCGCGGTTGCCGAAGAGCTGCATTTCGGCCGTGCGGCCAGGCGGCTCTTCATGACCCAGCCGCCCCTCAGCCGGCAAATCCAGTTGCTCGAACACGCGCTCGGCATCGCGCTGCTCGAGCGCAGCAGCCGGCAGGTCAGCCTGACCGCGGCCGGCGAACGCTTCCTGCGCGACGCGCGGCACATCCTCGAATTTTCCGCGCGGGCCGAGCAGGCCGCGCAGCGGGTCGCGCATGGCGGGGCCGGGCGCATCACGCTCGGTTTCACGGCCGTCAGTGCGTACCGGATGATTCCGGTGCTGCTCGCGCACGCGGCGCATGCGTTGCCGGACGTCGACGTCGAACTGCGCGAGATGGTGTCGACCGTGCAGATCGACGCGCTCGCGTCGCGGATGCTCGACGCGGGTTTCGTGCGCCAGCGCGCCGCGCGCCAGCCGCTCGAATACCGGCTCGTGCAGCGCGAACCAATGCTCGTCGCGGTCGCGGAAGGCGCGCCGCTCGCGGCCTACGAGCAGATCGGCCCCGACGAGCTCGACCGGCAGCCGTTCATCGCGTATTCGCCGAACGAGGGCAAGTATTTCCACGACATGATTTCGGGGATGTTCGCGGGCGCCGGGCGGCTGCCGAACTACCTGCATTACGTCGGCCAGACGCATACGATCCTCGGCCTCGTGCGTGCGGGGCTTGGCGCGGCGCTGGTGCCGGCGTCGGCGCGCGAGCTTCATGTGGACGGCGTGGTGTTCCGGCCGCTGGCGGGCGTCAACGTGGCGGCCGAGTTGTATCTCGCATGGCGCGCGGACAACGACAATCCGGCGCTGCCGGTGTTCAACGCGATGGTCGAGCGGTTTCTCGTGCAGGAGCCGGATGACGCGGCGGCGTAATGCGCCCACGTCGTGTAACAAGCTTTCAATCCGGAAGCTTGCCGCATGCAATGACAAGCAATCCTGATCGAACGCGGCAGCCGGGCGTCGTGCGAATCCTTACCGTCATGAAAGCTGGCGCGATGCCTGCGTTTCGACGGCGGAGTGCGGCGGTTCGCTGCACTGCGACAACCGCTTGACGCTGCATGCCGGCCGGCGCACGATACGTCGGTGCATTTGGAGCGGGCCGCGCCGGCTGTGCGGTTCCTGCACCCGCGATACGCAAAAGAACAACGATGAGCCTTTACGCACTCTTAACGGAACCCCGGCCCCGCATCGATCGGCGCTGCCGGCGCAACGATTCTCCCGACGCCCGTCGCGTCACGTATCCGTCATCCCGTTTCGTACCGTGCGTCGGTACACTTTCCCGTCTGCGCGATGGTCGCGACGATGTCCGGCGTTGTTCGGCGCCGCCGCATCGCGCCGCCGCCTCCCGCCCCCGATTTCCGCATCCTGAACGGTGCCTACACCGGCGTTTCGTGACGCCCGCCGGCGCTCGTCCGTGTATTGCGCCGCCGGCTTTCCCGATCGTCCGGCGGCACTGGAGTCCGACGCATTTCGATTGAGCTTGAAGCAGCACACGCACGCAGTTCGGTTCGAGGTACAAGGAGAAAAACTCATGTCGCAGCTTTCGAATGAAGCAAACGGCAGTTCGGGGAATGGCAAGGTCAAGCTGATCAAGTGGGCGATCATCATCGCGGGCGTCGCCATCGCAGCGCCGGCCGCACTGTTCATTCTGAAGGGGATGATCGCGTTGATCACGGCAGGCGTCATCGGCCTCGGCGCGATCTATTTGGCGCCGGTCGTCGCAATGAAGTTCGCGAACCAGAAGGTGAAGATGATCGTCGAGGAGGCGCAGGCGAATCCGATCGAGACGCTGATCAACCAGCTCGCGGAAAAGCGCCAGGCGGCACAGAAATTCGCGGACAGCATCACCGCGTTCCGCACCGAGGTGAAGAACTTCGAGGGCAAGACGGAACTGTTCGAGAAGCAGTATCCGGACGATGCGCCGCGCTTCCGGTCGCAGCTCGATACGATGAAGCAGCTCCTCGCGTTTCGCGAGGGCCGCTACAAGCAGGTGCAGGCCGAACTGAAGAATTTCGCGTCGGCGATCGATCGCGCGAAGGCGATGTGGGACATGTCGCAGGCAGCGCAGCAGATGAACAAGCTCGCGGGGCGGCAGGCGGCCGACACGTTCGAGCAGATCAAGACAGACGTGGCCGTCGATTCGGTGATGCGCTCGGTCAACAAGGCGTTCTCCGAAATGGAGACGTCGCTGATGGATAACCCCGAGGTCAAGCAGGCGCAGCAGCAGGCGGTGATGAACGGCAGCCATGTGCCCGGGCCCGATGCGGCGAATCCCGCCGTGTTGCAGTCGAAACAACAATAACTTCCCGCAGGCACGCAACCATGAAAAAACTTCTCGGTGCAGTCGTGTTTCTGGTGGTGCTCGTCGGCGTATGGCTGGTGCATGAGGGCGGCCTATCGACGCTGATTCCCGCGCATGACGCTGCCCCGGCCCCGGCCGCGACGTCCGCGCAGGCCGGCGACGCGGGCCAGCCCGCGCAGCCGTCGCCGTCGGTCAACGTGCTGCCGGCCGGTTTCACGCCGCAGGCCAGCACGCTGAAGTCGATTGCCGAAAACGGCATCGTGCGGATCTCGGTGCAGAACCCGAGCGAACCGTTCTTCGGCGAGGACAAGGGCGCACCGCACGGCTTCAACGTCGAATTCGCCCGGCTGCTGTTCGCGGATCCGTCGTTCTCGCACGGCGGCAAGCCGGTCGCCGTCGACACGCGTCACGAGGTCGACACGTACCCGGGCGTGCCGAAGCAACTGCTCGATACGGATGCAAAGGGAAACCACGTCGTCGATGTGGCGATGGACGGGCTGACGTTCCCGGACAACACGCCGGCGGGCATCGTCTATTCGGTGCCGTACGTCGACGATTTCGGCTATTCGCTGATCGTGCGGCAAGGGTCCGCGATCCGCTCCGCCGACGATCTCGCGGGCAAGACGGTCGGCATCCTGAAGGGCGATCCCGACGTGCGCGCGTTCGTCACGCGCCAGTATCCGAACGTCCGGTTCGTCGAGGTCGACGATTCCGATCCGGGGTTCATCGCGAAGAGCATCGACGGCCATACGGTCGACGCGTTCATTTACGACTATCCGTTCGCGGTCCGCTCGATCAAGGACACCGACCTGAAGTTCGCGGTGACCAAGCTCGACGGCTCGAACATCGCGTACAAGATCGGCGTGCGCGCCGCCGACCAGGATCTGCTGATCTACCTGAACGCCGCGATCGCGAAGCTCAAGCAGTCGCCGCAGTATCTCGACCTGTTGCGCAAGTACTTCGTCAGCGACCAGGCGGTGACGACCGCGGCCGCGTCGGGCGAGCACATGTACGTGGTGAGGGCGGGCGACACGCTGAACATGATCGCGGCCAGCAAGCTCGGCAGCGGCCAGCGCTATCGCGAGATCCAGCGCCGCAACAACCTCGCCAATCCGAACCTGATCCTGGCCGGCCAGCATCTGGTGATTCCGGTGCGGTAGCGCTCGCGTGAAGTGAAGGCGTGTGAAGGGGCGTGAAAGGAAGCGCGCGGCACGGCGGCGATTCGCCGTGCCGCGCGCGTATGGGCGTCAGTGGGTGATCGACAGGAACAGGTACGCGGCGAACAGCGACAGGTGCACGACGCCGTGCAGCACCGTCGTGCGTCCCTGGCTCAGCGTGAGCGTGCTGACCAGCAGCGTGAGCGCCAGCAGGACCGTTTCCATCGCGCCGATCCCGAGCGTGAGCGGCTGGCCGACCCAGATGAACACGGCCGCGACGGTCGGGATCGTGAGCCCGATGCTCGCGAGCGCGGAACCGAGCGCGAGGTTCATGCTGGTCTGCAGGCGGTTCGCACGCGCGGCGGTGACGGCCGCGAGCCCTTCCGGCAACAGCACGAGCGCGGCGATCACGATACCGACCGCGGCTTCGGGCGCGCCGAGCTTCAGCACCGCATGCTCGACGGCCGGCGACAGCAGCTTCGCGAGCAGCACGACCGCGACGAGGCTCGCGAACAGCAGCACCATGCTGGTGACCGCGGTGCGATTGCTCGGCGCCGCCGCGTGCACCGCTTCGTCCGCGCTATCGTGCGCGGCGAGGAAGTAGTCGCGGTGGCGCACGGTCTGCACGAACACGAACGCGCCGTACAGCACCAGCGACGCGACGCCGGCGAACGCGAGCTGCGATTTCGAGAAGAACGGGCCGGGCGCGGCGCTCAGGTAGTTCGGCATCACGAGCGACAGCACCGACAGCGACGCGAGCACCGCGAGCGCCTTGCTCGCGCCGCGCCCCTGGAAGTCCTGTTCGCCGTGCTTCCATGCGCCGACCAGCAGGCAGATGCCGACGATGCCGTTACAGATGATCATCACGGCGGCGAACACGGTGTCGCGGGCGAGGCCCGATTTCTCGGGGCCCGCGCCGAGCATCACCGACACGATCAGCGCGACTTCGATGACGGTGACGGCGACCGCGAGCACGAGCGTGCCGAACGGTTCGCCGACGCGGTGCGCGACGACTTCCGCATGGTGGACGGCGGCGAACACGGCGCCGGCGAGCGCGGCGGCGAATACCGCGATGACGAGGCCTTCGGCTGGCACGACGCGCGACAGCGCGAGTACCAGCCATGCGGCAAGCGGGGCCCAGAGGGTCCAGCGCGGGAGCTGGTTGGACGAGAGCGGCATGAAGGGTTTCCTTATGCGGGTGACGGCGCGCGACGCGCCGTCACGGGTTGACGAAGCCCGGCCGTACTATCCGCCGAACGAGAACGATGAAACCGAAGAGGGGCGGCACGCAACGGTGCTGCCCAGGGTTCGCTGCCGCGAGGCGGCGAGGGGCGCGGGCGGGCCGAAGCCCGTCGCGGGATGAAACGGTTGACGCGGTTACCCGCGGACGGCGAAACAAGCCTACGTGACGACGCGGGCCGGAAGCTCGATTCGACCCCGAAACAGGGCGACGGACGGCGGTGACGGCGCGACACGCATTCCCCCTGGAATCCGGCAATTTGTCGAATTTTATCAGGCGTTCGGGGGTCACTATCTCATATTCGAACCCTTACGTTGACCTTTCGGTTTACAAAAAGTGCCCCCATCTTTCGATTTTTTTGTCGTTGCAGGTTTCGTAACGGTCTTTTGCACGACACATTCGGGCTCGCCCTGACATAAATATACCGACCGGTCGGTTTATAATCGTTCGCACTTCCACTTCATGACGGATCGCAAGCGATGGCTGTTTCCTCTGCACATTCGGTGAACTCGGGCGCGCTGGCGCCGTCGGCCGTCGTCGGCGTGATCGGCGCCGGCGCGATGGGCGCGGGCATTGCGCAGGTCGCGGCGGCGGCCGGCCATGCGGTGCTGCTGTACGACCTGAACGAAGCGGCCTGCGACAAGGCGCTGGCCGGCATCCGCGCGCAGTTCGCGCGGCTGGCGGAGAAGGGCCGGCTCGAACCGGCGCAGGCCGATGCGGCCGGCAGCCGGATCCGCGCGGTGCGCGCGCTGGCCGATTTCGCGGGCGCCGCGCTGATCGTCGAGGCGGCGGCCGAACGGCTCGACGTGAAGCGCGAGATCTTCGCGACCCTCGAACGCCATGTCGACGACGCATGCGTGCTGGCGACCAATACGTCGTCGATCTCGATCACGTCGATCGCGGCCGGGCTGCGCGTGCCGCAGCGCGTCGCCGGCCTGCATTTCTTCAACCCGGCGCCGCTGATGGCGCTCGTCGAGGTGGTCAGCGGGCTCGCGACCGCGCCCGAGGTTGCGCGGGGCCTGTATGCGACCGCCGCCGCGTGGGGCAAGCAACCGGTGATGGCGAAATCGACGCCGGGCTTCATCGTGAACCGCGTCGCCCGGCCGTATTACGCGGAGGCGCTGCGCGTGCTGAACGAGCAGGGCGGCGCGCCGGCTTCGATCGACGCGGTGATGCGCGAAGCCGGCGGCTTCCGGATGGGGCCGTTCGAGCTGATGGACCTGATCGGCCACGACGTGAACTTCGCGGTGACCGAGTCGGTGTTCCGCGCGTATTTCAACGACCCGCGCTACACGCCGTCGCTGATCCAGCAGGAACTCGTGAATGCGGGCTTCCTCGGGCGCAAGTCCGGGCGGGGCTTCTATTCGTACGCGGACGGCGCGACACCGCCGGCCCCGGAGCTCGAAGCGCCGCGCGCCGCGCCGGCCGACGTCGTGTTGTTTGCGCAGGACGGCCCGGCCGCCGCGCTGCACGCACGTTTCGCCGAACGTATCGAAGGCGTCCGGCACGCCGGCGCACAGCCGGACGACCTGCTCGCCACGGCTGGCCGCGCGTCGATCGCGCTGACCGACGGCCGCACGGCCACCGCGCGCGCCGCGCAAACCGGCGTGGCGGATCTCGTGCTCGTCGATCTCGCGCGCGATTACGCGCAGGCCGGGCTCGTCGCGCTGACGCGCGCGCTCCAGTGCAGCGATGCCGCCTATGCGGATGCGGTCGGCCTGTTCCAGCAGGCGGGTTTTCGCGTCGTCGGCGTCGCGGACGTGCCGGGGATGGTCGCGATGCGCACCGTCGCGATGCTCGCGAACGAAGCGGCCGATACGGTCAACCAGGGCGTGTGCTCGCCGGCCGATCTCGATCTTGCGATGGAGAAAGGCGTGAACTACCCGTGCGGCCCGCTCGCGTGGGCCGATGCGATCGGCATCGGCCGCGTGCATCGCGTGCTGTCGAACCTGGCGGCGAGCTACGGCGAGGACCGCTATCGCGTGTCGCCGCGCCTCGCCGCGCTGCACGCGGCCGGTCGCACGTTCCGGTCATGACCGCCTTGCCACCTCGAACACGACAACGACATTACTCCATTGGAGGAGCACCCCGATGACTCACCCGACGCATCCCGCCGCCGCCCTCGAGCCGATCGAGACCGCCAGCCGCGACGAACTGCAGGCGCTGCAGCTCGAACGCCTCAAGTGGTCGCTGCGCCACGCGTACGACAACGTCTCGCACTATCGGCGCACGTTCGATGCGGCGGGCGTGCATCCGGACGACCTGAAGTCGCTCTCCGATCTCGCGAAATTCCCGTTCTCGACCAAGAACGACCTGCGCGACAACTATCCGTTCGGCCTCTTCGCGGTGCCGCGTGAGCAGGTCGTGCGCGTGCATGCATCGAGCGGCACGACCGGCAAGCCGACGGTGGTCGGCTACACGGCGCGCGACATCGACACATGGGCGAACGTGACCGCGCGCTCGATCCGCGCGGCCGGCGGCCGCCCGGGCGATACGCTGCACAACGCGTTCGGCTATGGCCCTCTTCACGGGCGGTCTCGGGATTCACTACGGCGCGGAGCGGCTCGGCTGCATGGTCGTGCCGATGTCCGGCGGGCAGACCGAGAAGCAGGTGCAACTGATTCGCGATTTCGAGCCGAAGATCATCCTCGTCACGCCGTCGTACATGCTGAACCTGATCGACGAGATGGTGCGGCAGGGGATGGACCCGGCCGAATCGTCGCTGAAGATCGGCATTTTCGGCGCCGAGCCGTGGACGCAGGCGCTGCGCGACGAAGTGGAGACGCGCGTGGGCATCGACGCGCTCGACATCTACGGGCTGTCGGAAGTGATGGGCCCGGGCGTCGCGTGCGAATGCGTCGAGACGAAGGACGGCCCGGTGATCTGGGAAGACCACTTCTACCCGGAGATCATCGATCCCGTCACCGGCGAAGTGCTGCCCGACGGCAGCCAGGGCGAGCTCGTGTTCACGTCGCTGACCAAGGAAGCGATGCCGGTGATCCGTTACCGCACGCGCGACCTCACCGCGCTGCTGCCGCCGACCGCGCGTGCGATGCGC
Source organism: Burkholderia sp. BCC1208 (assembly GCF_902833095.1). Taxonomy (NCBI): domain Bacteria; kingdom Pseudomonadati; phylum Pseudomonadota; class Betaproteobacteria; order Burkholderiales; family Burkholderiaceae; genus Burkholderia; species Burkholderia sp. BCC1208. Next base: position 137,411 of record NZ_CADFDY010000007.1, on the reverse strand, counting down.
CGGCTCGCGAAGATCACGGGCCGCTCCGACGACATGCTGATCGTGCGCGGCGTGAACGTGTTCCCGAGCCAGATCGAGGAGATCGTCGTCGCGCTGCCGCAGTTGTCGGGCCAGTTCCAGATCACGCTGTCGCGCGACGGTCACATGGACCGGCTCGACCTCGCGGTCGAGTTGCGCTCCGAAGCGACGACGTCCGTCACCGACGGCGATCGCGCGGCGCTCGCACGCGAGCTGCAGCACCGGATCAAGACGATGGTCGGCGTGTCGTCCGGCGTGACGGTGCTGGCAGCCGGCGGCATTCCCGCGACCGCGACCGGCAAGGCCCGGCGCGTGATCGACCGCCGCCAGGCCGCCTGATTCCGATATTGGCTGTTCTACCCGAGGAAACCTGTTCGATGGATGGATTGAAGACCCTGGCCGTCGCGGTCGATGCGCGCGGCATCGCGACCGTCGCGCTGCAGCGCGGCGACGTGCTGAACGCATTCGACGAGACGATGATCGCGGAGCTGACCGAAGCGTTCACGATGCTCGGCCGGCGCGACGACGTGCGCGCGATCGTGCTGCGTTCGGACGGTCGCGCATTTTGCGCGGGCGCCGACCTGCAGTGGATGCAGCGCGCCAGCACGAACGATGCGGCCGCGAACCTGCGCGACGCCGAGCGGTTCGCCGCGATGATGCGCGCGATCCGGCAGTGCCCGAAACCGACGGTCGCACGCGTGCAGGGCCACGCGTTCGGCGGCGGCGTGGGCCTGTGCGCCGCTTGCGACATCGTGATTGCGAGCGACCACGCGCGATTCTCGGTCAGCGAAGCCCGCTTCGGAATCCTGCCGGCCGTGATCGGCCCGTATCTGGTCGAGGCGGTCGGCCAGCGCCAGGCGCGCCGGCTCGCGCTGACGGCGACGCAGCTCGCGGCTGCCGAAGCCGTCGCGATCGGTCTGATTCATCAGGCCGTGCCGCTCGATGCGCTCGACGACACGCTCGACCGGACGCTCGCGGAACTCGGCCGCAACGGCCCGCACGCACTGATGGAGATCAAGCGCTTTTTCGATGCGATCGGCGAGTACCCGCCGTCGGACGAACGTGCGGCGTTCACCGCGCAGACGATCTCCCGCGTGCGGGCGACGCCCGAAGCGAAGGAAGGCTTCGCGGCTTTCTTCGCGAAGCGGCCGCCGGCCTGGGACGCAGGCGCCGAATAAGGCTGCACGACGAACCTTCACGACGATCGACGGCGAAACCGGGCCGGCCGCATTTTGCGTCTCGGGCACGGGCGCTTGCACTACAATGCGTGACCCCCGGCGCGCTGCCGGCCCCGTCCCGACCGCTGCTTCGCACGATGATCGTCAATCGCCTCGTCTCCGAGATCCTGTTCGGCTTTACCGGCCTGATCGGCATCATCAATCCGATCGGTATCGCGTTCCTGTTTCTCGAACGGACCGAGGCGCTCACCGCGCACGAACGGGATCTGCTCGCGAGGAAGGTCGCGTTCAACGCGTTCGTCGTGCTGATGGTCGCGTTCTTCGCCGGCACGCCGGTACTGCATTTCTTCGGGATCTCGATGGAAGCGCTGCGCATCGGCGGCGGCTTCGCGGTTGCCGTGGCCGGCTGGCAGATGCTGAACGAACCGGACGGGCCGGGCGGCGGCGACACGCCGGTCAAGCCGATCGACGCGAACGCGATCATGACGCGCGCGTTCTTCCCGTTGACGGTGCCGCTGACGGTCGGCCCCGGCTCGATCGCGACCGCGATCGCGCTGAACGCGAACCGCACGCACAAGCTGTCGGAATTCATGCTGTCGAGCATCGTGTCGATTGCCGTGTCCGTGCTCGTCGCGCTCGTGATCTGGCAGGTCTACAGCCGCTCCGCGCTGCTCGCGCGCTACCTCGGCAGTGAAGGGACCAAGGTCGCGAAGCGCGTGTCGGCGTTCCTGCTGCTGTGTATCGGCGTGCAGATCATGCTGACCGGCTTCTCCGCGTTCCTGCAGCCGATCGCCGACCAGGCCAAGTAGGCGGGTCTTCCGGTTCGTCCTTTTTCGTCCTGTCCTTTTCGTTCCTTTCACGCAGCCTGCACGCGGCGCGCGGTCATACGCGTTCGCGGCATGAGGGATACCATGCGACGTCTGGCGGATGCGCGGCGCGCATCCGGCCGCAACCCCAACTCGAGTGGCGAGGCGTGCAATGGAATACGTGAAATTCGGATCGACCGGGCTGGACGTGTCGAAGCTGGTGCTGGGCTGCATGACGTTCGGCGAGCCGTCGCGGGGCACGCACCCGTGGACGCTGCCGGAAGCGGAAAGTCGCCCGATCATCCAGCGGGCGGTCGAGGCCGGCATCAACTTCTTCGACACCGCGAACATGTATTCGGACGGTACGTCCGAGGAGATCGTCGGCCGCGCGTTGCGCGATTTCACGAAGCGCGACGACGTCGTGATCGCGACGAAGGTGTTCTACCGGATGCGGCCGGGGCCGAACGGCGCCGGCCTGTCACGCAAGGCGATCATGACCGATATCGACCAGAGCCTGAAGCGGCTCGGCACCGACTACGTCGATCTCTACCAGATTCACCGCTGGGACTACGGCACGCCGATCGAGGAGACGCTCGAGGCGCTGCACGACGTCGTGAAGGCCGGCAAGGCGCGCTATATCGGCGCATCGTCGATGTTCGCGTGGCAGTTCGCGAAGGCGCTGCACACGTCGAAGCAGAACGGCTGGACCCGCTTCGTCAGCATGCAGAACCACCTGAACCTGCTGTATCGCGAAGAAGAGCGCGAAATGCTGCCGCTGTGCGAGGACGAAGGCATCGCGGTGATTCCGTGGAGCCCGCTCGCACGCGGGCGCCTGACGCGCAGTTGGGACGAATCGTCGGAACGGCAGCAGAAGGACGACGTCGGCCAGCGGCTGTACGACGCGACGGCCGATGCCGACAAGGCGGTCGTCGAGGCCGTCGCGGCGATCGCCGCCGCGCGCAACGTGCCGCGGGCGCAGGTCGCGCTCGCGTGGGTTGCGCAAAAGCGCGGTGTCACCGCGCCGATCATCGGCATCTCGAAGCCGCGGCAACTGGACGATGCGCTCGGCGCGCTCGCGCTGAAGCTGACCGACGACGAAATCGCCACGCTCGAACGCCCGTACGTGCCGCACGCGGTGGCCGGGTTCAACTGAGCGGCAGCGCGGGCGCCGCGATCAGCGCGCGGCGGCGAGCATCGGGTAGGTGAACAGGCCGAAGTGGATGACGTTCAGCCCCACATGCGCGAGCGCGGCGGCGAGCAGGCCGCCGTGCCGCCAGGCGAGCCCGTAGCCGACGCCGGCCACCGTGCCGAGCACGATCCATTGCCAGCCACCTGCCGCGTGCGCGGCGCCGAACAGCACCGCCCCGGCCGCGAGCGCGACCCACGGGCCCCATGAGTGGGCGCGGAACACGCGGGTCAGCCCACCTTGCACGTAGCCGCGGAACAGCGCTTCCTCGGCGAGCGTCACCAGCAACAGGTTGTTCACGAGCCACAGCCAGCCGGACGGCGGCCATTTGGGCGCCCAGCCGACCATCCCGACCGCGAGCGCGCCGGCCAGGCACGCGGCGGCCGTGGCGACGGCCGCCACCACGCCGGTGCGCAGCGCGCGCAACGGCGCGACGTCGGGCGCGACCCACGGCAGCACCCACAACAGCCACAGGCCGACGAGCGGCTTGTCGAAATTCAGGTACATCGTGAACGGCACGGCGTCCGGCGTGAAGCGGGTCGGGGCGATCACGCGCGGATTATGGAAGCCGGGAATCAGATGCAGGCTCAGCGCGATCGCGAGCGCGGCGAAGACGAGGTGCGCGGCGACGCGCACCGCGAGCGGACGCCCGGGCAACACGCCCCAACCGGCCGCGATCAGCAGCGCGAACGGCGCCAGCGTGATCGGCGCAAGCTGGCCGAACGCCAGGGCGCCCGCATAGCCGAGCGCGGCGAGGCCGATGCTCAGGCGGTGCAGCGGACGATGCCACGCGAATGCGGCGGCCGCGAACAGGGCGAGCCAGATCGTGGCACACGGAAGGAGCGAAAGAGACATGACGGGAAACGGATGGGCGGACGAGACGCCGCGCATCATACAGCAGGTGCGGTGACACGCCGCCGGGCAGCCGGCCAGCCGCGTGTCAGCGGCCGGCGGTTTCGGTGACGCCGCCGCGGCCCGGGATGTCGACGCTGTTGCGCACGCGCATCCGCCGCCGGTACCAGAAGGTCCACAGCAGCAGGCAGCCGAACACCGTGTAGCCCATGACCGGCGACACGACCAGCACGCGCTCGACCGGCCAGCTGACGACCATCCACCAGCGCAGCAGCATCTCGAGCGTCATGATGGCGCCCCACACGAACGTCATCAGGCGCAGCATCTGCCGCAGGCCCGGCTGCGCGTCCCAGACGGCTTCGAAGTGCGCGGCGCCGCCGTCCATCTCGCGGGCCACGGTGGCGCGGGCCAGATAGAAGATCAGCGGGCGTTCGCGGAGCAGCGACAGCAGGAACACGACGCCGATCGTGCCCGACCCGATCGATTCGCGCATCAGCAGCGTGCGCGGACTGCCGCCGAACGCCATCCCGACGATCGACAGCGTGATGCCGAGCAGCACGATGGCCGCCACCGCGTCGACGCGGCGCGAGCGGATGAATTCGACGATCGACCAGACGATCGGCGGAACCGCCGACGCGTACAGCGCGCCGGTTTCGCCGAAATATGGATGCGCGACCCGATAGGCCACCCAGGGCAGCACGAGGTTGACGAAGAGTTCGAGAATCAGTCCGGCTCGCGGTTTCACGGTGCGCCATTCCACGCAGGTCGGGGGCGGACGCGCGAGAGGCGTGGTTGCCTCCGGTTGCCCCGAAAAGGGTTCGGCCCAGTATATCGAAGAATCGCGCCGAGCCAGGGGTTCCGAATGTTTCAGCATGCCGCATCCGGATGGAACGCGACATGGCGGCTGTTTCTGTCGATGATGACAGCGGGGAACGGAGGCGCGGGCAGGCGCGCCGCCCCCCGAACGTGCGACGCTCGGCGGCGGAGCGGGCAGCCTGCGCGGCGGGCGCGAATCGATGCCGAATCGATGCCGCGGCCGCGCGCGTGCGGTCAGGAGACGGCCGGCTGGACGATGATCTTCACGTTGCGGTCCTTGTGGTTGACCAGTTCCTCGAAGCCGTGCGCGACGATGTCGCCGAGCGCGATGCGCCCGGTGATGAGCGGCTGCACGTCGATGCGGCCGTCCGCGATGAAGCGGATCACGTCCGCGAATTCGCCGTTGTACGCGAGCGAGCCGATCACTTCCTTCTCGGTCGACACGATGTCGAAGAAGTTGAACGACGTCGGTTCCTCGAAGATGCCGACCATCACCGACTTGCCGGCCTTGCGGATCACGTCGATCGCGAGCTTCGCGGTGGCCGTGTGCCCGATGCACTCGAACGACACGTCGGCGCCGTAGCCGCCCGTCAGTGCCCGGACTTCGGCGATCGCGTCGGACGTCTTCGGATCGATGACGATGCTTGCGCCGACCTCCAGCGCCTTCTGCTTGCGCGCGGCCGACATCTCCAGCGCGATCACGCGCCCGGCGCCCGCGGCTTTCGCGCACATGATCGTGCACAGGCCGATCGTGCCCGCGCCGACCACGACGACGGTCTGCCCCACGATGTTGCCGGCCTTCTTCACCGCATGCAGCCCGACCGCGAGCGGTTCGATCAGCGCGCCGGCCTCGGTCGGGAAGTTGTCGGGCAGCTTGTACAGCAGTTCGGCCGGCACGTTCACGTATTCGGCGAACGCGCCGTTGTTCATCAGCCCGGTGAACGCGAGGTTCTCGCAGATGTTGTACAGCCCGTGCTTGCAATACCAGCAGGTGCCGCAATGCTGGCACGCGTCGGCCGTCACGCGGTCGCCGACCGCGAAGTCCGATACGCCGGCGCCGAGTTCGGCGATCTCGCCGCTGAACTCGTGACCGAGGATGCATTGGCCCTTCAGGCCGGTCAGCGGATGCGGCGCGTCGACCGGGATGAACACCGGCCCGGCGACGTATTCGTGCAGGTCGGAGCCGCAGATGCCGCACCAGTGCACGCGGATCGTGACCCAGCCTGCGGGCGGGCGCTGCGGAACGGGAACCTCTTCGACGCGGATGTCGTGGCGGCCGTGCCAGACGGCGGCTTTCATGCTGGGGGTGGTGATCGGTGCCGGTGTACTCACGTTGCTGTCTCCGTCAGGTTGTCGTCGGGCGCGCGGCAACGCTGCCGGTGTGCCCGTCGCGCGATTGCGCGATCGACCGGTATGCAGGAACGGGGCCAGCGTGAATCGGGGCGATGCGTGGCGGTCGGAAAGGGTGCGTTGGATGCGTTGCATCATTTCGCTAACGGCCGACGCGCAAAGATTCGAAAGGAACGGCATGTCGAATTTGCTGCGATTGCGAAGTCGGGGGCCAGGTGAGACGCCGGGACGTTCGTCTCAGCGCAATGAGACGAATCGCGAGACGGCTTCGTTCACCGCGACCGGTGCGCGCGGCATGAATTCGGCCCATTGGCGCCATCGCCGAAACGGATCGTTGCGCGCGTTACCCCTTTACTTGAAGTGAACTTCAATTTGTATCATGTGCGCCAGTCCGATTGCGGCCGCGTGACACATCCCGTTGCACGCGGCCGCTTCAACGGAGGTGAAGATGACCGAATCGCCTGTCGCGGCCGATGCCGCCACGCTGCCGTCGCGCAGCTACCGGGCCGCCGTCGCGAACGTCGTGCTGGCGAGCATCGTGTCGGCGCTGCACGTCGGCAAGGCGACGATCGCATTGCCGTCGCTTCAGCACGAGTTCGGCGGCTCGCTCGCGTCGCTGAGCGGGATCATGTCGGTGTTTCCGTTCGTCGGCGTGTTCGGCGGGATCGCCGCCGGCCTGCTGGTGCGGCGCTGGGGCGACCGGCGGCTGCTGGTGACGGGCCTCGTCATCCTCGGTCTGTCGAGCGTCGCCGGCGCATGGGCGGGCAGCTTCGCGCTGCTGCTGACCACGCGCGTTGCGGAAGGGCTCGGGTTCGTGATCGTGGTGGTCGCCGCGCCGGCCGTGCTGAACCGCGTGACGCCGCCCGAGCGGCGCAATCTCGCGTTCGGCCTGTGGAGCACCTTCATGCCGGCCGGCATGGCGTTGTCGATGCTGGTCGGGCCGCTGCTCGGCGGCTGGCGCAACGGCTGGCTCGCGGCCGCGGCGCTGACGCTCGTCGCCGCAGCCGCGGTGCCGGTCACGACGTCGGCCGACGCGCCGTCGCGACAGACGGGGGCGACGCGCATCGGACCCGCGCTGCGCAACGTGCTCGCGGCGCGCTCGACTACGCTCCTCGCACTGGGTTTCGCGACCTACAACGTGCAGTTCTTCGCGGTGATGACGTTCCTGCCGGTGTTTCTGATGCAGCGCCTCGGCGTTGCCGTCGGCACGGCTGGGCTGATCAGTGCGGCGATCGTCGCCGCGTGCGTGATCGGCAACCTGACGGCCGGCTGGCTGCTGTCGCGCGGCGCGCGACCGGGGCTCGTGATGGCCGCGACGTCGGTCGCGATCGGCGCGGCGGGGGCGGGCCTTTTCAGCGCCGCGACGCCCGCACCGCTCGCGGTCGCGCTCGGGTTCGCGTTCTCGGCCATGGCCGGGATGTTGCCCGCGACGATCCTCGCGTGTGCGCCGGGTTCCGCACCGTCGCCGTCGCTGGCGCCGCTCAGCATCGGCTGGGTCGTGCAGGGCAACTATCTCGGCCAGGTGATCGGCCCGCTGACGATCGGCGCGATCGTCGGTGCGTTCGGCTGGTCCGGCGGCATCGGGCTGATGCTCGCGGCCGGCGTCGCCGGCGCGGCGATCGGCCTGTCCCTCCTGCGCGAACCGATGGGCCGGCGCTGAGTGCGGCGCCGGCGTCGTTCAACCTGCACGGAAATCCGTCAAGCATGCTCAAAACACCATGGAAAGCCCGATCTGCGAAGAAGACCTGTCGTGCGACGTGTCCGCGTCCGCGCTCGGCGACGACGATGCGATGCTGCCACGCGGCGGCGTGGTCGCGCATCCGCTCGTGACGATCGGTCGCGCGCCGATTCCGGAGCACGCGCCGGCCGCGGCGTCGCCGTTGCGTCCGCAACTGTTCGTCACGGTGCTGGAGGCGGGGCACGATGGGCTGCTGGTGCGATGGGTCGAGAGCGGTCGCTGTCACTACGGCGAGCAACGCTGGCGCTTGCGCGTCGCGTTGCAGCCCGGTCGCTGCGCGCTCTCGGGGCAGCCGATCGAGCCCGGCGAACCGGTGTTCCGGCCGGTACGGCGGCCCGTGCCGGCCAATGGCGACGAGATGATTCGCCCGGCAGCGGTGCCTGGCATGGCCGGTGCGGCGCGCGATGACGTGCCGGAGGACGGCGACGCACGCCATCCGGCCGATGTTCATGGCTGAACATCGGCCGTCGGGACGGGGCGACGTTACTGCTTCAGATCGTGCCGGTACTGGATGAAACCGGCGTTGTTCGCGAGCTTGTCGTACAGCGCGCGTGCGGTCGTGTTGGTCTCGCGCGTGAGCCAGTACACGCGGCTCGCGCCGGCTTCGCGGGCCCGTTCGTACACGGCCTCGATCAGCGCGCCGCCCGCACCTTGCCCGCGTGCGTCGGGCGCCGTGTACAGATCCTGCAGGTAGCAGTACGGCCCTTCGGTCCAGCACGAGCGGTGGTAGATCGCATGCACGATCCCGACCAGCGCACCCGATGCGTCGAACGCACCGAGCACGAACATCGGCTCGGCCGGATCCATCAGGCGCGCCCACGTCGTCGCGAACACCGCGTCGCTCAGCGCGGTGCCGTAGAAGTTCTGGTAACCCTGCCACAGCGGACGCCACGCGGCTTCGTCGGCGGCGACGAGCGCACGGACCGTGACGCGCGTGGCGTCGTTCGCGCGGCTGGCGGCGTCGCGCGCGCGGGCCTGCGCGTGGCGGATCGCGGTGAGCGACTGGCGCTGTTCGCCTTGCGCGTCGAAGTTCTCCGCTGAGAGCCACGCGTCGAACGCGGCGCGCACATCCGGCCATTCGCCGTCGATGATCGAGAACCACGCGGTGTCGCGATTGCGGCCGCGATAGATGATCGCCTGCCGGAACGTGCCTTCGTAGCGGAACCCGAGCCGCGCAGCCGCCTTGCGCGATGGGGCGTTCAGGTCGTCGCACTTCCATTCGTAGCGCCGGTAGCCGAGCGTGTCGAACGCATACTTCATCAGCAGGAACTGCGCTTCGGTCGACACCGGCGTGCGCTTGAGCAGCGGCGAGAACGTGACGGAGCCGACCTCGATCACGCCGTTGGCCGGATCGATGCGCATCAGCGCGAGCGTGCCGACCGCGCGGCCCGTGGCGCGGTCGATCACCGTGTAGTGCAGCGGATCGGTGCTCGCCTGCGCGCCGCGCGCGTAATCGCGGTAGCTGGATTCGTCGGCGTACGGGCCGTGCGCCAGATAGGTCCAGTCGCTGCCGTCAGGCGCCTGGGCGTAGGCGGCGTACAGGTCGGCCGCGTGGCGCTCGGCGTCGAGCGGTTCGAGCCGGCAATAGCGGCCGTCGAGCGCGATGCGCTCGGGGCGCGGACGCGCGGACCAGTCGGGAACGGGTTGGCCGATGGGCTGCTGGAAAGCGTTGGTGAGCGTGGGCAAGGTCGATCTCGCTTCGGTTGGCGGCCGGCGACATGCCGGCATGCAGACGATCGTAGTCCCGGCGAGGTACCATGAGAAGCGCCAGAGAACGGCAAATTTATGGTGCCACGATCGGTGGCCGTCGGCCGTACGCCGTTCACCGTACGGTCGACCTTTTCACGCTGCGACGTTCCGATGACGACTCCCTTTCCTCCCGGTGATGCGCCGTTGCTGCCGCTCGATGCGCCGCTGGCGCGTGCGCCCGGCGCACCTTCGCTGCAGCGCCAGTTGTTGCGCCGCGTGCGCGACGCGATTCTCGGCGGCGCGATGCCGGCCGGCACGCGGCTGCCCGGCACGCGCGCGCTGGCCGAAACGCTCGGCGTGTCGCGCAATACGACGGCCGCCGTGTACGAGCAGCTCGTCGCGGAAGGCTTCCTGCAGTCGGACCGTCGCGGCACGCGGGTCGTCGGGCTGTCGCGGCCCGCGCCGCCGCGCCGGCGTGCCGCGCCGCCGGCCGTCGCGCAGCGGCTCGGCCGGATTCGGCCAAGCCTCGTCGGCACCGGCGAATCGGAGGGCTTCCGGCCCGGCGTGCCGGCGCTGTCGCATTTCCCGGTGGATGCGTGGCGGCACGCAATCGACCGCGCGTTGCGCCGCGCCGGCCGCGACCTGCTCGCGTACGGCGATCCGCTCGGCGAGCCGGCGTTGCGCGAATCGATCGCGCGCCACCTGGCCGTCACGCGCGGGATACGCTGCGATCCCGAGCAGATCGTGATCACGGAGGGCGCGCAGGGGGCGATCGCGCTGTGCGCGCAGTTGCTGACCAATCCGGGCGATACGGTGTGGGTCGAGGAGCCCGGCTATCGTGGCGCGCGCACCGCGATGCAGGCGGCCGACCTCGACGTCGTGCCGATGCCGGTCGACGCGGAAGGACTGCGCGCGGAACCGGACGACTGGCGCGAGCGGCCGCCGCGCCTCGTCTATACGACGCCGTCGAACCAGTTCCCGACCGGCGCGGTGCTGTCGATCTCGCGCCGGCTCGCGCTGATCGATGCGGCGCGCCGCCATCGCGCGTGGATCATCGAGGACGACTACGACAGCGAATTCCGTCACACCGGCGAGCCGATCGGCGCGATGCATGGGCTCGCGCCCGATTCGCCGGTCGTCTATCTCGGCTCGTTCAGCAAGACGATGTTTCCGGCGCTGCGGATCGGTTTTCTCGTGCTGCCCGACGCGTTGCTGGCCGCCGTGCGGCCGGCGCTGCCGGAGATGCTGCGCGGCGGGACGCGCCATGTGCAGCTCGCGCTGGCCGATTTCATCGAGACGGGCGAGTACGGCCGGCATCTCGGGCGGATGCGTCGGCTGTATCGCGACCGGCGGCGTTTGCTGCTCGCCGCGCTCGATAGCAGCCTGAGCGTGCCGCACCAGGTCGAGGGCGGCCCATGCGGGCTGCATCTCGCACTGCGGCTGCCGGCGCGTTATCGCGATCGCGCGATCGTCGAAGCGGCGCGCGCGCATGGCATCGGGCCGTTCCCGCTGTCGGGTTTCGCGATCGACGCGGGGCGGGCCGGCAACGGGCTCGTGCTCGGTTTCGGCAATACGTCGGCCGATGCGTTCGAGCCGATGTTGCGGATGGTGTCGGCGATCGCGGAGCGAGTCGGCGGGGAGTGAGCGGTCGCAGGACTTGTGCGGATTGACGAACCGCGTACTTTGTTCGAAACGAACGCCGTCGCGGTTCCGCCGCCACGGCGCCTCCCGGCATACGGGTTTCGATTCGTACGTTCCACCCGACGCGTGGGCTATAAATGGTTGGGTGTACCGGTGCTTGTCGGGCGCCTGCGCGTCTCGCGCAACGTGGCGCCGCGGCTGCCGGGGGAGGTTGCGCCGTGGTTTGCCAGACGCTTGCTCGCGCCGTGCTTCGCACCGCGTTGATCGGGGGCGTGTTTGCCGGATGTTTACCGCCGCCCGCCGCCGTTGCCGGCACCCTCGCGCCGCACGCCGCACCGCCGGCGATGAAGGCGCGGCCGCCCGCCGCGCCTTACGCGATGCCGGTCGATTTCCCGGCGATCGTCGAGCGCTACGGCCCGGCGGTCGTGACCATCCTGGCCGCCACACCCGATCCGCAAACCGGCGGGCCGGCCTTTGCCGTCCTCGACCCCGACGATCCGCTCGCCGCGTTCTTCCGGCATGGCGCACCGCCGCCCGCGCAGGGGCCGCAGGCGCCGGCGCCCGATACGGCGCCGCGCGCGGTGTCCGGCAGCGGCTCGGGCTTCATCGTCAGCGCAGATGGCCTGATTCTCACGTCCGCCCATGTGGTCGATGAGGCGACCGACGTGACGGTACGGCTTACCGACCGCCGCGAATTCAAGGCGACGGTGCTGGCCGTCGATCCGCAAAGCGATGTGGCCGTGCTGCGCGTCGACGCGACGAAGCTGCCGTTCGTGCGGGTCGGCGATTCGTCGAAAGTCCGCGCGGGCGAACCGGTGATGACGATCGGCGCGCCGGACGGGTCGGGCAACACGGTGACGGCCGGCATCGTCAGCGCGACGTCGCGCCGGTTGCCGGACGGCAGCGCATTCCCGTTCTTCGAGACCGACATCGCACCGAACCCGGACAACTCGGGCGGCCCCGTGTTCAATCGCGCGGGCGACGTGATCGGCATCGCGGTACAGGTCTATACGGGCGCCGACCGCTACGCGAGCACGACCTTCGCCATTCCGATCGCATTCGCGACAAAGGTGCGCGCCCAGTTGCGCGCGCAACAGCAGGCGCAGATGCAGACGCAGCAGCCTCAGGCGCCCGTGCCGGGCGCGCCGTCCGTCAATGCATTCGGCATCGACGTCCAGGACGTCGGCGTCGGTCTGGCCGCGGCGTTCGGGCTGCCGCGTCCGGCAGGCGCGCTCGTCAACGGCGTCGAGCCCGGCTCGCCGGCCGCAGCGGCCGGCTTGAAGCCCGGCGACGTGATCGTGAAGATGGGCGACAAGGCCATCGGTCGCTCGGCCGAACTGAACGACCTGGCCGCCGCGTTGCCGCCCGGCGGGAAGGCGCCGCTGCGCGTGATCCGCAACCGTGCGCCGATGACGCTGACGATCACGGGCGCCGACGAAGCGGGCGGGAGCGCGGCGGCGACGGTCGGCATGGCCGCGCCGAAGGCCGCCGCGCGGCCGGGGTCGGGCACCGGCGACGCAGGCGACAGCGGCGACCATGGCGACCGTCTCGGACTGACGATGCACGCGTTGAGCGACGTCGAACGCCGTTCGACGGGGCTCGCGGTCGGGATGATGGTGGACGCGGTGCACGGCCCCGCCGCGCGCGCAGGCATCCAGCCGGGCGACGTCGTGCTGGAGCTCAACGACACGCTGCTCGAGACGCCGGACGAGGTGCAGACGCTCGAAGCGACCGGCGGCAGCGTGATCGCCGTGCTGATCCAGCGCAACAACGCGCGGAAGTTCGTCTCGGTGCGCACGCGTTAGGGCGTTGACGCGGCTGTTGTTGGTCACCTAACATCGTCCGGTATCGCTGGCGGTCCGCCACGCATTCAGGAGCCATTCGGCATGAAAACGGCTTGCTTCATCGTAGTAGTCCACAGGCGCAGGGTCCGGTAGCGGCACCGCGCCGGCATCCATGCGCCCCCGACTCGTTCGGGGGCTTTTTTTTGCATTGCGCGCGGCCGTGCGGCCCGTGCGCGGGAGAGCATCCGCTTGGCATCGAATCTGTCGACCGCTTCCGACCCGGCATCGCCGCGGCATGCAACGTTGATCCTGCTGTGCGCGTTGTCGGTGCTGCCGCTGAGCCTGTTCCTGCCGTCGCTGCCGGCGATCGCGCGCGACCTGCACACCGACTATGCGCTCGTCGCGCTGTCGCTCGGCGGGTATGCGGCGGTGGCCGCGTCGCTCGAATGCGTGACGGGGCCGCTGTCCGACCGGTTCGGGCGGCGGCCGATCGTGCTGACGAGCGTCGCGATATTCGCGCTCGGTTCGCTCGGTTGCGCGATGGCGACCGATATCCGCGTGTTTCTCGGCTGCCGGCTGATGCAGGCGGCGATCACGTCGGTTTATCCCGTGTCGATGGCGGCGATCCGCGACGCCGGCGGCGGCGCGCGCGCGGCGAGCCGGATCGGCTATGCGGCGATGGCTGCCGCGTTTGCGCCGATGCTCGGCCCCACGCTCGGCGGCGCGCTCGACCAGACGGTCGGCTGGCGCGCGAGCTTCTGGTTGCTGGCCGCAGTCGGCATCGCGCTGTTCGCGTGGTGCGCGCTCGATCTCGTCGAAACCCATACGCATCGACCGTCGAGTTTCGGGCAGCAACTTCGCGCGTATCCGGCGCTGCTGCGTGCGCGCCGTTTCTGGGCCTATGCGCTCTGCATGGCGTTTTCGACGGGCGCGTTCTACGCGTTTCTGGCCGGCGCGCCGCTCGCCGCGAAAATGCTGTTCGGCATCGCGCCGGCGGAGATCGGCTTCTACATGGGGACGATCACGGCCGGTTTCGTGTGCGGCAGCTTCCTGGCCGCGCGGCTCGCGCGCCGCCATGCGCTGGCCACGACGATCCTCTGCGGGCGGGTCGTGGCGTGTGCGGGCCCGCTGATCGGCCTCGTGCTCGTGTTCGGCGGCGCGACCCACGCGCTCGCATGGTTCGGGCCGTGCGTGCTGGTCGGCGTCGGCAACGGGCTGAGCAATCCCGGCGCCCATGCGGGCGCGGTGTCGGTACGGCGGGAACTCGCAGGCAGCGCGTCGGGGCTGGCCGGCGCGATGACGATCGGCGGCGGCGGCGCGCTGTCGTCGCTGACGGGCGCGCTGCTGACCCCGGCCAACGCGGGCTACCTGCCGCTCGCGATGATGCTGCTGTCGGCGGCGGTCGCGCTGGCGGCCGCCGTGTGCGTGCGGGCGTTCGACGGGCAGGACGCCGGGCGGTGAGCGCGGGTGCGCCCCGGTACCGGCGCGCGGCCGAATGACGGACAATCCGCCGCATGCCGGGAGACGACGCACGATCCGCGCGCCGCGTGTCCCGACGAGCACGAAAGGCGACTGGACGAGGATGCGATGAGCGACTTTTCTGATTTCCAGCGGGACATTGCCGATGCCGCGAGGGCGACCTTCAGGGCGCTGCGGGCGTTGCACCCGGACGAGCATTTCTACGCGTTTGCGTTGTACACCGACAGCGGCGCGATGACGGTGGTGCCGGCAGCCAATTCGGTCGAAGGGCTGCGCCGGATCAGCGCGCAGCAGGCGGTTACGGACGACGATCCGTCGTTCGTGTGGGGCGTTTCCGAATGGGCGTACGCGGCGGCCGAGGCGTCGCCGTTCAACGCGATCTGCGGCAGGCTGGCCGACGAAGTGCTGAGCCCGCAGTTCGTCCGGTCGCGATTCACCGAATTTTCGCGGCAACTGCACGCCGACATGATCGAGGCGTTGCGCCTGCTCGATCGCGACGGCGTATTCGGCACGGGCGACGACAGGGCGGCCATCACGCTGTTCGTGTCGATCAGCGACGACGACGCGGCCGAGGCGCTGGAAAACGCATCGGCGAAAGCGCTGAACCCGCCGGCCGTCGCCGATGCCTTCCTGCGCCGCTACGACTGACCGGCATCGGGGTATCGCGGGGCGCTCGCCCCGCGTGCCGCGTTACGGCTTCGCGCCGACCACGAATTCGAACGTCGCGATGCCGTCGACGCCGCCCGTCACGCGGTCGCCCGGCTGCAGCGCGCCGACGCCGGCCGGCGTGCCGGTGAAGATCAGGTCGCCGGCCTTCAGTTCGACCGAGCGCGACACGTACGCGATGACGTCGGGCACGGCCCAGATCATGTCGGCGAGGTCGCCTTGCTGGCGGGTTTCGCCGTTGACCGCGAGCCAGATGCGGCCGGTGGCCGGATGGCCGGTGGCCGTCGCCGCGCGCAGCGCGGTCACGGGGCCCGATGCGTCGAAACCCTTCGCCCAGTCCCACGGACGGCTCAGCTTCTTCGCTTCGGCCTGCAGGTCGCGGCGTGTGAGGTCGACGCCGACGCCATAGCCCCACACGTGCGACAGCGCGTCGGCCGGGTCGATCGACCGGCCGTCCTTGCCGATCGCGACGACCAGCTCGATTTCGTGATGGAGATCGTTCGTCAGCGGCGGATAGGCGACCGTGCCGCTGGCCGGGATGATCGCGTCGGCCGGTTTCGTGAAGAAGAACGGCGGCTCGCGGTCGGGGTCGGCGCCCATTTCGCGGGCGTGGTCGGCGTAGTTGCGGCCGACGCAGAATACGCGGCGCACCGGAAAGCGCGCGGACGACTGTTCGACTTCGACGGAAGGACGCTCGGCGGCGTCGATGACATAGGCGGACATCGGATGGCCCTCGTTCGGTAGGAAGACGGATGGCCGGCGCACCGCGCCGGCATGCGTGCAACGATACCCGACGCGCGTGCGCCCGGATGCGACGCAACTGCGTTTTACCGGGACAAAACTACGCGTCGGCGGCCGCCGGCGCATCGTCGTCGGCGGGCAGCGCGGCGTTCGCGTCGCGGTACGCCTTCGGCGACACGCCGACCCGCGCGCGGAAGCGCCGCGCGAAATACCCTTCGTCGCGGAAGCCGACCGAGCGGGCGATGTCCGCGATGCGCCGGCTGGTATGGGCCAGCAGCGACTGCGCCAGCGCGATCCGGCGCTCGGTCACGAGATCGGTGAAGGTGCTGCCGGTTTCCTTGCGGACCAGGTGCGCAAGGTAGTTCGGGGAGAGGAACGCGGCTTCGGCGGTCGCGGCGAGCGTCAGGTCCTCACGGGTCAGGTTCGCACGCACGTGGCGCAGCACGCGGGCCAGCGCGTCGCGCCGGCCGGCGCGCTGGGCGCCGCGCTGCGCGAGCTTGTCGAGCGCGCCCGCGTACTGCGTGCAGACGAGCCCGATCAGTTGCAGCAGGTAGCCGCGCAGCAACGTGGTGGAGCCGAAGGTGCGCACGCGATCGGCGTCGAGCATGCACAGCGCGAGGCGGCGCGCTTCGTCGTACGTATCGCCGGTCAGGATGAAGTCGAGATGCTCCTGGAAGCGGAACGGCGTGAGCTCGGGGAAGCGGTGCGCGGGCACGTCCTCGAGATCGAGCGGATCGACGTCGAGATCGGCGCGCAGGAACGCCTGGCTGAAGTTGATCACGATGAAGTGCGCGCCTTCCGGATGCGGAATCAGGTGCTCGCGGTGCGGCAGCACGAACGCGAGCGCGCCGCGCGGAAACGGCCGCGTGACGCCGCCGATGCGCTGCTCGGTGTCGCCGCCGAGGTTGAACTGGATCTGGAAATACGCGTGCCGGTGCGGCTCGGTGATCGCCTGGCGCGACGCCTGGTCGCGGATGTAGAAATCGAGCCGGTCGCTGCGTTCGGGCATCCCGTACAGGCGCGGCGGGGCGGTGGAGGGCATGAAGGATTCTGCTGTTCGTGACGCGGTGGAGCCGCGATGGTACAGCGAACCGGGCGCGACGGGGATGGGCGCCTGCGCGGTCAGCCCGCCACGAGCGGCGCGACCCGGCGCCGCAGCTCGGGCACGACCTCGGCGTCGAACCAGGGATGGTGCTTGAACCATGCCTGATTGCGCGGCGACGGATGCGGCAGCGGCAGGATCGCGGGGCCGTAGTCGCGCCACGCGTGCACGGTGTCGGTCAGCGTCGCCTTGCGCGTGCCGTGCAGGAAATGCCGCTGCGCATACTGGCCGATCAGCAGCGTGAGTCGGATCGACGGCAGTTCGGCCACCAACCGGTCGATCCACAGTTGCGCGCATTCGGGGCGCGGCGGGTTGTCGCCGCTCGCGCCGCGGCCCGGGTAGCAGAAGCCCATCGGCACGATCGCGAAGCGCGTCTCGTCGTAGAAGGTGTCGGCGTCGACGCTGAGCCAGTCGCGCAGCCGCTTGCCGCTCGCGTCGTCCCACGGGATGCCGCTCGCATGGACGCGTGCGCCGGGCGCCTGCCCGACGATCAGGATGCGTGCGTCGCGATGCGCGCGCACGACGGGGCGCGGGCCGAGCGGCAGGTCGGCTTCGCATGCGCGGCACGCGCGGATTTCGGTGAGCAGCACGTCGAGCGGCGCGCGCGTTCGTTTCGGCATCGATTCGGAGCGGGGACGGAGTGGCAAGGCGCTATCGCACGAGCGGCATGAGCGGCACGGGCGACACGAGCAGCACGAGCAGCACGAGCAGCACGAGCGGCATGGGCGGCACGAGCGGCATGGGCGGACAGCGGCCGGGCGCCGTGGCCCGGCAGCACACGTCGGCTGCACCGCGCGGCGCGCGTCACGCCCGCGACGGGCCTGCGCCGCCTTCGGCGACCGCAGCATCATACAACGCGGTCTGCGCGATCGCCGCGGCGATGCCCGCGTCGTCGTGCGGCCCGTCGAGCATGCCCCAGCGCCGGTATTGCGTCAGGAACCACCGGCCTTCGCGCGGATCGGGCCGGTTCACTGCGCCGCCGTCGTGGAAACGGATCGGCAGCAGCGGCGTGGCGAACGGCCCCGCGCCGTAGTCGCCGAGCAGGCGCGGTGCGATCAGCCGGGCCGGCACGCCGAGCGCGTCGGGCGACGCGAGCCAGTCGGCCGCCTCGCGGCGGTGCGCGGCGCTGTCGAGCCACGCGCACGCATCGACGAGCGTGCGGATCAGCGCGCGTGCGGTGGCCGGATACAGCGAGACGAAGTCGCGGCGGGCCGCGAGCACCTTCTCCGGATGATCGGGCCAGATTTCGCTCGTGACGGCGACGGTGCGGCCCGCGCCGCACGCTTCGGCGACCGCATGCCACGGTTCGCCCGCGCAGAAGCCGTCGAGCTCGCCGCCCGCGAGCGCGGCGACCATCTCGGGCGGCGGAATCACGACGCTGCGCACGTCGCGCAGCGGATCGACGTCGTGCGATGCGAGCCAGTGGTTCAACCACATCGCGTGCGTGCCGGTCGGGAACGTCTGCGCGAGCAGCGGCTTGCGGCCGAGCGCCGCGAGCGCGTCGCGCACGCTGCCGCCCTCGCGGTACGCGTCGGCGAGGCCGCGCGAGAACGAGATGGCCTGGCCGTTGCGGTTCAGCACCATCAGCGCGGCCATGTCCGCCTGCGGACCGCCGATGCCGAGCTGCAGCCCGCAGACGAGCCCGTACAACGCATGCGCGGCGTCGAGCTCGCCGCTCAGCAGCTTGTCGCGCACGGCGGCCCACGACGGCTGGCGGTTCAGTTCGAGCGTCAGGCCGTGCGGTGCGCCGAGGTCCAGGCGTTGCGCGACGATCAGCGGGGCCGCGTCGCTGAGCGCGACGAACCCGAGGCGAAGATGCGCGCGTTCCGGCGCGGTGGGGGGCGAAATATTCATGGCGGTCATGACTGGGGTGACGCATCGAGCAACTGCCGCGCGACATCGACGATGCGCAGGCCCTGATCCATCGCGCGCTTGCGCAGCGCCGCATACGCATCGTGCTCGGACAGCCTGCGCTGGTCCATCAGCACGCGTTTCGCGCGGTCGATCAGCTTGCGCTCCGCGAGTTCGCGCTCGACGTCGGCGAGCCGGCGGCGCAGCGCATCGTCGTGCGAGAAGCGCGCGAGCGCGACTTCGAGAATCGGCGCGAGGCGCTCGGCCGACAATCCTTCGACGAGATACGCGCTGACGCCCGCGCCGACCGCCGCGCGGATCAGCGCCTGGTCGCCGTCGTGACTGAACATCAGCACGGGGCGCGGCGCAGTCGCGTTCATCACCGCGAGCTGCTCGAGCGTGTCGCGCGACGGCGAATCGGTATCGATGATCACGACGTCGGGGCGTTGTTCCTCGACGGCCGCCGGCAGGCGCGCGGGCGTCGCGACGTCGTTCAGCATCTCGTAGCCGAGGCGTGCGAGCGCGTCGCCGAGTTCGCCGATCGGCTTGTCGGTATCGGTGACGAGCAGCACGCGCAGGCGGGGCGGGGCGGACGAACTCATGAGGCGAGCGGAAGCGGCGGAAGGGCGGCGCGACGCGCGAACGGCATGTGACGGCCGAGTCGCCGCGTGGCCCCGTTACCGTGCGTGCGCGGCCGGCGGCCGGCGCGAACGTGGCCTATGGATTCGGAGAAGGTGGGCGGCCGGCGCCGCGTGATGCAGCGCATGCTACGCGGCCCGGACCAGCGCCGTGTCGCGCGCGGCATCCTCGTGCTGCACGGCCGCCTCGCCGATCGCGCCGCCGACGAGGATCACGGCCGGGCTGCCGAGCCGCGCTTCGTCGATGCCGCACGCAAGGCTGCCAAGCGTGCCGGTCCAGCGGCGTTCGTCGGGCGTGCCGGCCCATTGCACGGCCGCCGCCGGTGTCGACGCCGGCAGCGCGGCGAGCAGGCCCGCCGCGAGGCTGTCGACGCGGCTCATCCCCATGTAGATCGCGAGCGTCGTGCCGGTCGCCGCGAGCCGTGCCCAGTCGGGTTCGCCGTGGTCCTGGCGGTGCGCGGTGACGAACGTGACGCCCTGGCAGTGCTCGCGGTGCGTGAGCGAGATGCCGAGGCTCGCGGCGGCCGCGAATCCCGACGAGATGCCGTTGACGATCTCCACGGGAATCGCGGCCGCGCGCAGCGTCGCGAGCTCTTCGCCGGCGCGCCCGAACAGCAGCGCGTCGCCGCCCTTCACGCGCACCACGTGCGCGCCGCGCAGCGCGTAGCGACGCATCAGCCGCTCGATGAACGCCTGCGGCGTGGAGCGGCAGCCGCCGCGCTTGCCGACGCGGATCACGCGCGCCCGCGGCGCGAGTTCGACGATGCCGGGCGCGACGAGATCGTCGAGCAGCAGCACGTCGGCGGCGGCCAGGGCTTTCACGGCCTTCAGCGTGAGGAGATCGAGGTCGCCGGGGCCGGCGCCCAGCAAGGTGACTTTGCCTGTCGTCATGTCGTGTTCCTGTGCCGCATCGCATCCATGCGGCGGTCTGATAACGCGTTGTTGCGCGGCGGCGGCGGGCGGTCGAAACGCACCGGCATCCGGCCGTGCCGAGCACGGGGGACGCCGTTGTCCTGGATGGCTCGCCGTGAAGGGCGAGCAGGGTTTTGCGGGGACTGCCCACCGGCGCCGTTGCCGGTGTGATGCATAGGGTTCAGCAATATCCGGGCCAACCGGCTCAACGTACGGCCATCGCGCGCCGCGATGCACCGCGCGATGGCCGTACGCATGCATGCGCTTGCCGCGCACGGGCCGGCGCGATGCCGCATCGGTGTGCATCGTGCCCCGTCAACGCGCACCGCAATGTCGCACGGCGACAGTGCTGCAGCGCACCACAACTGTGCCTCGCTGCATCGCGGCGCATCGTGCGCCGCATGCCGGAGCGCGGTGCAGCCTGGCCGGCGAGCCTTGCGCGGCGGGGCCGCCAGCGCGACTCGGGCCGACATGGCACGGTGTTTGCGTAAGGTGGTTCGGACGCGTCAATGGCGATGCGTCCGCAGTACCGATTACAGAACCGCCCGGCAACGGGCTTCATCATGGGCAACGGCGTCCTACGCATCGGGTCTCTCCACGAGACCGGGTGCGCAGGACGCCGTTTTTCGTTTGGCGGATGACATGACCGACAAAGCTACCCGTATCGATCTCTTCAGCCTCCGCACCGCGCCGATGCGCGCGTTCCATCTGACGTGGATGGCGTTCTTCGTATGCTTTTTCGCGTGGTTCGCGTGCGCGCCGCTGATGCCGCTGATCGCGCGCGAATTCCATCTTACGGCGGCGCAAGTCGCGAACGTCAACATCGCCGCGGTGGCCGCGACGATCGCCGTGCGGCTGCTGGTCGGTCCGATGTGCGACCGCTTCGGTCCGCGCCGCGTGTATGCCGGGCTGCTGCTGCTCGGCGCGATCCCCGTGTTCGCCGTGTCGTTCACGCACGATTACCTGTGGTTCCTGATCTGCCGGCTCGGCATCGGCGCGATCGGCGCGGGCTTCGTGATCACGCAGTACCACACCTCGGTGATGTTCGCGCCGAACGTGGTCGGCACCGCGAACGCGACGACGGCCGGCTGGGGCAATGCCGGCGCGGGCGCGACGCAGGCGCTGATGCCGCTGCTGGTCGCCGCCGGCCTGATGCTCGGCCTCGGCGAGGACTCGTCATGGCGCGTCGCGCTGGTCGTGCCGGGCGTGGCGATGCTCGTGATGGCGTGGGCCTACTGGCGCTTCACGCAGGACTGCCCGCAAGGCGATTTCGTCGCGCTGCGCAAGCAGGGCGTGACGGTCGACAGCGGCAAGAAGGGCGGCTGGGCCAGCTTCTTCGCCGCATGCGGCAACTACCGCGTGTGGATGCTGTTCGTCACGTACGGCGCGTGCTTCGGCGTCGAGGTGTTCATCCACAACATCGCCGCGCTGTACTACGTCGATCACTTCAATCTGTCGCTGAAGGACGCCGGTTTCGCGGTCGGCCTGTTCGGTCTGCTCGCGCTGTTCGCCCGCGCGCTCGGCGGCTGGCTGTCGGACAAGATCGCCGCACGCCGCAGCCTCGACGTGCGCGCGATGCTGCTGTGCGCGCTGATCATCGGCGAAGGGCTCGGGCTGATCTGGTTCTCGCATGCGCAAGGCATCGGCATCGCCCTCGTCGCGATGCTGACCTTCGGCCTCTTCACGCACATGGCGTGCGGCGCGACCTACGCGCTCGTGCCGTTCATCGACCGCAAGGCGCTCGGCGGCGTCGCGGGGATCGTCGGCGCGGGCGGCAACGTCGGCGCGGTCGCCGCGGCTTTCCTGCTGAAGGGCGTCGGCGACGTGCAGCACACGCTGAGCCTGCTCGGCCTCGCGGTCACCGCGACCGCGTTGTGCGCGATGGCCGTGCGCTTCAGCGAAGAGCACAAGGCGCGCGAAGCCGAACTGCGCGATCGCGCGCTGGCCGCCGCCGGCGCCGCGAACTGATCGACCGAAGGAACCGTCATCATGAAACTCATCGTCATCGGCCACGGCATGGTCGGCCACAAGCTTCTCGAATGCGTCGCGGCGCAAGCCGGCACGGCCGGCGCGCTGCAGGTCACCGTGCTCGGCGAGGAACCGCGCCCGGCCTACGATCGCGTGCACCTGTCGGAATTCTTCGCGGGCAAGTCGGCGGACGACCTGTCGCTCGTCGAACCCGGCTTCTTCGAACGCCATCCGCAGTTCGACCTGCGCCTGAACGCGCAAGTCGCATCGATCGACCGCGCCGCGCATACGGTCACGCTCGTGTCGGGCGAAACGCTCGCGTACGACAAGCTGGTGCTCGCCACGGGCTCGCGTCCGTTCGTGCCGCCGGTGCCGGGCCGCGATCGCGCGGGCTGCTTCGTGTACCGGACGATCGAGGATCTCGAAGCGATGCAGGCGTGCGGCGCGCACGCGACGCGCGGCGTCGTGATCGGCGGCGGGCTGCTCGGCCTCGAATGCGCGAAGGCGCTGCGCGACATGGGGCTCGACACGCACGTCGTCGAATTCGCGCCGCGCCTGATGGCCGTGCAGGTCGACGACGGCGGTGGCCGGATGCTGCGTTCGAAGATCGAGGCGCTCGGCGTGACCGTGCATACCGGCAAGAACACGCTCGAAATCGTCGACGGCGAAGCAGGCACGCACCGGATGGCGTTCGCCGACGGCTCGCATCTCGACACCGACATGATCGTGTTCTCGGCCGGCATCCGGGCGCGCGACGAACTGGCCCGCGCGTGCGGGCTCGACATCGGCCCGCGCGGCGGCGTCGCGATCGACGACGCATGCCGCACGAGTGACGCCGACATCTACGCGATCGGCGAATGCGCGGCCTGGAACGGCATGGTGTACGGCCTCGTCGCGCCCGGCTACGACATGGCGCGCGTGGTCGCGAAACAGCTCGGCGGCGAGGCCGGCGACGCCGCCGCGTTCGCAGGCGCCGACATGAGCACGAAGCTGAAGCTGATGGGCGTCGACGTGGCGAGCATCGGCGACGCGCACGGCACGACGGCCGGCAGCCGTACTTACCAGTACGCGGACGAGCGCCGCCAGGTCTACAAGAAGCTCGTGGTGTCCGACTGCGGCAAGTTCCTGCACGGCGCGGTGATGGTGGGCGACGCAACCGAGTACGGCACGCTGCTGCAGATGATGCTGAACCGCATCGAGCTGCCCGAATCGCCGGAATTCCTGATCCTGCCGTCGTCGGACGGCGCGGCGAAGCCGGCGATCGGCGTCGATGCGCTGCCCGCGGCCGCGCAGATCTGCTCGTGCAACAACGTGTCGAAGTCGCAGATCTGCGCGGCGGTGGCCGACGGCGCGACGAGCCTCGGCGCGCTGAAGACGTGCACGGGCGCCGGCACGTCGTGCGGCGGCTGCGTGCCGCTCGTCACGCAGATCATGAAGGCCGAGATGAAGAAGCAGGGCCTCGCGGTCAACAACCATCTGTGCGAGCACTTCCCGCATTCGCGCCAGGAGCTGTTCCATCTGATCCGCGTCGAGCGCATCACGACGTTCGACGAACTGCTGCACAAGCACGGCCGCGGGCTAGGCTGCGACGTATGCAAGCCGGCCGTCGCGGGCATCCTCGCGTCGTGTTTCAACGAGTTCGTGCTGAAGAAGGAACACGCGGGGCTGCAGGATTCGAACGACTACTACCTCGCGAACATCCAGCGCGACGGCACGTATTCGGTCGTGCCGCGCATGCCGGGCGGCGAAGTCACGCCGGAAGGGCTGATCGCGGTCGGCCAGGTCGCGAAAAAATACGGCCTGTACACGAAGATCACGGGTGGCCAGCGCGTCGACCTGTTCGGTGCCCGCGTCGAACAGTTGCCGTCGATCTGGGAGGAACTGATCGCCGCCGGCTTCGAATCGGGGCATGCGTACGGCAAGGCGCTGCGCACCGTGAAGTCGTGCGTCGGGTCGACGTGGTGCCGCTACGGCGTCGACGATTCGGTCGGCCTCGCGATCGACCTGGAGAATCGCTACAAGGGGCTGCGCGCGCCGCACAAGATCAAGTTCGGCGTGTCCGGCTGCACGCGCGAGTGCGCGGAAGCGCAGGGAAAGGACGTCGGCATCATCGCGACCGAGAAGGGCTGGAACCTGTACGTGTGCGGCAACGGCGGGATGAAGCCGCGCCACGCGGAGCTGCTCGCGTCCGATCTCGATCGTGACACGCTGATCCGC
Organism: Burkholderia sp. BCC1208; assembly: GCF_902833095.1. Taxonomy (NCBI): domain Bacteria; kingdom Pseudomonadati; phylum Pseudomonadota; class Betaproteobacteria; order Burkholderiales; family Burkholderiaceae; genus Burkholderia; species Burkholderia sp. BCC1208. Next base: position 112,779 of record NZ_CADFDY010000007.1, on the reverse strand, counting down.
TACATCGACCGCTTCCTGATGTTCTACGTGCGCACGGCCGACCGCCTGCAACGCACCAGCGTGTGGCGCGACAACCTCGAAGGCGGCCTCGACTACCTGATCGACGTCGTCGTGCACGACACGCTCGCGATCGCGGCCGAACTCGAAGCCGACATGCAGCACGTGATCGACACCTACGAGTGCGAATGGAAGAAGGCCGTCACCGATCCCGAAACGCGCAAGCGCTTCCGCCACTTCGTGAACAGCGAGGCGCCGGACACGACCATCGAATTCGTCGAGACGCGCGGCCAGATCCGGCCCGCGACGCCCGGCGAGCGCACAGGGGGCAAGCCCGTGTCGATTCCCGTCGTCGCCGAACCCGCAACCGTTTGACCCTGACCGACGCCAGCGTCTTTTACAAGGAGCCCATCATGAACGACCGTCTTCCGCTGTCCTGGACCCGCGTGTGCCCGCTCGACGACATCGTGCCGAACACCGGCGTGTGCGCGCTCGTCAACGGCGAGCAGGTCGCGGTGTTTCACGTCGCGCACGCCGACGGCGGCGTGTTCGCGATCGACAACGTCGATCCCGTGTCGCGGGCCGCCGTGATGTCGCGCGGACTGATCGGCAGCCTCGGCGAGCGCGTCGTGGTTGCATCGCCGCTGTACAAGCAGCACTTCGACCTGCGTACCGGCGAATGCCTGGAAGCGCCCGAGCAGTCGGTGAACGCGTATCCGTCGCGGGTCGAGGACGGCTTCGTGTGGATCGCGGCCTGAGCGCTCCGGAGCACGCATGACCGCCACCCCCGTCAAGAGCGTGTGCCCGTACTGCGGCGTCGGCTGCGGGATGGTGCTGCACGTGGAGGACGGCGAAGTCGTCAAGGTGTCCGGCGACGCCGACCATCCGACCAACTTCGGGCGGCTGTGCACGAAGGGTTCGTCGGCGCACGTCGCGCTGCGCCGCTCGGGGCGGCTCGACCGCGCGTTCGTGCGGCGCGCGCGCGAGGACGACCTCGTGCCGCTGCCGGCGCGCGACGCGATCGCCGAGACCGCGCGGCGGCTGCGCGCGGTGCTCGATACGCACGGGCCCGATGCGCTGTCGTTCTACGTGTCGGGGCAGATGTCGATCGAGGCGCAGTATCTCGTGAACAAGCTCGCGAAGGGCTTCGTCGGCACCAACAACATCGAGTCGAACTCGCGCCTCTGCATGGCGAGTGCGAGCACCGGCTACAAGCAGTCGCTCGGCGCCGACGGCCCGCCCGGGTCGTATCAGGATTTCGATCGCGCGAACCTGTTCTTCGTGATCGGCGCAAACATGGCCGATTGCCACCCGATCCTGTTCCTGCGGATGATGGATCGCGTGAAGGCCGGCGCGAAGCTGATCGTCGTCGATCCGCGCCGCACCGGCACCGCCGACAAGGCCGACCTGTTCCTGCAGATCCGGCCGGGCACCGATCTCGCGCTGACGAACGGGCTCCTGCATCTGCTGCACGCGAACGGCCGCACGGATGCCGCGTTCATCGACGCCTACACCGAAGGCTGGGACGCGATGCCCGCGTTCCTCGCCGACTACACGCCCGAGCGTGTCGCCGAGATCACGGGGCTGGCCGAAGCCGACATCCGCACCGCCGCGCAATGGATCGGCGACGCGCAGGAATGGATGAGCTGCTGGACGATGGGGCTCAACCAGAGCACGCACGGCGTGTGGAACACCAACGCGATCTGCAACCTGCATCTCGCGACCGGCAAGATTTGCCGCCCGGGCAGCGGGCCGTTCTCGCTGACCGGCCAGCCGAACGCGATGGGCGGCCGCGAGATGGGCTACATGGGGCCGGGGTTGCCGGGCCAGCGCTCGGTGGCATCCGACGATGACCGCCGCTTCGTCGAGAACCTGTGGCGCGTGCCGGCCGGCACGCTGCGCAAGGAAACCGGTAACGGCACGGTCGACCTGTTCGCGCGAATGGCGGCCGGCGACATCAAGGCATGCTGGATCGTCTGCACGAACCCGGTCGCGACCGTGCCGAACCGGCGCAACGTGATCGCCGGGCTGCAGGCGGCGCAACTCGTGATCGCACAGGACGCGTTCCTCGACACCGAGACCAACCGCTACGCGGACATCCTGCTGCCCGGCGCGCTGTGGGCCGAGGGCGACGGCGTGATGATCAACTCCGAACGCAACATGACGCTGATGCGCGCCGCGGTCGCGCCGCCCGGCGACGCGCTACCCGACTGGCGCATCGTCGCGGAAGTCGCGCGTGCGATGGGTTTCGGCGATGCGTTCGACTATGCGTCGGCGGCCGACGTGTTCGACGAGATCGTGCGTTTCTCGAATCCGGCGACGGGCTACGACCTGCGCGGCGCGAGCCATGCGGCGCTGCGCGAGGGGCCCGTGCAGTGGCCGGTCGCGCCGGGCACCGCGCGCGAGCGGCACCCGATCCGCTACCTGAACGACGGCGTGAGCCAGACGCCGCGCACCGCGGCCGACGGCAGCGCGGCCCCGCGCCTCGCGTTTCCGACGTCGTCGGGCAAGGCGCGCTTTTTCGCGCGGCCGCACGTCGATCCGGCCGAGCTGCCCGACGACACGTTCCCGATCGTGCTGAACACCGGGCGGCTGCAACATCAGTGGCACACGATGACGAAGACGGGCAAGGTCGCGATGCTGAACAAGCTGAACCCGCGCCCGTTCGTCGAACTGCACCCGGACGATGCGAGCGCGCTCGGCATCGCCGCGAAGGACAGCGTCGAGATCCGTTCGGCGCGCGGCCGCGCGGTGCTGCCGGCCGTCGTGACCGAGCGCGTGCGGTGCGGCAACTGCTTCGCGCCGATGCACTGGAACGACGTATACGGCGACGATCTGTGCATCAACGCGGTGACGAACGACGCGATCGACCCGGAATCGCAGCAACCCGAACTGAAATACTGCGCGGTCGCGCTGACGCGCGTCGAGGCCGACGCGTTCGCGTCCACCGACGACGACACCGCGCGACCCGATGCGTGCGCCGACGACGCGCGGCCCGCGCCGGCGATGGTGCAGGCCACTGCTTCACAGGAATCCGACATGGCAGACATCGACACTTTCGCGGCCGCGCTTGGCGTCGCCGATCTCGCGCCGCCGCCGCTGACCGACACCGAGCGGCTGTACGTGGCCGGCCTCGTCGGCGGGCTGAAGGCGAGCGCCGGCCGTCGCGAAGGCAGCGTGCCCGTGCTGCCGGCCGGCGCTCCGCTGACGCCGCCCGTGCGGTTCTGGCTCGACGGCATGCTCGCGGGCCTGTTCAGCCGCTCGCTGCCGGCCGGTGCGCAGATTGCCGTGGCGCCCGCGCTGCCGGCCGACGCCGCCGCGTCCGGCGGTGTGCGCATCGTGCGCACGCGCCCGAAGGTCGTGCTGCTGTGGGCCTCGCAGACCGGCAACATCGAATCGTTGACCGAGGATTACGCGACGAAGCTGATGAACGCGGGCTTCGAGATCCGCACCGCGTGCATGTCCGACTATCCGGTCACGTCGCTCGCCGGTGCGCAATACGTGCTGCTGATGACGAGCACGTTCGGCGACGGCGATGCGCCCGACAACGGCGGCGAGTTCTGGGACGCGCTGCAGGCCGGCAGCGCCGCGCGTCTCGACGGCGTGCATTTCGCGGTGCTCGCGTTCGGCGACCGCAACTACGACCAGTTCTGCGGCCATGGCCGCCGGCTCGACGCGCGGCTCGCGGAACTCGGCGCGGCGCGCCTGTGCGCGCGCGTCGACTGCGACGTCGAATTCCAGCACGATGCCGATCAGTGGCTCGAGCGCGTCGTCGCGCGGATCAAGGAGGCCGATGCCGCGCTGCACGCGGTGCCGTCCGGCGGGTTGAGCCCGTCGGGGCTGCTGCCGACGAAGGCGCATCCGGCGCCGTCGAAGCTCGTCGCGAACCTGCGGCTGAACCGGCCGGGCGCCGCGAAAGACACGCGCTATGTGTCGCTGTCGACCCAGGGCGCGAACCTCGAATACGAAACCGGCGACGCGCTCGGCGTATGGCCCACCAACTGCCCGGAACTGGTCGACGAACTGCTGTCCGTTACCGCGCTGAAGGCCGATGCGCCCGTGTCGGTGGCGGGCATCGGCGATATCCGGCTCGGCGATGCGCTCGCACGCCACTTCGACATCACGCGCCCGCATCCGGACACGCTGGCCTTCATCGCATCGCGCAGCGCGAACGGCGCGCTGAAGTCGCTGCTCGGCGACGATCGCAAGGCCGACCTCAAGCAATGGTTGTGGGGGCAACAGCTTGCGGACGTGCTGCACGAATACCCCGTCGAGCTGTCGGGCGCGGAGCTGGTGGGCATGCTCAAGCGCATGCAGCCGCGCCTCTATTCGATCGCGTCGAGCCCGAGCGCACACGAGGGCGAGATTCACCTGACCGTGTCGGCCGTGCGCTATCACAACGGCCGGCGCGCGCGCAAAGGCGTCGCGTCGACGTTCCTCGCCGATCGCGCGGACGACGGCCGCGTGCCCGTGTTCGTGCAGAAGTCCGCGCATTTCCGGCCGCCGGTGAACGGCGACGTGCCGATCGTGATGGTCGGCCCGGGTACCGGCGTCGCGCCGTTCCGCGGCTTCCTGCACGAGCGGCAGGCGCGCGGCGCGCGCGGGCGCAACTGGCTGTTCTTCGGCGAGCAGCACGCGCAGACCGACTTCTACTACGGCGACGAGCTGGGCGCGATGCACGACAGCGGGTTCCTCACGCGGCTCGATCTCGCGTTCTCGCGCGACCAGGCCGACAAGGTCTACGTGCAGGACCGGATGCGCGAACAGGGCGCCGAGTTGTTCGCATGGCTGGAGGAAGGCGCGCACTTCTACGTGTGCGGCGACGCCGCGCGGATGGCCAAGGACGTCGATACGGCGCTGAAGGCGGTCGTCGCCGAGCACGGCGGGATGTCGGACGAAGCCGCGAACGACTACGTCGCGCGGCTTTCGAAGGCACGGCGCTATATGCGGGACGTGTATTGAACGCAGGCGGAGCGGCTTGATGCCGCCGCGCCGGCATGCGGGCTCCGCGCGGCGGCTGGCCGCGCGTCGGCCGTCGGCAGTCCGGGCTGTCGGGACGCCGTCGATGGCGAACGCTGCGTGTGGTGTGGCGTGATCGGCGGCTGGCGTGGTGCCTCTGCGTGAACCGCCTGCCGCCGCCGGTTTGCCTTACTGCTGGCGATCCCACGCATGCGCCTGCTCGGCGCGGACGAATGCCTCTGCCGACCGCGGCAGCAGGTTGCGGAACACGCCGCCGTCGCCGTCGATCACGTCCACCATCTTCGCGATCATTTCCTCCGGATCGTGTTGTTCGAGCGGGAAGCTCAGCTTTTCCGGCGTCACGGTGTGAACGGCCGGATCGCGCCAGCGTTGCGGCGTCTCCATCATCCGGTCGTTGAAGCCGGTGCTGTACGGGCCGGGATTCACGACGGCGACGCGGATGCCGTGCGGCGCCAGTTCGGCATGCATCGCCTCGGCGATCGATTCGACCGCATGTTTCGACGCACAGTACGCACCCGTGAACGGGCCGGTGATCAACCCGGCAATCGACGACACGAACACGATCTTGCCGTGGCGACGCGCGAGCATGCCGCGCGCGATCTGTTGCGTGAGCTCGAGCGGCCCCAGCACGTTGACGTCGAACAGTTCGCGCACGATCTCGATCGGCAGGTCGACGAGCGCGCCGGCTTCGCCGACGCCGGCGTTGTTGACGAGCACGTCGACCTCGACATCGGCCGCGCGGGCCCGGTCATACGCGGACGTGACGTCGAGCTTGACGACGCGCAGCGTCGCGCCGCGTCGGGCGGCGGCGCTCGTCACGACGTCGATCTCGGCGGCGGCGCGGACGCCGGCCGTCACGTCGTGGCCGCGTTCGGCGAGCCGAAGCGCGACTTCGAGGCCGAAGCCCGAGCCCGCGCCGGTGATGAGGATGCGTTTTTGTGCCATGTGCCTACTCCTTGCGGTTGAGTGTTGCCAGGAAATGATCGCTGCAGGCTCGCGCGATCGCTTCATCTTGTTCGACGCTGCCACCCGACACGCCGATCGCGCCGACGCAGCGCCAGTCGCCGTCGATGAGCGGCTCGCCGCCGCCGAACGTGACGAGCCCGCCGTGACTGTGCTCGATGCCGCGCAACGGCCCGTCCACGCCGGACATCGCGCCCAGCGACGCGGTCGACGCGCGAAAGCGGATCGCCGTCAGCGCCTTGCGCTGCGCGAGGTCGATCGCGCCGAGAAAGCAGTCGTCGGTGCGCGCGAATGCGAGCAGGTTGGCGCCGGCGTCGACGATCGCGATGGCGACACCCGCGATCTGCCATGCGGCGGCATGCGCGAGTCCTGCGTCGATCGTGCGTTGGGCGGCTGCAAGCGGCAGTGCGGTGCTGAACGGGTTCATGCGGGGCTCCGATTGGACGACAGGGCCAGTTTAGGCAGTCCGGTTATATGGGAGAATCGCCATTCCGCTCGAAAGAGTTTCAAGTTTTTCTAATAATGAGCCGACGCGATCCGATGGCCGGGCTGCACGTTTTCATGAGTGTCGCGACGTCCGGCAACTTCACCCGGGCGGCCGCCGCGCTCGGCCTGACGCCCGCCGCCGTCAGCCTTGCGATCGGGCAACTCGAAGGCGAACTGAACGTCAAGCTGTTCAACCGGAGCACGCGCGGCGTGAGCCTGACGGAAGCGGGGCAGCGCTATTGGCGGCAGACGGAGCCCGCGTACCGGCAAGTCGTGCAGGTGCGGGAAGAACTGAAGGACGCACGCAGCGAGCCGAGCGGCCTGCTGCGCATCACGGCGCTGCCGCTGGCGCGCACGCTCGTGATCGCGCCGATGCTGGCGGAATTCCGCCGCCGCTACCCGAAGGTCCGGCTCGAGATCCATTACGAGAACGAACTCGTCGATATCGCGAAGGACGGATTCGATGCGGGGATTCGTCTTGCCGACCGGCTCCAGCCGGGCATGATCGGCGTGCGAATCGCCCCCGCGTTGTCGTGCGCGCTCGTCGCGTCGCCGGACTACCTGGCGCGGCACGGCACGCCGGAGGCGGTGGCGGATCTCGGCGATCATCCATGTATCCGCTTCCGCTTTTCGGAAAGCGGGCGCCTGCACAAGTGGCTGCTGCGCGATGGGCGCCGCGACGTCGATCTCGATCCCGACGGCGCATTCGTGACCAACGACGCGGATGCGGTGATCGACGCGGCGCGCGCGGGCATCGGCATTGCATTCGCGTTCATGCGCGAGCGGATCGAGCAGGATCTGCGCGACGGGACGCTCGTCGAGGTGTTGCCCGGCGCGTGCCGGACGCTGCCGCCGATGTGGCTGTATTACGTGAATCGCAAGCATGTACCGGCCAAGCTGCGGGCATTCATCGATCTGCTGCGCGAGCGCGAAGGCGCGGACGCGGCGTAATCGTATCGGCGTGGCTCACTGCAGCAATGGATCCGGCGGTGCATGATGACGGCTCCAGCCACGAAGCCATGGAGTCGCGTGATGACCGTATTCCCGCATGTTCCGATTCGAACGCTCGTGATTGCCGCAACGTTGGCGGCGGCCGCGATCTCCGGCGCGCCGGCCGTCGGTCAGACGTCGACGGTGCCGGCCGGTTCGGCTGTCGCCACGCCCGACAACGCGGTACTGCTGACCGTCTTCCTGAAACACGACGAATCGCGCCCGCTCGCGGAGCTGAATGCGCAGCTTGCAAAGCAGGGGTTCTACAAGGCGTTTCCGCCGCCGGGTGTCGAGGTGGTGAGCTGGACCGTGACGATGGGGATCGGGCAGATCGTCGTGCTGCGACTGCCGGCGTCGCGGCTACGCGAGGTCAATCGCGTGCTCGAGGATACGGCGTGGGGTGTGTACCGGACGGAGTTCTATCCGACTTACGACTACAAGGCGATCGGGTTGGGGGAGCATGAGCGGGCGAAGTAAGGGAGGCAGGATGTTTCCGCGCTGGCGCGGACGTCCGAATTAATCCGCCCCCATTCCGGTAAAGCCTCGCGACGCGACGCGTTCGTCCTCGCGGGGCAGAGCCCATCCGGCAGATTCTTCCCAAATGGACGACAAGTCATTCATCCGATGAAAAAACCGCCCCGGTTCCCGGTATGATGCGCACCTTGCGTTCGTAGGACGCACTGTCTCTTTATGCGTTTTGATGTGCGAGAAACCACAAATCCGCACAAAGCCGACGTGAAAGATTCTGTAATATTAATTCCGTATACTCGTAAGTTCTGATCCAGGCGCTCCGAGCCCGTCTTCGGCCGGCGCCCACGCAGAACAACCAGATACGTCGCCGCCCGGCCATCCCGCGCCGCGACACGCTATGCACCACCACTGAACAACCTATGTCTTCCCGCCACCCTGGGTCGCCGGGCCGTGCCGCGGCGGCGATCGCCCGTACCCGGGCGCTGATCCGCAACGAGCGCGTGCTGTCGCCGCTGCTCGCGCTCGGCATCGGCCTGCTGCTGATCGTGGTTTTCCAGCATCTGTCGGAATCCGTCGACTACCGGTCGGTGATCCGCCAGTTGCGTCACCTGTCCGTCGGCGAGTGGGGCGCGGCGCTGGCCGCGACGGCCCTCAGCTATCTCGCGCTCGTCGCCCGCGATGCGGTCGGCCTGCGCTATGTCGCGGCCAAGGTGCCGCGCGTCGCGCTGTGGATCGGCGCGATCGCCGGTTCCGCACTCGGCAATGCGACCGGCTTCGGCGCGTTGACGGGCGGTGCGGTGCGCGCTCGCGTGTACGGCGTGTCGGGCGTCACGCCTGCCCAGATCGGCCGGATGACGGTGTTTACGAGCGGCACGCTGGCGCTCGCGATGGTGCTGATGACGGCGGTCGGCATGGTCTGCGTGCCGGAGGCGCTCGCGGCGATGCTGCACGTCGCGCCCGGCGTGCTCACGTGGACGGGCGCTGCACTGCTCGTCGCGCTCGCCGCGCTGGTCGTGCTGTGCGGCAACACCGCGCGCCCGGTCGTCACGCGCTTCAAATGGCTGTCGTTCGACGTGCCGGCGCGGCGCGACCTCGTCGCGCAGGTCGTCTACGCGGTGCTCGACGTCGTTGCCGCGGGCCTGACGCTGTGGGTATTGCTGCCGGCGGCGCCCGTCGGCTTCCCGACCTTCATTACCGTTTACGCGGCCGCCTTGCTGCTCGGGATGATCGGCCATACGCCGGGCGGGATCGGCGTGTTCGAAGCGGCGATGGTCTTCACGCTCGGCCGCGAAGTGCCCGCGCACGCGATGGTCGCCGCGCTGATCGCCTATCGCGCGATCTATTTCGGCGTGCCGCTCGTGCTGTCGGCCGGCCTGCTGGCCGGGTTCGAGGGCCGCGCGCTGCGGCGCCGGCTCGTGACGCGGCAGGCCGTGCGCGTGTCGCAGCTCGCGCCGGTGTTCCTGAGCCTCGTGACGTTCGCGGTCGGCGGGATGCTGGTGATCTCGAGCGCGACGCCCGCGTTCTGGCACCGGATCGCGATCCTGCGCCACATCGTGCCGCTGTGGGTGCTCGAAGGCTCGCAGGTGATCTGCAGCGTGCTCGGCGTCGCGCTGCTGTTCGTTGCGCGCGGGCTGCTGCGCCGGCTCGACGGCGCCTGGTGGATGACCTTCGCATTGACGCTCGCGAGCCTCGCGCTGTCGCTGGCCAAGGGCCTCGCGTTCGTCGAGGCCGGTGTGCTCGGGACGCTGCTCGTGCTGCTGCTCGTCAGCCGTCGCCGGTTCAACCGTCATTCGTCGCTGCTCGCCGAGCGCTTCACGGTGAGCTGGTTCGTGTCGGTGGCGATGGTGCTGATGCTGGCCGTGTGGGTGCTGTTCTTCGCGTTCCGCGACGTGCCTTACACGCGCGAGCTGTGGTCGCATTTCTCGTTCGATGCCCGCGCGCCGCGGGCGCTGCGCGCGACGCTCGCGTCCGGCGTGTTCGTCGCGCTGTTCGCGCTGTGGCAATTGCTGCGTCCGGCGCCCGGTCGTTTCGTGAAGCCGGCGGAGCAGGACCTGGTCGACGCGGAGCAGATCATCCGCGCGCAGGAGTGCAGCGACGCGGGCCTGGCGCTGATGGGCGACAAGTCGTTCCTGTTCTCCGAGTCGCGCCGCGCGTTCCTGATGTACGCGAAGAACGGCCGCACGTGGGCCGCACTGCACGACCCGGTCGGGCCGCGTGAAGAGTGGCCGGCGCTGATCAGCAAGTTCATCGCGCTCGCGCATGCGCACAGCGGCCGCGCGGCGTTCTACCAGGTGCGCGCGAACGCGCTGCCGCTGTATCTCGACGCAGGGCTCACGCTGATGAAGCTGGGCGAGGAAGCGCACATCGCGCTCGATCAGTTCGATCTGAAAGGATCGAACCGCTCGCACCTGCGCTACGCGCTGCGCCGCGGCGACAAGGATGCGCTGGCGGTCGAGGTGATCGCGCCGGACGACGTGCCGGCCGCGTTGCCGGCGCTGCGCGGCATCTCCGACGGTTGGCTCGACAGCCGCGATGCGCGCGAGAAGAGTTTCTCGGTGGCCGCGTTCCACGACGGCTATCTCGCGACGCAGTCGGTGATGCTGGTGAGGCAGGCCGACAAGCCGATCGCGTTCGTCACGTTCATGACGACCGACCTCAACACCGAGGCGACGGTCGGCGTGATGCGCCATCTGCCGGAGGCATCGCCGTACGCGATGGAGTACCTGTTTACGCAGCTCGCGCTGCATCTGAAGGAAGCGGGGTTCCGCAAGCTGAGCCTGGGCATCGCACCGTTCTCGGGGATGGGGGCGGCGAAGATGCCGTCGCCGTTCCACCGGCTCGGCCTGATGGTCTGGCGCTTCGGCGGCCGCTTCTACAACTTCCGCGGCTTGCGCGCTTTCAAGAGCAAGTTCGAACCGCACTGGGAGCCGCGTTATCTCGCGGCCTCGGGCTCGGTCGGCGTGTTCGTCACGCTTGCGGATCTGTCATTGCTGGCTGGAGGTCGGCGTTCATGATGTTGAAGAAGGTAATCGCGCGGGCGGCAGCCGCCTGCGCGGGAATGATGCTGGCCGGCGCCGCGGGCGCCGCGCAGCCGGCCGCCGTGAAAGCCGAAACCGTGTCCGGCGGCCGCTACGGACCCGTGACCGTGACCAAGCCGAGCGGGCCGCTGCGCGGGTTCGTCGTGCTGTTCTCGCGTGAGGCCGGCTGGCATGCCGCCGATCAGCAGGCGGCCGACGCGCTCGCGAAAGCCGGTGCGATGACGGTCGGCGTCGGCTCCGGGCGTTACGCCGCGAACCTCGCCGCGAAGCAGGAGACCTGCCATCACCTCGACGGCGACGCCGAGGCGGTCAGCCATCAGCTCGAACGTCTCGCGCAGTCGTCGCGCTATTTCACGCCGATCGTCGCGGGCGTGGGCCAGGGCGGCGCGATCGCGAAGCAGATCCTGTCGATGGCGCCGGAGAACACGATCGCCGGCGTCGTCGCGGTGGGGCCGGCCGCGAAGCTCGATCCGCGCTTCAAGCCGTGCCCGCCCGATCCGACGATCGTGCGCCGCGCGATGCCGGGTTTCGTCGAAACGGCTGCCGCGGGCGATACCGCGAAGCTCGTGTCGCTCGTCACGTCGCACTTGCGCGACACCAGCAGCAGCGACGAGCTCGACGTGTCGGACCTGCCGCTCGTCGAGCTGCCGGCCAAGGGCGGCAGCGACCGGCTCGCGATCGTGATCTCTGGCGACGGCGGCTGGCGCGATCTCGACAAGACGATCGCCGAGGCGCTGCAGCGCGACGGCGTGTCGGTGGTCGGCATCGACAGCCTGCGTTATTTCTGGAGCGAGAAGCCGCCCGCGCAGGTGAGTCGCGATCTTGCCCGCGTGATGCGCACCTACATGGCGCGCTGGCATGCGAGCCGCGTGGCGCTGGTTGGCTACTCGTTCGGCGCCGATGTGATGCCGTTCGCGTACAACCGGCTGCCAACGGACCTGCGCGACAAGGTCGCGGTGATGTCGCTGCTCGGCTTCGCGCCGTCGGCCGATTTCCAGATCCGCGTGACGGGCTGGCTCGGCATGCCCGCGAGCGACAACGCGCTGAAGGTCGCGCCGGAAATCGCGAAGGTGCCGCCGCAACTCGTGCAGTGCTTCTATGGCGCGGAAGAGAAGGACACGATGTGCCCGGCGCTGGCGAACACAGGCGCCGACGTGATCAGGACGGAGGGTGATCATCACTTCGGCCGCGATTACATCGCGCTCGAGAAGAAGATCCTCGGCGCATTCGGCAAGCCGGCAGCGGCGCACTAACCGCCGGCAGCGCCCGCGTGACGGCCGGGCGCCGGCCGGTTTGCTTCCGGTCATCGTACGGGCGGCCAGCGAACCGCCCGTTTCATTTTCCTGCCTGCGCTGCCGCGTCCTGCGGCGACATGGTCGTTCTCGCATCGCGCTGATGGAAACCCGGAAACCGGTCGAGCTGCCGTCATGCGGTCGCAAGCTCGGCATCGTCGCCGAACATCGCGCTTGAACATCCCGTGCGTTCCGCGGTCACGCGTCGACGACGAGCGCCGGATCGAGCGCGCGAATGCGCTGGTCGATGAAGTAGCCGCCGCCTTCCTGGTAGCGCAGGAACAGGCGGCCGCACGCGCGGCAGCGGCCGACGGTGCAGCGGTTGTACGGGAAATGGCGCAGCGCGATCGGCGCGTCGTCCGACGCGTAGCGCGTGCCGGCCGGATGATGTTCCGCGTAGGTCGGCTCCGCGTCGCCCGGCGGCGCGAGCGTGGCCACTTCGAGCAGCTGCGTGTCCGGCAGCGACAGCGGCAGGGTCGTCCAGCCGGCGAGCGATGTCTTCGTGCACGTGCACGGCTGCGTGACGTGCGCCGCTTCGGCCGTCAGTTTCAGCAGCGCGTCGTGATCGAGGTAAGGCAGTGGGCTCATGGGCAATCGTGAAAAGGCGGGGAGTCCTGCAATGTAACCCGCGTGCCGATCGGCTGCATGGCCGTGATGCAGCCGGCGCAGCGCGCTCGTCGTGCGATTCGGCCGGCCTGGCGGACCGACGGCTGCGCGACCAGTTCGCCGAGCACGCGGATCGCGCGTTCGATGTCGCGGCTCCACGGATGGCCGAAGTTCAAGCGCACGCAGTGTTCGAAGCCGCACGCGAGCCGAGGCGGCGCCGCGCCGGCGGGCGCGGCTCATTGTCCGATTCGCGGCCCCAAAAGGAAAGCGCCGGTGTTTCGGCCGCGCCGTCCCGCTGCGTCAGGCCGCGTTCGGCTCGACGTTCCGCCCGTTGCTGCCGCGCCGCAGCGGCGGCAACGGCTCGACCTTGCCGACGATGAACAGGTACGATAGCGCGCCGACCACGCACAGCGCGCCCGCCACCGCGAGCGGCACGACGAACGAGCCTTTCGTGATCGACAGCATCACGCCGGTGAAGGTCGTGATGAAGATCCCCGCGAGATTGCCCGCGAAGTTCTGGATGCCGCCGAGCGATGCGACGTGCGCAGGCGTCGGCGCGACTTCGCCGACGAGCGTCCATACGTTGGCACCGGCGAACGACAGGCTGGCATACGCGAGCGCGAACAGGCCGAGGCAGGCCCACACGCTTTCGACGAACGCGGACAGCGCGATCGACGACGACAGCAGCATGCCGAGCACGAGGCAGGTCTTGCGCGCGGCGGTGGCGCTCCAGCCGCGGCGGAACAGGCTGTCCGACACGTAGCCGCCGAGCCAGCCGCCGGGAATCGCGAGCAGCGCGGGCAGCATGCCCCACGTGCCGAGCGACGCGAGCGAGAAGCCGCGCGACTGCAACAGGTAGCTCGGGAACCACGTGATGAAGAAGTAGATCGCGAAGTTCAGGCAGAACAGGCCAATCATCATGCCCCACACGGTGCGGTAGCGGAACAGGTCGAGCCACGACACCTTCGGGCTGTCGGTTGCGGACGCAACCGTCGCTGCGCCGCGTTGCGCGAGCAGCGCATCGACGGCGTCCGGCGCGATCGCGCGATAGCGTTCCGGGTCGCGATAGACGAACCACCATGCCAGCGCCCACACGATGCCGATGCCGCCCGTGATCACGAACGACCCGCGCCAGCCGACGATCGAGATCAGCCACGCGACGAGCGGCAGCGACAGCGCGGAGCCGACGCGCGAGCCGCTGTCGAAGATGCTGCTGGCCAGGCCGCGCTCGCTGCGCGGAAACCAGTTGAACGCGACCTTCGCGAACGAGGGGATCGCGGCCGCTTCGCCGACGCCGAGCATCAGCCGCACGCCGACGAGTTGCGCGAGGCCGCGCGCGGCGCCCGTCGCGACGGTAAACACCGACCACCAGCCGACGGCCAGCGCGAGGCTCACGCGCACGCCGACCTTGTCGATGAACCAGCCGGCCGGCAATTGCAGGAACGCATAGGTCCAGAAGAACGCGCTCAGCACGAGCCCCATGCCGACCGCGTCGAGGCCGAGGTCGGCACGGATGCTGGGCGCAGCGATCGCGAGGTTCGCGCGGTCGATGAAGTTGATGACGTTGGCCAGGAAGCACATCAGGATCATGGCCCATCGGATGCGTGGCATGCAGGTGTCTCCGCGCGGAATATCGTGGCGGGCGACCGGCGATCCGCTGCGCCGGCCGCCTCGAAGGGCGAATTACCGCGACGCTTGCGGCGCGTGATCGAACTTCGCCAGCGCTTCCCACAGGCCGTTCAGGTAGACCGCGCCGAGCGCGCGGTCGTAAAGGCCATAGCCGGGCTTGCCCGTCTCGCCCCAGATCATGCGGCCATGGTCGGGGCGCACGTAGCCGGTGAAGCCGGTGTCGTGATACGCCTTCACGATCGCTGCGATGTCGAGCGAGCCGCAGCTCGACAGGTGCGCGGTTTCCTCGAAATCGCCGTTCGCGTCGACCTTCACGTTGCGGATGTGCGCGAAATGGATCCGGCCCATCGCGCCGAATTCGCGCACGAGCGCTTCGACATCGTTCTCGGGGCCCGCGCCGAGCGAGCCCGAGCACAGCGTCAGCCCGTTCGCGGGCGAGTCGACGATGCGCACGATCCGCGCGAGATCGTCGCGGTTCTTCACGATGCGCGGCAGCCCGAAGATCGGGCGCGGCGGATCGTCGGGATGGATCGCCATCTTCACGCCGGCTTCCTCGGCGACCGGAATGATGGCCTTCAGGAAGTATTCGAGGTTGGCCCAGAGCGCGTTCTCGTCGATATCGCGGTAATCGGCGAGCAGCGCCTGCAACTGTTCGGGCCGGTAGCTCGAATCCCAGCCGGGCAGTGCGATCCCGTCGTTCGGATCGATCCGGTCGACCGCGTCGGTGCTGAATGCGAGGCAGGTCGACCCGTCGTCGAGCGTCTTCGACAGCTCGGTGCGCGTCCAGTCGAACACGGGCATGAAGTTGTAGCAGACGACGCGGATGCCGGCCGCGCCGAGATGGCGGATCGTCTGCCGGTAGTGGTCGATCAGGCGGTCGCGGGTCGGCTTGCCGAGCTTGATGTCCTCGTGCACGGGCACCGATTCGACGACGTCGAACTGCAGGCCCGCGCGCTCGATCGTCGCCTTCAGCGCGTCGATCTTGTGCACGGGCCAGACCTCGCCCACCGGCTCGTCGTAGATCGCGGACACGATATGCGTGACGCCGGGAATCTGGCGGATGTATTGCAGCGAGACCGGATCGGACTCGCCGTACCAACGGAAAGACATCTTCACTGGAGCGGCTCCTGGCTGGCGGTTCATGCGGTGGACGACCGGGCGGCGGCGTGCCGGCCCGTCATCGGTGTGGGGGATTATGATTGGTATGCCAATTGTGCGGGATAGTGGTTTACCAGTTGTTGAGGGGGAACGATGGTCAGCGTGACATTCGAGGAAACGGCTGGTCGGGCTCGCCGGCAGGCCGCACCGGCTTCGGACCAAATTGGTGTACCATTTCGGCGATCCGGCGCCGCAGCGGCGCAGCCTGTTGCGAGCCTTTCGATGACCGATCTTTCCAGCCTGTCCGCCAGCCGCGACACCGATGCCGCGGACCGCTCCTATATCGGCCTTGCGCGGCAGATTCACGCGATGGTGGCCGCCGGCGCGTTCGAAGCCGGCGCACGGCTGCCGTCGGAGCGCAGCCTGGCCGACCAGTTCGGCGTGAGCCGCACGCAGGTGCGCGAGGCGATCATCGCGCTCGAGGTACAGGGGATCGTCGAGGTGCGGATCGGCTCGGGCATCTACGTGTCGGCGGCCGATGCCGCGCGACCGGTGACGTTCGACGTGCCGCGCGGGCCGGGGCCGATCGAGACGCTGCGCGCGCGCGGGCTGATCGAGGCGGAAATCGCGGCGCTCGCGGCGACCGAACGCAAGGATGCCGATCTCGACCGCCTGTTTTTCTCGCTGACGACGATGCGCGAGCAGATGAACGACAAGGCCGCATACGACGCGGCCGATCGCCAGTTCCACCTGCGAATCGCGGAATCGACCGGCAATACGGTGCTGCTGCACATGGTCACGGCGATGTGGGACTGCGCGCGCAGCGATCCGCTGTGGGACAAGATCGAGGAGCACTTTCACTCGACCGCGCTGCGCGAGGCGTCGCAGGAAGATCACCAGCGGATCTTCGCGGCGATCATGGCGCGCGACGCGGACGGGGCGCGCGACGCGATGCGCGCGCACCTGTCGCGCGTGATCGCCGAATTCACGCAGGCCTGGCGCTGACGGTCGTGTTCGCGTAATCGCGTATTCGCGGCCCGACGTGGACCCCTGTAATTGGGTCGCATTCAGCCGTGAGGCCAGTGAATATGCGCGATGTGCGGCTTGTTCCGATTGCGTGACCATGCGTTTTATGGTCTCGTTGCGGGATATCGCATCGACTCGAAAAAGGACAGTCGAATGCAGCCGGGCGATTCACGCGGGGTGCGATTGATCAGGGGAATCGGCGTACGCACACGCGCCCGCGGCGCCGTGCGCATGCTGCTCGTCGTATTGACGTTGGGCTTGCTTGCGCGCGCTCTGCCGGCCTTCGCCGTCTCCCCCGAAACCATCAACGACAACGTGCTGCGCGTGCTGGCCTGGCCCGGTTACGCGGACAGCGATGTCGTCAGCGCATTCGAGGCGCAGTTTCATGTGCACGTCGAGGTGACGCTCGTCGATTCCGACGAAGCGTTGTGGACGCGGATGCACAGCGCTTCGCCGCCGCCGTACGACGTGCTGGCCGCGAACACGGCCGAGATCCAGCGCTATGCGCATGAACACCTGCTCGCGCCGATCGACCTGTCGCGCATCCCGAACCGGCGGCGGCAATTACCGAATTTCCAGCAGCTCGCGACGATCGGCGGTCTCGTGCAGGGTGGCGCATCCTACGCGATCCCGTTCACGTATTCGTCGATGGGGTTGATCTACGACCGCAAGCAGGTGCCGGCCGCGCCGCACTCGATGCGCGAGCTGTGGAATCCGCGCTATCGCGGCAAGGTGCTCGACTTCAACAGCGCGCAGCACAATTTCTCGTTCACGGCGCTGGCGCTCGGCTATCCCGATCCGTTCCACCTGTCGCCCGCGCAGACGCTTGCGGTGGCCCGCAAGCTGATCGACCTGCGCCGCAACCTGCTGACGTACTACACGCTGCCTGAAGAAGCGACCGCGCTGTTCGTCCAGCATCGCGCGGCGCTGATGTTCGGCAACTACGGCACGCAGCAGGTCGAGCAGTTGCGTCGCGCCGGCGCGGACGTCGGCTACGTGATCCCGGACGAAGGCGCGCTCGCGTGGCTCGATTGCTGGGCCGTCACGCGCGGCGCGCTCCGTCCCGAGCTTGCATTCGCGTGGATCGACTACATGCTCGAACCGGCGATCGGCGCGCTGCTCACCGAGCGTCAGGGCCTCGCGAACACGCTCGAACCGCCGCGCGGCCTGGATACCGGGCACCAGCATCTCGTGTGGATTCAGCCCGTGGAGGACATCGCGCGCCGCGAGTCGCTGTGGAGCCGTATCGTGTCGGGCGATCGGCCGGAGCGATTCGAAAAATGATCCGGCTCGGGCTCACGTCGAAGCTGTCGGTGCTGTTCGCGTGCATCGGCGTGATCGCGTCCGGCACGACCGGCTACTACGCATATCGCGCCAACCGCGCGATGCTCGTGCAGGAAGCGGAGCACAGTCTGCTGATGTCGACGCAACTGCTCGGGCAGCGCTTCACGACCGCGCTCGCCGATGTTGCCGACGATGTGCTCGTGCTCGCGCAGTTGCCGTCGTCCGCGTTCGTCGCGGGCGGCGACCATCCGGACAGCGCGCGACGCATGCGGCTCGAGCAGGTGTATTACAGCTTCATGAGAAATCATGCCGAATATCTGCAGATCCGCCTGATCGCGAGCGGGCATTTCGGGATTGAACGCATTCGCCTCGACCGCGATGCGCGCGGCATCGTCGTGCTTCCCGAAAGCGTGTTTCAGGAGAAAGGGCAGTTCTCCTACGTATTCGATACGCTCGCGACGGCGCCCGGCCATATCTACCTGTCGCCGATCGCGATCGATCACGAGACGGGATCGCATGCGGCGGAAGGGCTGCCGATCCTGCGCGTGGGGACGCCGGTGGTCGACGCATCGGGCGAGACGGTCGGCGCGCTCGTCGTCGACGTCGAACTCTCTCGGGTGTTCGACCGTCTCGAACGCGATCTGCCGGACGACTATGCGGTCTATCTCGCGAACGAGTGGGGCGATTTTCTCGTGCATCCCGATCCGCAGCAGACGTTCGGCTTCGATCGCGGCCGGCGCGTGCTGATGCAGGATCGCTTTGCCGTCACGCGTGCGCTGTTCGACAGCGGGCGCACGAACGTGACGCTCAATGGCCTCGCGCAGCCCGACGAGGCGCCGGGCCAGATGTTCGCGTTCGTGCGCACGCCGTTCGGGCACGACGAGGGCAACCGCTTCGTCGTGCTCGGGATGGCCCGCCCGCTGGCGGACGTGCTCGTGCCGGCCGGCATGCTGGGCGAACGGATCGTCAGGATGGTGCTCGTATCGAGCGTGCTGGCGGTGATCCTCGCGATCCTGTTCGCGCGTGCGATCACGCGACCGCTGCAGACGCTCGCGCGCGCCGCGACGCATGTGTTCGACGATCAGGCCGCCGAACGGCTGCCCGTTGCGCGGGCCGACGAGATCGGCGTGCTCGCGCGCTGTTTCGACAGCATGCGCGTCGAGATCCGCACGCAGATGGCGATGTTGCGCGCGAAGCAGCTGGAGCTGACCCACCTCGCCGGTCACGACCCGCTGACCGGCCTGCCGAACCGCCTGCTGTTCATGGAGCATCTCGATGCCGCGATCCGGCATGCGGCTGCGGTGCGCGAGGGGCTGGCGGTGATGTTCGTCGATCTCGACCGCTTCAAGCAGATCAACGACCAGCACGGGCACTCGGCCGGGGACCGCACGCTCGTCACGGTCGCGAAGCGGTTGAGCCAGGTGCTGCGCAACGGCGACATGGTGGCACGGCTCGGCGGCGACGAATTCGTCGTGCTGATTTCGGACGTGCGTTCACCGGCGGTGATCGGCGATGTCGCGACGCGCATCCAGATCGTGATGGCCGAGGAACTGGAAGTCGACGAAGGGCGCATGGCCGTCGGCGCGAGCATCGGCGTCAGCGAGTTTCCGGCGGATGGCGCGTCGGCCGAAGAGTTGCTCGTCAAGGCCGACGCGGCGATGTACGCGGCGAAGGCGTCCGCGCAGTGCGTGTGCGTGCGCTATCAGGATCTGGTCCGCGGCGGCGGGCCTGACGAGACGGGCCGCGTCGCGTCGGGCGGCAATCGCTGACGACACGCCGGAACGCAACGAGCCCGTCGCGGGACGGGCTCGTTGCGTGGGCGGACTGCACGCGCGCGGCGCGCTTAGTGGCCGAAGTAGACCGAGTCGCGCGGGTTGTGTGCGCGGACGGCCGGTGCGCCGCCCTCGACGGCCGCGGCCGGTTGCGAACCGATGCCGCTGTTGTCGTTGCCGTGCACGCGGGCTTCCGCGGCCTCGAGGTCGGCCGGATAGTGCGGGCTCGACTGGCTGGGCTTGTAACCGGCGTTCTCGAGCTGGACCAGTTCATTGCGCACCTGGGCGCGGGTCACGGTGCTTTGCGCGAATGCGCCGAACGAGGCGGACAGTGCGACGGCGGCGGCGACTGCGGAAACGAGCGATTTCATGATGACCTCCGATGTTTATTGGCTTTCCGCGTTCGACACCTTGTCGTCAGCGGTTGATTACATCGTAGGTGTCGGTTCGCCTAGGGTAAACGTGGGTTTTAGTGAAAGATCGTTGCGCTGAAGGTAATAATTTCGGCGCGACCGCGTACTGTCCCCATGCTGTATTGCGGGGATGGCAGGCAATGGCAGAAGAATGAGGGGCGGGATGTCGCGCACGGGCAGGTGCCCGGCCGGGGAGGACCGGCGAACATCTCGTTCGCGGCGGAATCGCGGACTAGGAGTTGCCGGACCCGACCCCGTCGTCGTCGATTTCCTTGCGCTCGCGGCGTTCCTCGTTGCCGCGGCGCGCGCGCAGGCGCTGGCGCGACAGGACGGCGATCACCTGCTGGGTCGGCGCGCCGGACGGCAGCTCGTTGCGAATGCGATCGGGGACCATCGGCAGGCCCGCGCGCTGCCGGCGCAGCGCCTTGGCGATTGCCCGGCGGCATTCGTCGCCATGGCAATCCCATTCATCGCGGATTCTCTGACAATAACGGCATTGTTCCATCCGAATAGTCTAACGCGTCTTCGGAAATGGAGCAGGACGTGGCGTCGGACGTATTGCGCGAGGGCGGCAGAGGCGGCCGGCGGTTCGGGGCGCGGGCGACGGCAGACTGAATCGGACTGCGAATCAAGTGAGCCGGAACGCTTCGCTGCCACTACGGTTTCCCGTCCTTCTCCATACGGATTCCTTGCGCGCGGACGGAGCCGGCGCGCGTCATCGGAGCGACCAGATACCCCAGATCGCGATCAACAGGCCAAGGCCCAATCCGCAGCCCAGCAACACATAGGTTTCCATTTCGTGCCTCTGAAAGCATGGCAACGCCGACATCGACAATCGGCGTAGTGGCGGCAAAGCAGGTTCCGTATCGTCCGTGCTGTCGGTCGACACGATATGCCGGTCTGCGAATACTACGCGTTGCAGCTTTCAGAACGCATGCGCGATCGGTCGCATGCAGCATGCCGGCGGTTCGATCGTGCATCGTGCCCGAGCGTTGCGCGGAACATTCGGTGCGTGCGTGACGAGGTACGCATGTCGGCTGCGTGCCCGTCGCATCGGTTCAATATAATTCAAGTGAATCGTGCGCTTCATGCGCAGTATGCATGCCACCGAACAAGGAAACCCGATGACGCTTGCCCAGTTGCAGGCCCTGGCTGCCGTGGTCGAACTCGGCTCGCTGACGGCCGCGGCAGACCGGCTCAGCCGCAGTCAATCCGCGATCAGCCATGCGCTGACGGAGCTGGAGGACATCACGCAGGTCAAGCTGCTCTGGCGCGACCGGCAGCCGGTCGTTCTGACGGCGGCCGGCGAACGCCTGTGGCCGTATGTCCAGAGCGTGGTGCGGGAAGCGCAGATGCTGCGCCAGCAGTTCAGCCTGTCGCGCGGCAAGCTCGAAGGGAAGCTGGTGGTTGCGTCGCTGCCGAGCGTGTCGCTGGCGTTCGTCGTTCCCGCGCTCGAGGCATTGAAGGAGATGCACCCCGGCGTATCCGCGGTGCTGCTCGAAGGTACGGACAACGAAGTCGAAGGGTGGATCGCCGACGGGACGGCCGATGTCGGCGTGGTGGCCGGCACCAAGACCTTCGCACACAACCTGCCGCTGCTCGACGAGGATTTCGTCGCGGTGGCGGCCGGCGACATGTTCGCCGACCGCAAGAGCGTATCGGCCAAGCAGTTGGCCACGGCGCCGTTCATCTTCTCGAAGGCGGGATGCGGGCCGGTGATCGCGGATTACTTCGCACGCGGCGGCGCGCCGCTTCGGGCCGCGTTCAACGTGGTCGAGATGCGCACGATCCTGTCGATGGCGGAGGCCGGCATGGGCGTATCGATCGTGCCGCGCATCACGCTCACGTACACGCCGTTCGGCGGCCGCGTGCTCGCACTGTCGCCGCGACTGCATCGCTCCGTGCGACTGGCATGGAATACCGCCGGCAACGCGGTTACCGAGGAGTTCGTGCGGCTCGTCGACGCGCAGCGTGCGAAGGCCGAAAAGGCGATCCGGACGCGCGCGAAAAAGAGCAGGTAGCGACCGGCTGGCACGATGAACGGCGCTCATGGGCCACTTGCAGTTTATTCATGCCGACGATGGACCAGATGCAATATATTGTTCGGACCTCGTTATCGTTACCCTGAAGGAGTGTGCCGTGCCGGCCCTGCCCACCCTGTTTGCGTTCGGACTCGTGTCGCTCGGCATGGTGCTGACGCCCGGACCGAACATGATCTATCTGGTTTCGCGCTCGATCTGCCAGGGCCGCCGCGCCGGGCTGGTGTCGCTCGGCGGTGTCGCACTCGGATTCGTGTTCTACATGGTGTGCGCGGCGGTAGGCATCACCGCGCTGCTGATGACCGTGCCGTATGCGTACGATGCGCTGCGTTTTGCCGGCGCGCTCTATCTGGCGTACCTGGCGTGGCAGGCGCTGAAGCCGGGCGGGCGCTCCGCGTTCCAGGTCCGGCAGTTGCCGCACGACAGCCGCGTCAGGCTGTTCGCGATGGGCTTCGTCACGAACCTCGCGAACCCGAAGATCGCGGTGATGTATCTGTCGTTGCTGCCGCAGTTCATCGTGCCGGGGCACGGCAGCGTGCTCGCGCAATCGCTGGCGCTCGGCTGCGTGCAGATCGCGGTGAGCGTCAGCGTCAACGCGCTGATTGCCTGCGCGGCCGGTTCGATCGCGGGTTTTCTCGCGGGGCGACCGCTCTGGGCGACGGTTCAGCGCTGGCTGATGGGGACGGTGCTGGCCGGGCTGGCCATGCGGATCGCGCTGGAATCGCAACATTAGTGCGCGGCGGCCGACGCTGCGGCGCATGGCCGGCCGCGATCCGGCCTTCCGTCGACGGCACCGGCCATCGTCACCCGTGGCAATTGCCGTCGGCCTCCTTGGCGATCCGCACGGGCTCGGCTTCGTGGCGCCGGCTGCGCGTCGCGAGCCAGCACAGGATCGAGCCGCCGCACACCATCGACGCACCTTGCCAGAATTCGGCCGACAGCGGCGCGTGCAGCAGCGTGGCGGCGAAGGCGGCGGCGAGCACCGGCGTGAAGTACGATGCGCCGACGATGATCGTCACGTTGCCGTGCATGATGCCGGTGTTCCAGGCCGCATAGCCGAACCCGAGCGCCGACGCCGCCAGCACGAGGTACACGACCGCATGAAAACTGAACGTCATGCCGCCGCCGCCTTCGATCGCGAATTTGATCCAGAGCACCGCGGCGACCAGCATGAAGAACGGCGTGACGCCGTTCTTGCCGTCGGCGATGCGCGCGGTCACCGTGCAATAGCCGGCCCAGATCAGCGCGCCGACGAAGGCCAGCCCGTAGCTGAGCGGATTGTCGGCGACGTTGCGCAGCATGCCGGCCGGATCGAGCCCCTGGTCGCCGCCGAGCACCCAGCAGATGCCGAGCATCGACAGCAGGACGCCGGGCACCACCAGCAGGTTCGCGCGCTGCTTGTTGAACACGATGGCGGCGACGAGCGTCAGGCTCGGCCACAGATAGTTGACCATCGCGACTTCGATCGCTTGCCGACCGTTGCTCGCATAGCCGATCGACAACGACAGGCACAGCTCGTACGACACGAACAGCAGCCCGCCCCACAGCAGATAGTTTTTCGGGAACCGGCTCAGGTCGGGGAAGCCGATCGAAAACAGCAGAAGCACGGACGCCACGGTATAGATCATCGCTGCGCCGCCGGTGGCGCCGAGGCTTTCGCTGACCCCGCGAACGAGCGCGACGACCGAAGCCCATAACAGTACCGCGCCGAGCCCGATGAGCGTTGCCTTGTTCTTGCGTTTCATGCTTGCTGCCTGTTTCAACATGCCCATTCGATTTCGGATGATTCGGTTCCGGCTGCGCGTGCCGTCATCACGAGCGGCGATACAACGAGAAGATTTCGGCGGAAACGCGCATTTTACGGTGGCGCGGCCGTTGCGGCGATGCGGCCGGATGGGCGTGTGCGATCGATTCAGTCGCGCGAGCCGGTCACGCGTCGTCGATACGCCAAGGGGCGCCGATTCCGGGCAGCGCATGTCCGATCGCGTCGAGCATCGCATTGCGTGTGGGGCCGAGTGTGGTGACAAGGAAGAAACCGGCTTCTTCGATCGACAGGTCGATCAGCGGCCAGCCGCCGGCCGCATCGCGAATTTCAAGCCGCCGTTCATGTGGATCGACATCGATGTCGCCATGCGCTTGCCGCAGCACATTGGCGATGGCGTCGAATGCGTCGGCCGAAGGGGGCGTGTGAATGCGGTATTCGAAACTCATCTGCATGGACCGGTGTGCGAGGCGGGCAGTCTAACGCACGCCGCGCGTCCCGTCCGTCGACGGTAACGTCAGGCGCCTGCCGTGGCGGGCGCCTGATGCGTCGATCACCGCTCGTGCCGCTTCTTGCTCAGCTCGATCGTCTCGAACAGCTCGTACTGCGCGGTCGGGTGCTGATCGGCGCCCGGCGCATGGTAGTAGCGCATCGTGATCGTCGTGTGGCCGCCCGGCTTGCCCGGATCGTGGTCGAACACGGCGATCCCGTAGCCGGTGCCCGTGTCGCGGCGCGCGGACCAGACCGCATCCTCGAGCGCATCGGCCGGCTGGCGCACGAACGTGTTCGGCGCGGTGCCGGGCACCGGCCGGTTCGGCTTCGTGAACACCTTCGCCTGCGCAAAGCCGGTCGACGGGTTTTCGCCGTACACGTCGAGGGGCGCGCTGGTGCCGCCGCCGCCGAGGATCAGATGGATCGTGCCGTGGCTCGTGTCGAACGTCGTACGATTCGGATCGTTCGAGCCGACCGGGCGCGGCTGCAGCGTTTCGACCACTTCGCCGGTCTTCGCATCGACGCCTGCGCGGTGATTGCAGCCGCGCACCGGATAGCTGCGCTCGTAGTCGTGATCGTGGCCGCACAGCACGAGATCGACGCCGTAACGATCGAACAGCGGCAACCACGCTTCGCGAATGCCCTTGTCGGACCCGTTGCCTGTCTTCGACGAACTGAGCGCGTCCTGGTGCATCTGCACGACGATCCAGTCGATGTCGTCGTCATGCGCGGCGTGACGCAGCGTGCGTTCGAGCCAGCGCGTCTGCTCGCCGTTGCTGTAGCCGCGCACGTAGAACGACGTGCCGGGCTCGATCGGCGGGCGGCCGGTGCTCGCGGCCGGCACGAGCGGCGCAGGGCCGCCGACGAACGCGGCGGCGTCCTGGTACACGACGTCGTCCGCGTCGAGCGACACGAACAGCACGGAGCTCACGCGGAAGCTGTACCAGCGGCCGGGGAAATGCGTGCCGTTCTCCGGCAGCGTATAGCGTGCGAGGTACGAGTCGAGCCCTTGCGGACCGTTGTTGAATTCGATCTCGTGATTGCCGGGGCACGGCATCCACGGGCGATTCGCGGCCGACGTCTGGTTGTTGTTGCCGAAATCGCGCCATACGTCGGGCTGGTGCGCGGGGTTCAGGTTCGCGTAGCAGAGGTCGCCGTTCAGCAGGTGGAACAGCGGCTGGAACTGCTCGACGGCCTGCACCGCGAAGCGGCTTTGCGGCGACGACAGCACCCATGCGCCGTTCGGCGTCGCGAGATCCCCGTAGCTCGTGAAACGGAACGGCGCCCGGCCGCGCGGCGCGGTCGAAAAATTCGCGGAGAACGGCTGGGCGGCATTGCTGTCGTTGTCGGCGGTGATCTCGTAGCGGTAGTGCGTATCCGGCTTCAGGCCGTGCACGCGCGCGTGGTAGGCGAACACGGTCTCGCCGTTCAGGCCGTCGGTGTACAGGCGCTGGACGCCGTGCACGGTGCGCGCCGGCTCGCCGTCGGCGACGATGCGGGCGCGCGGATTGACGGCCGGGGCGAGCGACGCCCACGAGATCACGACTTCGGACGTCGGGTCGTTGCCCCACGTCAGGTGAACCTGCTCGGGCGTGCCGTCCGGATTCGACGCGCCGGCGCGGGCTGCCGCGAGGCCGCCGGCGGCGGTCGCGAGGCCGGAGACGCCGGCGAGTTTCAGGAAGCCGCGACGCGACACGGAGGCGGCCGGCTCGTTCGGCTGGTCAGGGAGAGTGTCCTGGTTCGACATGGTCGGTATTTTCGTTGATGGGGCGCGAGATGCGGAACCGCGCGGCCATGCGCGAGCACGGCCGGGGCGTGGGCCGGAAACGAGCGGGATCCCGGTCGCATGCATTGTCGAAGGGCAGTTTTGCCGCGTTGTGACAGTACCGCAACCCCGTGGGTGCGGCGGCCGATACGTACGATCGCGCGTCGCGCGCCTGCGGCCTGCTCCGAAGCAAGGTGGGGCCACCGAAAATTTATTTGCCGACGCCGCGACGGATTACGTCTGCCGGCTCCGTTTAACGCATGAACGATCGCTTCCGGTCGATGCCCGTTATTTCGGAGTCTTTC
Source organism: Burkholderia sp. BCC1208 (assembly GCF_902833095.1). Classification (NCBI taxonomy): domain Bacteria; kingdom Pseudomonadati; phylum Pseudomonadota; class Betaproteobacteria; order Burkholderiales; family Burkholderiaceae; genus Burkholderia; species Burkholderia sp. BCC1208. The sequence continues at coordinate 86,371 of NZ_CADFDY010000007.1, read as the reverse complement.
ATGAAACTTTCTGTTCCATTGCGATTGGCCGCCGGGTGCGTGGCGGCACTCGCGACGTCGGCCGTATTCGCGCAGGCCGTCATCGTCGCGCCTTACGCGCCGCCGCCGCCGCGCGTCGAAGTGATGCCGGCGCCCCGGGCGGGTTACGTATGGGATCAAGGGCACTGGCACTGGCGGCAGGGCCGTTACGTATGGATTCCGGGCCACTGGCAGGTCGTGCGCGTCGGTTATCACTGGGTGCCCGGACACTGGGCCGCGCGCGGCCCGGCCTGGCGCTGGGTGCCGGGCCACTGGGCCTGACGTGCACGCCGTCGCGCGGCACGCGGTACCGGCGCAGCGGATTTTTCACGCAACATCATGAGTCGTGGCGATGCCTTTTCGAATCATCGTGATACTGGCGGTCGCAGCCATCGTGCTGGCCGGCTGCGTCGTGGTGCCGGCCTGTCCGGTGTATTACCGGCCCGCGCCGGTCGTCGTATATTGAGCGCGCCGGCCGACGGTCGCGCGGCCGGCCGACAGGATCGACATGCGGCGCGAACCGGATGTCGATGAAACCGACACGGCCGACGCCGTGTGCGATGCCGGGCGCGATGCGCGCGGTGTCGACGAACCGTCGGCATGGCGCCGTCCGGCGATGGCCCGACGCATGCAAGGAGAGCACGACGATGAGCTTCAGCCGGGCGGCGGATACCCATGCCGTGACAGTGCGGCGCCCACGCGCCGCGCGACGGAGCAGGCGGCGTTGAACGATCGCGGCGACCGCGATCCGGACGCGGAACTCGTCGCGCGCGTCGGCGCGCGCGATGCGTCGGCGGTACGCGTGCTCGTCGCGCGCAAGCTGCCGCGGCTGCTCGCCTTGGCGACGCGCATGCTCGGCGACCGGAACGAAGCCGAGGATGTCGCGCAGGAGACGTTCTTGCGAATCTGGAAGCAGGCGCCGCGCTGGCGAGAAGGCGAAGCTCGTTTCGACACGTGGCTGCATCGCGTCGTGCTGAACCTGTGCTACGACCGGTTGCGAGGCCGGCGCGAGGAGCCCGTCGATACGCTGCCCGACGTGCCCGACACGCAACCGGAACCGGCCGCGCATGCGGAACTGCGTTCGCGCGACGCGCGCGTGCGGCAGGCGCTGGCCGCGTTGCCGCCGAGGCAGCGGGAAGCGCTGGTGCTCCAGTACTATCAGGAAATGTCGAATGTGGAAGCGGCCAACCTGATGGGCATCACCGTCGATGCGCTGGAAAGCCTGCTCGCCCGTGCGCGGCGCAACCTGCGCGCGCAACTGGCCGGCGACCCACCTAGCGAGGACAAGCGATGACACCCGAACGATTTCGTACCATCGTCGCCGCGTACGGCTCGGACGCGCGGCGCTGGCCGGCCGGCGAGCGCGCGGCCGCCGAAGCGTGGGCGCATGCGAACCCGCGCGAAGCGCTGCTGGCGCTCGACGATGCGGCCGACCTCGATGCGTGGCTGGCGTACGACACGGTCGCGCCGCCCGCGCCGACGCTCGTCGAACGCATCGTCGCGACGGCGCCCGCGCCGCAGCGCGCACGCCGGCGCGGCGCCGTATGGTGGTCGGGCGCGGCGTTCGCCGGCGTCGGCCTGGCCGGTGCGCTCGCGGGGGCGGTGGCCGTGTCGATGCTGATGCTCGGCAGTGCACCGTCGGCACAGCACGAGCCGGGTTATCTGACGACGACGTTCGGCGGTCCGAGCGTGGACGGGGGCGACGAATGACCGAGCGCGGCTGGAAATTCACCCTCGTCGGCTCGGTCGTGCTGAACGTGTTCATGCTCGGCGCGATCGGCGGCGGCGCGTATCAGTGGTTCTCGACGCATGGCGACCTGCACGCGGCCGGCACGCCCGCGTCGCGCACGGCGTTGCGTTTCGCGGCGGACGAATTGCCCGATGCGCGCCAGCGCGAGTTCGCCGCCGCGCTGAAGGCGGCGCGCAAGAGCGGCCGCGATTTCGCGCGGGAAGGGCGCGACGGGCGGATTACCGTGCTCGACCTGCTTGCCGCGCCGCAACTCGATCGCGCGGCGATCGATGCGGCGCTCGACCGCACGCGCGCGGCCGACACCGCGATGCGGGCGCAGGTCGAGCGCAGTGTTGTCGATTTCGCGGCGACGCTGACGCCCGACGAGCGCGCGAAGTTCGTCGACGGATTGCAGCACAGCGGCAACTGGCGTTTGCCGCCGAAGCTGCAGAAGAAGCCGGAGGCATCGGCGAGCGAGTAAGCGTCGAGTGGGCGACACGCGGTACGCGTGTCGCCGACACTCGCCTTCGGTCACGCGCATGCGTGCGCCGGACTGATCGCGGGGCCGTTGCGCGTCGACGACGTACTGAAAAATATTGGATCTTCGCGGATTCGCGGAGGGATTACTTGCGGACAGGTCGTAGTCGGCCAACAGCGGTCAGTCGTGAATTGCTTCAGAATACTGGCAGATGAGGCAACTCCACGTTTTGTACAACGACAATTCACTGAGGCTACAAATGGTTGATTGGTCTGCTATTGCGACAGTCTTTTCTGTCTATGCGGCAGGTGTCGTCATACCCGGGCCGAACTTTGTCGCAATCACTCACAAGGCGGTAGCCGGCACACGCTCCGATGCGCTCGCGCTTGTCGCCGGCATCGTGACGGTGAATCTGTTCTGGGCGACTTGCGCCATCCTTGGTATCGGAATGGTGTTCGCTATTTTCCCGTGGCTCGCTGTCGGCGTCAGGCTTGCTGGCGCGGCCTATCTGATCTGGTTCGGGCTGCGGCTCGTTGTGTCGGCACGAGCAACCCCCTCTGGAGCACCTCACCAAACGAACGCGCCTCTGTTTCGTGCCGCCTTCCTGCAAGGTATCGCGACAAATATCGCGAACCCGAAGTCCATCGCCTTTTATGCGGCGGTGTTTTCCTCAGCGGTGCCCACCCACGTTTCAACGCCGACGTTCTTCGCGATGCTTGCTACCGTCGGTGCATCAGCGACGTGCTGGTACGGAGCAGTCGCGCTCGTTCTATCGCACGCGGCGATTGCGACGACGTATCGTCGCGCGAAGGCACGGATCGACCTAACGTGTGGAGGGCTCATGATTGCGCTGGGAATCCGGCAGGCATTTCGCTAACAAAGCGCCCGGCGGAGCGTCTCCGAATGGCCGCTTTGCGTGTGGGCGACCGTCCCCTTGCGGGTTGAGAGCAGACCTAGGACTGGGTAGCGTCGAGCGGCCGAGAAGGGTCGGCAAGTGCCTACCCCGGAAATCCGCGACGAACAAAAAATATTCGCCATCCCCGCGACGGATTTTGCTGTGCTTCCACGTTGAACGTGAGTACGCACCGCAAGAGAGCCCGTCATGGACTACCCGAACGACTCCACGCCGGCCGCGATCGCGCTGAACCGCTTCGGTCTCGGCGCGCGGGCCGACGAAGCACCGCCCGCCGACCCGAAGGCCGCCTTGCTCGCCCAGTTCGACCGCTACGACGCACGGCCGGCCGCATGGGCAGGCGAGCCGGACGCGGTCACGCTCGCCACGCGCTTCGCGAACACACGCAACGCGATGACGAGCGACGACGCGGCCGCAAAGCGCGCAACCGCGCAGTCGATCCGCCGCGACGGCTACGACGCGTATCGCAGCGCCGTCGCCGCGCGCATGAACAGCGCGCTGAGCACGCCCGCGCCGTTCGTCGAGCGTCTCGTGCATTTCTGGGCGAACCATTTCGCGGTATCGGTCGACAAGGGGCAGGTGGCCGCGTACGCGGGCTCATTCGAACGCGACGCGATCCGCCCGCACGTGCTCGGCCGTTTCGAGGACATGCTCGTCGCCGTCGAGCAGCATCCCGCGATGCAGGTGTTCCTCGATCAGGCGCGCTCGGTCGGCCCCGACAGCCCGGCCGCGCTGCGTGCGCAAACACGCAATCCGTCGGCGAAGCGCGGGCTCAACGAGAACCTCGCGCGCGAAATCATGGAACTGCATACGCTCGGCGTGCGCACCGGTTACACGCAGGCCGACGTGACGGAATTCGCGCGCGCGCTGACCGGCTGGAGCATCGCCGGCGGACGCGGGCCGCAACCGGGCGACGCGGCGCCCGGCGCATTCATATTCCGCCCGAATCTGCACGAACCGGGCCCACGCACGGTGATGGGGCGCACCTACGATCAGCCGGGCGAAGCCCAGGCTCGCGCGATCCTGCACGATCTCGCTCGTTCGGATGCGACCGGACGGCACATCGCGTTCCAGCTCGCCCGTCATTTCGTCGCCGACAATCCGCCGCCGGCGCTGATCGATCGTCTGGCCCGCGCGTTCGACGACAGCGGCGGCGACCTGCCGACCGTTTATCGCGCGCTCGTCGACGCGCCCGATGCCTGGTCGCCGACCAACCGAAAGTTCAAGACGCCGTGGGAGTGGGCCGTATCGTCGCTGCGCGGGCTCGGCTGGCGCGACACCGGCGATCTGAAGGCCGCGCCGCTGCTTGCTCAACTCGGCCAGCCGGTGTGGCGGCCGGGCTCGCCGGCCGGCTACGACGACGTCGCCGCGAGCTGGGCCGCGCCCGACGCGCTCGTGCGCCGCGTCGAAATCGCGCAGCGCCTGGCCGCGCGTACCGGTGACCGGCTCGACCCGCGCACGCTCGGCAACACGCTGCTCGCCGGTTCGATGAGCGCGCCGACCGCGACCGCGCTCGCGCGCGCCGAAAGCGCGACGACGTCCCTCGCGCTGCTGCTCGTGTCGCCCGATTTCCAACGGAGATGATCATGGCACTGTCTCGCCGACAATTCCTCAGCGTTGCCGCCGCCGGCGCGGGCGCGATCCTCGTCGCGCCGCGGATCGTGTTCGCGAACGTCGACAACGACCGGCGCTTCGTGTTCGTGATCCAGCGCGGCGCGGCCGACGGCCTGAACATCGTCGTCCCGTATGCGGAGCCCGCGTATGCGTCGCTGCGCGGCCCGCTCGCGATCGACACGGCGGCCGCGACGCGGCTCGACGGTACGTTCGCGCTGCATCCGTCGCTCGCACAGACCGCGCAGTTGTACCGCGACGGTCAGGCGCTGTTCGTCCATGCGATTGCATCGCCGTATCGCGACCGCTCGCATTTCGACGGCCAGAACGTGCTCGAAACGGGCGGCCGTGCGCCGTACCAGGTGAAGGACGGCTGGCTGAACCGGCTCGCCGCGCTGCTGCCGGCGACGCGCGACAGCGCGATCGCATTCGCGCCGACCGTGCCGCTCGCGCTGCGAGGCACGGTGCAGGCGGCGTCGTATGCGCCGTCCGGTTTGCCGGCCGCGCCGGACGATCTGCTCACACGCGTGTCGGCGCTCTACGAAGCCGACGCGCAGCTCGGTCCGTTGTGGCAATCGGCGATGGAGGCGCGCGGCCTCGCTGGCGATGCGCATGCACGGCAGGACCCGGCCGGCGTCGGCAAGCTCGCCGCGACGTTTCTCGCGCGCGACGACGGCCCGCGGATCGCGATGATCGAGACCGGCGGCTGGGATACCCACAGCGCGCAGAACGCGCGGCTCGCGAATCAGCTGAAGGCGCTCGACACGATGCTCGCCGCACTGCGCGATGGCCTCGGGCCTGCGTGGCGGCAGACCACGGTGCTGGTCGCGACCGAGTTCGGCCGCACGGCCGCGGTGAACGGCACGGGCGGCACCGATCACGGGCAGGCGTCGGTCGCGATGCTCGCCGGCGGCGCAGTGGCAGGCGGCCGCGTGATCGCCGACTGGCCGGGGCTGCGGCCGGGCGACCTGTACGAAGGGCGCGACCTGAAGCCGACCGCGTCGCTCGACGCGCTGATCGCGGGCGCGGCTGCCGAAAGCCTGCGGCTCGATCCGCACCGCACCGCGGCTGCGTTATTTGCGGAAAGCGGCGCCCCACGGCCGATGAGCGGCCTGATTCGCGGGGCCGCGTGATGCGGCGCGTTGCCGCGTCCGCTCCCGCTAACCGATTACACAACAGGGAGAATCGACGATGAAGATCCGATCCGTTTCGCTCGCCGTGTTGGTGAGCGCGAGTGCCGTGCTGATGTCCGCCTGCGTGGTCGAACCGGTGCGGCCGCCGCAGCCGGCGCCCGTCGTCGAGGTGGCGCCGCCGCCGCCCGCGCCCGGCTATCGCTGGGCGAAGGGGCACTACCGGTGGGCCGGCAATCACTGGGCGTGGGTGCCCGGGCACTGGGTGGCCGTGTACTGATCGTGCACGATGCGCCGCGCGGCGCACCTACCACCCGATCCGGTGTTTTTCCTCCGTCTCGCGATGGCGCCAGTCGTCGTCCGCGTGAAGATACTGGCTCGTCGTCGTGAGCGATACATGGCCGAGGTTGTCGCGCACGAGCCGCAGGTCGACGCGGCCGTCGGCCATGTGCGAGCCCGCGCTGTGGCGCAGCCAGTGCGCGGACGCCTGTTCGAGTACACGCGCCGCCTGCTCGCCCGCTTCGCCGTTCGCACGCAGCCGGTCGGCCGCGTGCCGGAACACCTGCTTCACGATCCGGTGCAGCGCCGCGCGCGTGAGCGGCTTGCGCGTTCCGCCGACCGGCAGCACGAGCGGCGTCGGTTCGCCGTCGAACGGCAGCGCGGGCAGGCCGTGCGCACGCCGGTAGCGCGCCAGCTCGGCCATCATCTCGTCGGTGGCCGGCACGAGCCGCTGCCGGCCGCCTTTGCCCGTCACGTCGAGCCACCAGCGCTCGTGCCCGTTCGCATCGCGCCGGCAGAAGAACTGGCCCATCGTCGTATCGGCCGCTTCGGTGATGCGCAGCCCGCCGAGATACAGCAGCGTGAACAGCCAGCGCGCGCGATCCGCATGGAAGCACGCGCGTGCATCATCGCGCGGCATCGTGGCGATCGCGTCCTTCACCGATTGCCACAGCGGCTGCCCGAGATGGCGCGTGATGCGCGGCGAGGGCCGGCGCTGCCGCTGTCGCGACAACGCGAGCGGGTTGCCGGCCAGATAGCCGGCCTGCACGAGCCACGAGAACATCGCGTTCAGGATCACCAGCGCCTGTCGCTGGCTGGCTGCCGACAGCGGCCCGTAAAACGGCCGCCAGCGCGGATCGTCGCGCGGATGCTTGCGGCCGCCGTTCGCGCACCACAGATCGGCCGGCGCGGGCGCGAGCAGGAATTGCCGGTAGACGACGAGATCCTCGTGCGTGAGCGACGACAGCGGCTTGCCGCACGCGATCACGGCCCACAGCAGCAGGCGCTCGGCTTCCTTGCGGTAGTTCTGGAACGTGGTCGGCGTATCGACGAAGCGGGCGAGCCATGCGCGCACGGCGTCGAGGTCGTTGGTCGCGGCAATCTGCGGATGCGCGCTGCCCGAGCGGTTGGTGCCCGTGCGTCCGTCGAGCGCGGCCGGTACGGCCAGCGTATCGATCGGCAGCGGGCGCAGCGCGGTGTCGGACGGAACGGATGAGGTCATGCGAAGGAGAAACGTGCCGCGCGAACCGCGCGGGCGGGGCCGGGCGGACGAACGCAGCGTGCCGAAGCGTATCGGGAAGCGTCGATGGTACACGATCGCTACACGGTGAAGCCGCCGTCGACGGCGATCGCGTGGCCGGTTGAAGCGCGCGGCGGAACCGGAACACCGTAATGTATCGGCTCGCACGCGACATCCGCTAAATGACGGTCCTCGAACGCGTTCTGTAAGGTGTTTGTGAACCTTCTCGCCGGGTGGCTCGTCTAATTGGCCCTCCAACGCTCCCAGAGGCATATCCGATGATTCACAAGACCCGAACGCTGCTTGGCGCGGCCGTCCTTGCCGGCAGCACGCTCCTCGCCGGATGCCAGATCGATGCGGCGGCCACCGCGCCGAATGCCATCCGCCCGGCCGACGGCAAGCCCGTGGCCAAGACCGTCTACGTCGCGCCGCAGTCCGCGCGCTGCACGGGCGTCGCGCCGATGGAGTGCCTGCAGGTGCGCAGCAGCCCGACCGAGCCTTGGAGCCTGTGGTACGCGGGGATCGAAGGGTTTGCGTACCAGCCCGGCTATCTGTACACGCTCGAAGTCGACGAATATCACGTCGCGCGGCCGCCGGCCGACGGTTCGTCGATCCGCTGGGTGCTCAGGCGCGTCGTCGAGCGCCGCCAGGTGAACTGACGGCCGCGATCACGCGGAAGGGCGCGCCGCCGCACCGGCCGGTGGCGCGGCCGTATCGATCCGCCGGAACACGACGGACGACAGCAGGGTCACCGCGCCCATGCACGCGAACGACAGCATGAACCCGTGCGCCATCGAGCCCCGATAGGCGGCAAACAGGTTGACGAGCCCGCCGCCGATCGACACGCCCAGCCCCATCGCGAGCATCTGCATCATCGTGAACAGGCTGTTGCCGCTGCCCGCGTCGGCGTGCGACAGCCCCTTGAGCGTCACGCCGTTCATCGCCGCGAACTGCATCGAATTCGCTGCGCCGAACACGGTCAGCAGCGCGCTTTCCAGCACCGGCGCGGGCCGCGCCGACACCAGCGCGAACCCCGCGATCGCGCAGCCGACGATCCCCGTATTCACGACCAGAAACGCCGCATAGCCGAAGCGTTTCACGAGCGGCGCGATCCACCGCTTCGCGATGACGCCCGCGATCGCGGCCGGCAGCATCATCAGCCCCGATTGCAGCGGCGTATAGCCGAGCTGCACCTGCATCAGCAGCGGCAGCATGAACGGCACCGAACTCGTGCCGATCCGGCACAGCAGGTTGCCGAGCAGCCCCGATCCGAAGTTCGGCTCGCGGAACAACCCGAGCCGGAACAGCGGCTGCGTGCGTCGCCGTGCGTGGGGCAGGTACGCCAGCGCGCTCGCCAGGCCGAGTCCGGCGAGCCCGGCCGCCCACGCGGCGCGGTGCGCGGACATCGGCGGGTCGATCGCGAGCGACAACGCGATCATCGCGGCCGACAGCAGCGCACAGCCGATGAAGTCGAAAGGCGGCGGCTGTGTCGCCTGGTCGTGCGGCAGGTAGCGCTGAACCGCGACGAAGCCGATCGCGCCGACCGGCACGTTGACGATGAACACCCAGTGCCACGAAATCGCCTGCGTGAGCCAGCCGCCGAGCGTCGGCCCGACGATCGGGCCGAGCTGGCCGGCGATCGACACGAACGCGATCGCCGCGACGTACTGTTCGCCCGGCACGCGGCGCAGCACGGCGAGCCGCCCGATCGGCAGCAGCATCGAGCCACCGATGCCCTGCACGGCGCGCGCGACGACGAGCTGGCCGAGCGTGTGCGACGCCGCGCAGCCGATCGACGCGAGCACGAACACGAGGATCGCGACCGAGAACACGCGGCGCGTGCCGAACCGGTCGGCGAGCCAGCCGGAGGCCGGCGTGAGCATCGCCATCGTCAGCGTGTAGACGACCACGACGGGCTGCATCGCGAGCGGCGACGCCTGCAGGCTTTGAGCGATCGAGGGCAGCGCGGTGTTGACGATCGTCGTATCGAGCGACTGCATGAAGAACGCAGCGGCGACGATCCAGAGCAACGCGGAATGTGTGGGTTCCCGGGACATGGCGAAATCGGTGGTACGAAAGTCCGGCGCCGGTGCACCGTCGCGCGGCGCCCGCTCGATGGTACCGATTCCGCCGGTCATCGGGAAGCGATCTCGTCAACCGCATCGGGGAGATGTTCGTCGTCGGCGGTTTCAACGCCATCCGGCGGAGGTCGAGCGGTTGATCGCCGAGCATCCGGCGATCAGGCAGGGCGCGCGGGTAGGCGTGCACGTCGATCATCGCAGCGGGCGTGATCGTCGGGAGGGGCGGCGCGGCGGCCGGGCCGGCGAAGAGCCCGGTGCTGGTCGCGAGCGGGCTCGACTCGCTGCGGCAGATGATGTCCCGCTATCGGTGGTATCCGGTCCTGCAGATCGGCATCTCGTACCGCTTCTGAGCCGCGAGCGGGTCACGTCGTGACCGTTTGACGCTCGCGAGCGATTTCGGCCGCGCGGCGTGCCGACCGAGTGTCGTTGCGTTTTGCGATGAACGGATGCTCGACGTAGCGGTAAGTCAGCAGCGCACAGAAGACGGCAACCAGCGCGGATGCCAGCGCGAGCGCCCAGATGCCTGAGTCGTCGGCCGAATTGATCGGGAAAACGAACTTGTCGAACGCGTGAACGATCATGTACACGATCACCATGTGGATCATGTAGATGCTGAAACTGGCGGTGCCGAGCAGCGCGAGCGGCCGGGTCTTGAGCACGCCGTAGAACGTGTTCCCGCTGGCGATGCAGAGAAACACCGGAAGCAGCGGCAGCGCGCCGGCGAGCGAATAGCGTTCGGCGGGAGACGGAGATATCGCGAGGATCAGCAGCGCGACGGTCGCCGCCGGTTTCGTCGCGAGCCGCGCTCGGATTGCGGGATGCCGCGACACCTCGTAGGCCACCGCGCCGAACGCAAACAGCAGCGCCATGCCGCCGGGCGGCCCGAACAGCGCCGCGCAGGCCGTGACGATCGCGAGGGCGAGCAGCTTGCGCCACGCACGCGTGGCGACGAACCACGCGAGAAACGGAACGGCGACGTAGAACCGCCATTCGTAGGCGAGGGTCCACCAGACGCCGCTCAGATACGGGGTTCGCTCCGCTCCGTTGATCGGGAACGCGCCGAACCAGCCGAGCGAAACGGCCTTGAGCAGGTCGGCCAGCAACTGCGTCGGTGCGCCGACGGCGTTGCGGGGAAACCAGTAAAGCGTGCAGATGACGATGACGGCTGCGTAAAACAGATAGAGCGGCGCGATGCGTCGCACGCGTCCGACGAAGAAGGTCCGCATGTCGAGTGCGCCTCTGCATGCGCGTTCCCAGAACAGCAGCCCGGTGACCATGAAGAACATCGCGACGGGAATCGTCCCGAGATTGCGCAGGAAGTCGGTGCCGGCACCCCAGACGCCGGTCGACAGCAACGCCTGATTGCACGCGAAGTGATGGAAGACCACGGAGGTGGCCAGGATGCCGCGGAACCCGTCGAGATTGCGATAGCGCATCGACAGCGACTTGTCGACGGCCGATCGGTAGAACGGCACGTGTCGGGCGACGAGCCACGCGATGATCGCCACGGCTGCAACGCATGCCGGGAAGTAGAGTTTGTCGGGTGTCGGGGAGAACAGGGTTTCCAGAGAGGGCGTAACAAAGTCCACTGAAGAGCGTCTCGTGTCTTGGATCGGGATTTCAGGCACGGATGGTCCGCGTCGATGCAAGGTCTTCTGCGCGCTTCGCACGGCGTTCGATCGCCGGTCTTGTGATCCGATGGTATCAAACGACGGCGATGATCGCGGCGCGTTGTGCAACACGATGTTTCAGCGCGAATCGATGCGACACCCCGTACTCGGGGCGCGTGTCGCACAACGACGCTCGCGTCGCAAATCCCGTTCCTCGCCGGCCCGACATTCGCCGTTATCGATGCGATGCACTCGATTGGCCATCCGGCCGGCTTCCACATCGTCCCGCTCCGGCTTACCTTGAGCGACAGCAGTTCGGTGCGTCGGAGCAGCGGCGAATGAGGGACGAAATTCTCATCGTCGGCTGCCGCTGGTCCACGCCGACTCAGTGTTCTGTCCGGTCACGAAGGTGATAGCAATGCTTGCAATTTACCTTCGCGATGCTATCATTGATAGCAAATCTGGATGGAGGTACTCATGGCAAATCTTCTGGTGCGTAACGTGGATGACACTCTCGTTCAAAGCCTGCGCGAGCAGGCTGCGGCCAATGGCAGGAGCGCCGAGGCCGAACATCGAGCCATTCTGGCCGAAGCGCTCGGCCGGCCGAAGCGGCGGACCTTTGCGCAAGCGCTGATGAGCATGCCGGAGGTTGGCGAAGACGCGGATTTCCAACGTGTTCAGGATTCAGGCGAGGTCAGGCGTGTTTTTGATTGATACGAACGTCATCAGCGAAATCAGGAAGGGCAAGCGAACCAACCGCGGCGTGCGGGCGTTCTTCGCGCAGGCCGAGGCCGATGCGAGCCCGCTTTATCTGTCCGTCGTGACGGTGGCCGAGTTGCGGCGCGGTGTCGACCTGATCCGTCATCGCGGCGATCACAGCCAGGCGTCGGCGCTCGAGGCCTGGATCGGGATGATCCTGTCCGGCTATGCGCCGAACATCCTGCCGGTCGATATCGACATCGGCCAGATGTGGGGGCATTTGCGCGTGCCCGATCCGACGCACGAACTCGACAAGCTGATCGCGGCCACCGCGCTGATCAACGATCTGACGGTTGTCACGCGCAACGTCGACGATTTCGCTCGTACGGGCGTCCGGTTGCTGAATCCGTTCGACTAGCGTCGCGGCGGCCGCCGCCGTCGCGCAAAGCCGGGGAGGCGGCCCGCTGGCAGGCTGGCGCACGACGTCTGGCGCCCGTGGCCGGTTCGACACTGTCGCCACGTTTCACGCCCCTGGCACCGAATCCTCTGCCGGCGCGTTTTCACGCCGCGATCCTCGCCTTTTACCGCCCGTCCTCGCGCTCCGACAGGCGATGTAATGCCCTCGACCGGTTGGCGTCCGTGACGGCGCCCGGAGGTCGGCACTTGTGCGTCGCATCAAAATAACTTGACGAAGCGGCCGTTACCGCGTAGTGTCCGAGACCGAAGTCGTCAAGAAGTTCGATTGCTCATCATTGGCCGCACACCGTGCGGCAGTCGTTGGTCTCTCCCTCTTTGATTCTTTCTGTGCCCGTCGAGGGCGCATGTTCAATTATTTGTATTAAGGAAGTATTTGTGGATACCGGTACCGTCAAGTGGTTCAACGAAACCAAGGGCTTTGGTTTCATTTCCCCGGACAACGGCGGCGACGATCTGTTCGCCCATTTCTCGGAAATTCGCGGCACGGGCTTCAAGACCCTGGCCGAAGGCCAGAAGGTCAGCTTCGAAGTGAAGCGCGGCCCGAAGGGTCTCCAAGCGTCGAACATCACGCCGCAGTAAGCCGCATCGGCAGCGGTCGCCATGCGGCGGCCGAGGCCGGATGGAGTATCGCGCGGGGCGCCGCATGACGGCGGCCCGTGCGTTCCGATGCGCACGACCGATGCATCGCGACATTCACGATGCATCGGTCGTGACGCCTCCCTCATCGCATGCGTGACCCGCGTGCGACGCAACGCCCTCGCGAAGCGCTCGTCGCTTCGCCAGCGCATCACCGCTTCAACGCATCAACCCGAGCAGGCCGCCGCCATGCCCCGTAGCCGGCGCGGTCCCGACTTGCGCGGCGCGCTCATTGCGCCGCCGCCACTGACCGCCCGACCGCCGCAATGCGCCGGGCTCCGATCGCAAGACAGGCCCATGGCCCGTCTGAACGAACCGATCCCGGCCGCCTGCCGGCCGCCGTCCCGTTGCGGGAGCCGGCGCCGGGCAGTCGCCGCGGCCGCGGTCAATCACCTCTGGAGGAATTGGTTTGGCAAAAGAAGAACTGCTGGAACTGGACGGAATCGTCGACGAAGTGCTGCCGGACAGCAAATACCGTGTCACGCTGGAAAACGGCGTCGTGGTCGGCGCGTACGCGTCGGGCCGCATGCGCAAGAACCACATCCGCATTCTCGCGGGTGATCGCGTGACGCTGGAACTGTCGATGTACGACCTCACCAAGGGCCGCATCAACTTCCGGCACAAGGACGCGAATTCTCCGCGTCCGCCGCGAAGCGGGCAGCCGCGCCGCTAAGCGGCCACGAACGGTGCGCAACAGTGCGCACCGTTCGACACTTGTTCGGCCCCTTGGCTGGACGAGCCGGATGAACGGCGCACGATGTGCCTTTCGTCGATCGCCGGCGGCGCCGTCGCGCCGCAGCGACTTCTTCTGCCTCTCGCCTTTACCGGCGCCGCGCGTATACGACGCTCAGGCAGCCGCGTCCCGCAGTAAATCTCTCCGTCACGCACCGCTCGAGCCGGCGAAACGCATCGTGGTCCACACCGTCGACGACTGACCGCACGTGCTGCGACGCCGTTCGCCCGCAGCTTTACGCGCGGGCCGGCGCGGTCGTACACTCGTCGGCAATGCGCGGCCCGCGCGCGGCTTTCAATCCCTTCAGTGCTTTCAACGGGCCAACGGCCGTGCCGGCCGGACATTCGTCGCGCGACGCCAGGAGGCGCCATGAGTGCAGACGCAGCCCCCGCATCCCCGTCGGTTCGGGATCGCATCCAGCACGTGTTCGTGCTGATGCTCGAGAACCGTTCCTTCGATCACCTCTTCGCGCTGTCGGGCATCGCCGACATCGTCGCCGCGTCGCCGGGCAACAGCAACGCGTACGGCGGCGCGGTCTATCCGTTCGGCGGCGGCGCGCCCGACCGGATGCCGACCGATCCGTGTCACGAATTCACCGACGTGCTCGAACAGCTCTGCGGCGCGGGCGTGCCGTTCGTGCAAGGGCACGCGTATCCGCCGGTCGCCAATTCGGGATTCGTGTCGAACTACGCGACGTCGCATTCCGAGGGCACGCCGCCGCAGCCGGCCGACGCGGGCAAGATCATGCAGGGCGTCGACGCCGCGACGCAGGCACCGTCGCTGTACGCGCTCGCGAATGCGTTCGTGCTGTGCGACGCATGGCATGCATCGATGCCGGGGCCGACCTGGCCGAACCGGTTCTTTCTGCACGGCGCGTCGTCGGCCGGGCTCGACCATTCGCCGACCAAGGAAGAAATGTGCGGCTGGGATGCACTGGACGGCTTTCCCTACCCGAAGGGTTCGATCTTCGCCGCACTCGGCGACGACAACTGGCGCATCTACCAGGACCAGACGGGCGACCCGCTCGGCCACGTGCCGCAGGTCGCGTCGCTGAAGGGCATCAGCTTCTTCGATATCGACGATCTTGCGCATTTCGAAGCCGATCTCGCGGCCGGCTACACCGCGCGCTACACGTTCATCGAGCCCGGTTATGGCGACATCGTGCACGGCACCTACCGGAACGGCAGCTCGCAGCACCCGATGGACGGGCTGGCCGGCGGCGACCAGCTCGCCGCACGCGTGTACAACGCGATCCGCAACTCGCCGGTATGGAACAGCAGCCTGTTCGTGATCGTCTACGACGAGCATGGCGGCTTCTACGATTCGGTCCGGCCGGGCGCCGCGCCGCCCCCGAACGATGGCGCGCCCGCGACGCTGAACGCGAGCGGCTTCGGCTTCGACGTGTACGGCGTGCGCGTGCCGGCGATCGTGATTTCGCCGTGGGTCGCGGCCGGGCACGTCGATCACACGCAGTATGACCACGCGTCGGTGGCCGCGACGCTCGAGCGGCTGTTCGGCCTCGCGCCGCTGACCGACCGCGATCGTCTCGCCCATGACCTGCTCGCGCTCGTCACGGCGACATGCCGGACCGATTGTCCGCAAAGGATCGGAACATGAGTACCACCCCGACCCTGGATCCGCGCGATGCGCTGCCCGTGCGCGACGGCACGAGCCTGATCGCCTATCTGCACATCCTGCGGAAAGCGCATGCGGCGCTGGTCGGCCAGGACAAGGCTCACCGGCGGTTCAGCGAGATCGTCACGCGCGGGCAGGCGCGGCAATACATCGAGGAACTGATGCCGGCGCTGTTGCAGAAGCGTGCCGAACATCGGGCGCGCAAGCACGGCGGAAAGCATCGTTGATTCGGCGGCAGATATCGGCTGAGGCCATCGTCTGCGACTGGCGCATGCGACGCGCGCCGCCGCTGGTGCAGCCGGTCGCGCAGCGTCACGCCGATTGGCGCGCGCGTCGCACACTGATCGCTGCCCCGACAGCGCCCGCCAACTGCACCGCCGCACCGACGAACATCGCCGCGCGCAACCCCGCGGTACCGCCATGCGCGGCCGCGAACAGCGTGCCGAGCACCGCGATCCCGAGCGTCGCGCCGGTCATCCGCGCGACGTTGACGAGCGCGCTCGCGGTGCCCGAGCGCGCGGCCTCGACGGCGCCGACCGCGACGGTCATCAGCGGGCCTGTCGCGATCCCCATCCCGAGCCCCGTCATTGCGAGCCCGATCTCGGCACCGAGCAGGCTCGACGAACCGGCGGATGCACCGATCGCGGCGAGCCCGCTCGCGATCACCGCGACGCCGCCGGCCGTCGTCACCCGTGTGCCGATGCGTTCCGACAACCGCCCTGAGCACGGCGACACGGCGACGAACACGAGCGCCATCGGCAGCAATGCGAGGCCCGCGCCGGTCGAATCGAGGCGGCCGGTGCTCTGCCACGTGAGCGGCAGCAGGAACAGCACGCCATACATCCCGAACGTCATGCCGGTGGTCGCGGCGATCGCGCCGCGAAACGCGCCGATCCGGAAAATGTCGAGCGGCACCAGCGCGGATTCGCCGTGGCGGTGCTCGATCGCCACGAACGCGACGAACGACGCGACCGCGATGCAGCCGGCGATCGCGCATGCGACCGGCGCCTCGCGGAACACGATCGCCGCATACGCGAGCCCGCCGAGCGCGAGTGCGCCCGTGACTTGCGCCGTGCCGTCGAAATGCCGGCCGTGCGGATCGGATGATTCGGGCACGGCCGGGATCGCGAGCAGCATCGCGGCGACGCTCAGCGGCACGACGACGAAAAAGATGCTGCGCCAGCCGAAGTGCCGGATCAGCACGCCGCCGAGTGTGGGGCCGATCGCCATCGCGACGCCGTTGCACGCGGCCCAGATGCCGAGCGCGCGGCCCCGCTCGACCGGGTCGCGCCATACGACCCGCACGATCGCGAGCGACGCCGGCAGCAGCAGCGCCGCGCCGACGCCGGCCAGCGCGCGGGCGGCGATCAGCACCGACACCGACGGCGCCAGCGCGCACAGCAGCGACGCGATCGTGAAGACGGCCGTGCCGGCCATGAAGACGCGGCGGCGACCGTACAGATCGGCGAGCAGCCCGCCGGTCAGCAGCAGCACCGCGTACGTGAGGTTGTAGCTGTCGACGACCCATTGCAATGCGCCGACGCCGGCATGGAAATAGGCGCCGATCGCGCGCGTGGCGAGGTTGACGACGGCCGTATCGACCTGGGCCACGAGTACGGCGATGCACAGCGTGAGCAGGGTCACGCCGCGGCGTTTGAGGGCGTGGTCGGCGAGTTCCGCGGTATGGGCCATGGCGACGTTCCTGGGCAGCGATCGTGCAACCTTAAGCGCCGCCTGCTGCCAGCGTGCTGTCAGCAGGCGAGGGCATCAGCCCACGCAAGCGTCATGCCCGCACGCGCGCATGCACCCAGGCCGCCGCGTCTCCCCGCGCCCGCACCATTGTCGGCAGCGCATTCGCGATCATGTCTGCACGGCTGCCTTCGAGCACGCGGCGGTTCTTCAGCGCATTCCTCGATGTTCTCGAGCGTGACCGGGCGACGGGGCGCGACGACCCCGTTGCGACGATTTCGCCGTGCGCGACCGGTTGCACGCACGATGCCGCATACACCTCGGGCGATACCGGATCGATTGCGTCACGCATCGCCATTGGCTTAAGATCGGCGGGAGATCATTCCACGCCTTCAGCGTCAATGAAAAAGAGCATAAGCCTGCGGGTCGCCGTCATCGCTTCGGCCGTTGCCGTGTACAGCATCTACATGCATATCCAGCAGTTGGTCAGCGGCTGCATGTGGATCAGGGGCTATCAGCGCTGCAGTTTCGAAAACAGTACGAATTTCCAGGGCTGGATGGATCTTGACCTGATGATCACCTGTTGCTGGGTCGCCGCGGCCGTGGTCGGGTGGATTTCCGTTGCGCAGGGCACGAAGAAGCCGGGTTAGCGGCGCGACGCGCGTCCTTGTCGAACGCGTACGACCCAACCGCTCGATCGGGCCCAATCCGTCAATCGGTGACAACGCGCATTCGCTGTTCGGCCGCGAAGGCGCACGCCATGCGTTCGAGCCGGAAATGAGCGCGTGAGTCCGCGCCGGCGGACGCGATCATCGCGATCCCCGGCTAGATGAGCGGCAGCACGCCTGCCGTGCGAGGGGAGGTTCCCGTGCAATTTCCGACAGGATCGGTGGTCGCGCTCAGCTCGGCCTCGGCGACGATGTCCTCGATGGGCATGCTGTTTCTCGGCTACTGGGGATTGCACGAAGCGCTGCCCTGGCGAGTCGGCGACTGCGTCGTGATCGTGCCCGCGCTGGCGGGTTTCGCGTGCCTCGTCAGCGTGCCGTTTCTCGCGACCTCGCCAATGAAAACACCCGACGACGAGTCGCGAATGTTCGTCGCGCGGCGCGCGTTTCTGTGCGGTGCCGGCGCGGTGTGGTGTGCGATCGTCGCGTCGTTGTTCGTGTGAGAACGGGCGACGGGACGGTTTCCGGAACAGCGCGGCGAACGCATCCCGAAACGTCTTACGTGAGGCAGGCGCCCGCGGTTTTCACGCTGCCATTGCTGCTTTGCTTTCCCCGATCGCGTGCACTAGATTCGAAGCGTTCGTCCGTTTCAGCGCGCGAGGTGGAGCCATGACGCCGTGGGAAATTCAGGGTACCGAAATGATCAGTTGCAATTGCTCATACGGTTGCCCTTGCCAGTTCAATGCATTGCCGACCAACGGCAACTGCGAAGCGATGGGTGCGATTTCGATCGACAGCGGCCACTACGGCGACGTGGTGCTCGACGGCGTCAGGATCGCGGTGGTGTTCCAGTGGCCGGGCGCCGTTCACGAAGGCAAGGGCAAGTGCCAGCCGGTCGTCGACGAGCGCGCCAGTCCGGCGCAACGCGACGCCGTGCTGAAGATCATGACCGGTCAGGATACCGATCCATTCGCGACGATGTTCTCGGTGTATGCGTCGACGCTCGAGCACGCGTTCGATCCGATCTTCACGAAGATCGATTTCGACGTCGATGTCGATGCGCGGCGCGGCCGGATTCACGTGGACGGGGTGTTCGACGTCATCGGCGAACCGATCCACAATCCGGTGACCGGTGCCGAGCATCGCGCGCGGATCGACCTGCCGCACGGTTTCGAATACGAGCTGGCCGAAATCGGTTCAGGCACGGGGCGTTCGCAGGGCAACATTGCGCTGAATCTCGACGGAACGTATGCGCAATTCGCGCGGCTGCATCTGAATAACCACGGGCTGATCCGGCATCGCGCCGCGGCATGACGCCGTTCGACACCTGGCTCGCGCGCGAGCGCGCCGTCATGCTGATTGGCATGGCCGCGCTCGTCGGCCTGTGCTGGTTCTACCTGTGGACCGGCGCGGGAACCGGCATGTCGGCGTGGGAGATGACGGCCGTCGCGTTGTTTCCGCATCGGCTGGCGGACGGCATGGGCAGCATGGATCCGTCTCTGGCGACCGTGATCGCGATGTGGTGGGTGATGATGATCGCGATGATGACGCCCGGCGCGGCGCCGCTCGTGATGCTGTACCGGCGCGTGCTGCGGCAGCGCGGCCGCGGGGCGGCGGGATCGGCGTTCACGTCGGCGGCGCTGCTGGCCGGCTATCTGACGACATGGCTCGCGTTCTCGATCGGGGCGGCGTTGCTTCAGGCGCTGCTGCAGCCGGCCGGGCTGATCTCCGCGATGATGTTGTGGTCGAAGAGCGCGCGCCTTTCCGCCGTCGTGCTGGCGCTGGCCGGGCTTTATCAATTCTCGCCGCTGAAACGCGCGTGTCTGCGGCAATGCCGCGCGCCGGCGGCGTTTCTCGTCGCGCACTGGCGTCCTGGCGTTGCCGGCAGCTTCCTGCTGGGCGTGCGGCACGGCATGGTTTGCGTGGGCTGCTGCTGGTTGTTGATGGCGCTGCTGTTCGTCGGCGGCGTGATGAATGTCGTGTGGATCGTCGCGTTGTCGCTGTTCGTGTTCGTGGAAAAGGTCCTGCCCGGCGGCGATCGTGTCGGCCGCGTGCTGGGTGTCGTGCTGATTGCCTGGGCCGGCGTGACGTTGATCGTGTGATGCTTGGCGCCGGCTGGCAGCAGAAATGAGCCGGGTCCGGCGGGAGACGCTCGATGAAAACCTGCTTTCACGCTGTCGCCATGTCGTGCGCGATGGCGGTCGTTGCCACGCCGGTGATTGCGGGTGGCGACATGCCGGGCATGAAGTCGGGCGATACGAACGTGCCGGCGCCGGATGCGAAGCTGACCGATGCCGAGGTCAAGGAAATCGATGCCGGGCGCGGACTCATGACGCTGAAGCACGGCGCCCTCGACAACATCGGGATGCCGCCGATGACGATGGCGTTCAAGGCCGGCGACGCGGCGATGATCTCGTCGCTGCATGTGGGCGACAAGGTTCGGGTTCGGGTGGAAAACGTCAACGGCACCCTGACGATCATGAAGCTGGTGAAGCGGCCGTGACGAGGATGTGGCGCGTGCGCGGGTAGATGCCGTCGGCTTTCCGGGTTCGTGCTACGTAACGCAGGGCCGGTGTTACGTCAGTGCTATCGACATGTCGGGACGGGCTGCGCCGTAAGGCACCATCCGCATGCGATGCGCCGTGCCGAGCAGTGCGGTCTGGATGGTCATTGCAAGGCGTTTGTGAAACTGTTAAGGAAACCAAAGGAGATGGCATGGTAGATGCTTGATGAAATGTTCGCGCTGATTAGCAGACTGGGGCTTCCATGCAAAATCATTTCATCAAGGCGAACGTTACGCTCGCCGCTATTGCCGTGGCGTGTACGCTCGCGGCGTGCGGCGGAAGTGACATTACGGCGCCGACGCTTGCTGGTAACAACATTGGGACGAGCACGAGCGGGACGAGTGGGACTAGCGGTAGTAATGGCTCAAGCGGCAGCAGCGGCACAAGCAGCGGTGGCACGAGCAGCAGCGGCACGAGCAGCAGTGGCACAAGCAGCAGTGGCACAAGCAGCAGTGGCACAAGCAGCAGTGGCACAAGCAGCAGTGGCACGAGCAGCAGTGGCACGAGCAGCAGTGGCACGAGCAGCAGTGGCACAAGCAGCAGTGGCACGAGCAGCAGTGGCACGAGCAGCAGCGGCACGAGCAGCAGCGGCACGAGCAGTGGCAACACCAGCGGCTGGGGCACGAGCGGCGCGCCGGGTACGAACGGCATCGTCACCTCCATCGGCGGGATCGTGATGGACGCGGGCGCCACGCTCGGCAGCGCGAGCGTGCCTGGCGTCAGCAAGGGCGTCACCGTCGGGCTGGCCGATACGGTGACCGGCGTCGGCACGATCATCCGCGATACGTCGGACGCCGTGAGCGACGGTCTCGGCCAGATCGGCATCGTTCCGAACCCGGTCGGCACGACGGTCGGCGGCCTCGGTACGGTCGTAGCCACGGCCGGTAACCCGGTCAGCGGCATCAGCGAAACCGTCAAGGCGCTCGGGTCTGGCCCGCTGGCGCCGCTGGCGCCGATCACGACGCCGGTCGGCGGGCTGCTCGACACGGTGGCGAGCGGTCTGCGCACGGGCGGCGCGACGCTCGACGCATCGCTGTCGTCGGCCCCGGTCCAGCAGGCGACGCAGGTGATCAGCACCGCGATCACGCCGCTCGTGACGACGGCGGGCCACCTCACGCAGCAGGTCGGCACCGCAACCGGCCTCGGGCAGCCGGTCGCGGGCCTGCTCGGACAGGTCGGCAGCGCAATCACGTTGACCGGATGGAAGGTGACCGCCGCGTCGCCGCAGCCGATCGTCGGTGGCGTCGGCGATCTCGTCCGTGCGGTCGGCAACACGGTAACCAATGTGGGCGGTCTCGTGAACCCGGCCGGTGCGAACGGCGCGGTGCCGATCTCCGGGTTGGTGACGAGCGTGGTCGGCGGCATCCCGGCCACCGTGCACGACGGCGCCGCGACCGGTACGGGGGGCAGCACGCCGCTGGGCGGCCTCGCCAATCCGCTCGCGCCGGTGACGTCGCTGGTGGGCGGCCTGCTCGGCGGCGCGGTCGGCAAATAGCCGGCGCGTACCGATCGTCATGCGGGAACCGGGCCGGGGGCCGCCATCGATCGTCGCCGGTCCCCGCCGGGACGTCCGACGATCGTGAAACCGCGGCCCGCTACCTGCGCGTGTCGCCGGACTTCGACGCCGGCCGCGCCAAACCGCGCGCCGGCAGCGGCGTCGACATCACGATCGACGTGCGCGTTTCGCCGTACAGGTTGATGCGTTCGATCAGGTGTTCGAGATGGGCCATGCTGACGGCGACGAACCGCATCACATACGAATCCGCACCCGTCACGTGATGGCATTCGACGACTTCGGGAATCGTCTCCAGCAGCTTGAGGAACTTCGCTTTCGCGGGTTGCGGCACCGTGATGCCGATCAGCGCGCTCACCGGATAGCCGGCCGCGGAAGGATTGATCCGGGCGGTGTAGCCTTCGACCACACCGGCTGCTTCAAGACGCTTCACGCGCTCCGTCACCGCCGGCACCGACAGGTGAACCTGGCGCGCGAGCTCCGTATAGCTGATGCGCCCGTTGTCCTGCAGCAGCGCCAGTACCTTCCAGTCCAGATCGTCCATCGCAGTGGAATTTTTAAGGTAGAGCCGCCATTTTTCCTTAAAAAACGCATTCAGCGGGGGCCGGACTTTCCCTACGATGCCTATTCGATCCACCGGGGGTTGCAAGGGGCAGGCGATGCTGTTCATCAAATCCGTCGTGATGGGGCTGTCGATCGCGGTGCCGGTCGGCCCGATCGGCATGCTGTGCATCCAGCGCAGCCTGAGCCGCGGCTTCCGGGCGGGATTCGCGACGGGCATCGGCGCGGCGTGCGCCGATGCGATTTACGGCCTGCTCGGCGCGCTGGGCGTCGCGGGCATCGTCACCGCGTTCCCGATGCTGACCGTCGGCCTGAAGATCGGCGGCGGCGCGTTTCTCGTGTGGCTCGCGTGGGCCATTGCGCGCCAGGCGCCGGCCGCACCGGCGGGGCAGCGCGAATTGCCGCGTACGACCGTCCTGCGCGATTTCCTGACGACGTTCGGTCTCACGCTGTCGAACCCGATGACGATCGTGTCGTTCGTCGGAATCTTCGCGGCGCTCGGCCCGCTGCCGGGTGCGCGGGAAGGCGCGATGTGGGCGACCGTCGCATGGATGGTCGCCGGCGTGTTCGTCGGCTCGGCCACGTGGTGGCTGTGCCTGAGCAGCGCGACCGCCGCGCTGCGCGCGAAGCTGTCGTTCGCGTTCATGCACGGGCTGTCGCGCGTGTCGGCGGCCGTCGTCGCGGTATTCGGCGCGATCCAGCTGGTCGCGGGCGTGCGCGGGTTGATCTAGGCGCGCGGGGCCGTGTCGAGCGCAGCGGCGAGTTCGTCCGGCCAGAAGCCGAACGCGTCGATGCCGCAGCATCCGGCGAGACAGTGGATCTCCAGCGCGTCGATCAACGGCATGACGGCCGCCAGATGCGGATCGACGTCGACCGCATGTCCGTGGCCGCCCGCGAGATCGCCGCATTCGATCCCGCGATCCGGGCCGATGCCGATGTCGTCCTTGTGGGCTTTCCCGTTCATCGCCGGCTCAATTCGATGCGGGCGAATGCAAGTGCGCATGCACGAAGCGCGTGATTTCCTGGCTCAGCTCGATATCCTCCGGCGCGCCCATGAACCCGCCATGCGGCATCCCCTCGAACACGTGCAACTCGGTCGGCACCTGTGCGCGCCGCAATGCGCGATGCAGGCGAACGGCGTTCGACAGAAACAGATCGCGGGTGCCGCTCTGGATGAAGGTCGGCGGGAAGCCGGCGGCGAAATCGCCGAACAGCGGCGACAGGTACGGATGCGCGAGATCGGCACCGTTCGCGTAGAGCAGGTTGTTCGCCATCAATGGCCCCGGCAACACGACATCGACGAGCCGGTTAGTCTCGAAACTGTCGCCGGATTCGGTCAGGTCGGCTTCCGGCGACAACAGCACGAGCGCGGCCGGCAGCGGCAGGCCCTCGTCGCGGGCGCGCAGCACCATCGCGGCTGCGAGATTGCCGCCGGCCGAACGGCCGCCGATGACGACGTTTTCCGGTGCGTGATGCTCCAGCACGTAGGCATAGGCCGCGATGCAGTCGTCGAGCGCGGCCGGATACGGGTGTTGCGGCGGCATCCGGTAGTCGACGCCGTAGCAGCGAATGCCGAGCCGGTCGGCCTGCATCTGCGCGCTGGCGCGGCACGCGGCGCCGCCGCCGGCGACCAGCGCGCCGCCGTGCAGGTCGATGGTCGCGTAGGCGCCGGAAGCCGCCGCTTCGGGTGTCGCGACATGCACGTCCGCATCGCCGACGCGAATCGTCTCGACGCTCGAACGCAAATAGCCGGCGAGTTGCTCGACCGCAGCCGCGTAATGGGCGTCGGCGCTGGCCTTCACGCGCATCCACGCATCGATATCGTCGGGCGCCGGCATCACGTGCAACGCATTCAGCGGCACGCCGTCATCGCCGGTCAGGCGTCGCAGCGCCGCTCGCGCTTCGTCGCTGATCGAGGTCGGGAAGGGAACGACACGGCTCGGCAGCACGACGCCGTCGGGTTTGTCTTTCATGGCTTGGATTCCGTTCGGTGTGTCATGCAGCCGAAGGCCAGTGGCGCAACATCACGTCGAGCGCATCGAGGCTGCGCGACCACGACGCGTCGGCGTCCGGCGCGCTGTGCGAGAACCCGCCGGCGTTTTCGAGCGTCACATAGCCCATGAAGAAGCCGCCGAGCAGGCGGATCGCATGCGCCAGTTCGGTATCCGGCAGGCCGTAGCCGCGCAGCACCGCCGACGTCATCCTGACGAGCTGCCCGCCCGCGCTCGCGGCCGCGCGCTCGGCGCTCACCGGATGGCGCGCGGCCGCGAAGCGGCCCGGATGCGCACGCGCGTAGTCGCGATAGACGTTCGCGAGCGCGGCCAGCGCGTCCTTGCCGGTGCGGCCGGCCAGCGCGTCGGTGGCGCGATCGGCCAGCTCCTGCAGCGCGAACAGCGCGATCCGGCTCTTGAGATCGTCGAAGCTCGGGATATGGGAATACAGGCTCGCCAGCTTGACGTCGAAATGTCGCGCGAGCGCCGCGCCGGTGAGCTGCTCGAAGCCGGTTTCATCGGCGAGCTGCGCGCCGGCTTCGACGAGCTTGTCCACGGTAATGCCGGCACGCGCCATGACGAATGCTATGCGGGTTAGTCAAGAAACTAATTCTATTAGTTTTTGCCGCGATGTCAATTTCCCGCGCGTGCCGGTGTGGCGCATTGCGCCGATCCGCCGGGCCGTCAGAACGTATAGCTGACCTTGCCGAACGCAGTGCGCCCGAGCGTGTTGTAGCCGTACGCGGTCATGTACTGCCGGTCGAACAGGTTCGACAGCGACGCCGACACCGTCAGGTGCGAATTGATCCGGTACGACGCGCGCAGGCTCACCGTCAGGTACGACGCCAGATACTGCCGGTTGGCCGGATCGTCGAACGTCGAGCCGCCGTACAGCAGCGACGCGCCCGTGCTCAGCGCGTGCAGCTTCAGTTCGTCCCACGTGTGGTCGACGTTCAGGCTGACCGTCTGGCGCGGCCGGCGGTTGAGCCAGGTCTGGTTGGTCTCGTCCTGCGGATTCAGGATGCCGACGGCAACGCTCACCGGTGTCGAGCGGCCGATCGTCCCCTTGTACGACAGGTCGATGCCGCGAATGTGCGAACGGCCGATGTTCATCGGCGAGAATGTCGCGGGGTTGTACGCGATCAGGTTGTTGACGCGCGTGTCGTAGATCGCCGCGGTGAACGTGCCGTACGCCGTGTTCGCGTCGAGCGCGGCCTCGATCGACGTGCTGCGTTCCGGGCTGAGGGCCGGGTTGCCGTAGCCGGGGTAGTACAGGTCGTTGAACGTCGGCAGATGGAACGCATTGCCGTACGACACGCGCGCCGTGTAGACCGGCGTGATCGCCCACGACAGCGCGGCGTTGCCGGTGTTCACCGCTTGCCCGGAGACGACCTCGTGACGGCCGGCGACGAACATCGTCACGCTGCCGAGCGTCGCCGACTGATGCAGCGAGAACGCGGAATCGTTGCGCGTCGGCACGCCGCCGGGAACGTCGACCGGCAGGAACGCCTGTTCGCGCGTGAAGTCGTAGGCGAGCTTCGATTCGCCCGACAGCGGCAGGCCGAACAGGTGAAAGCCGTGCTCCTGATGGGTCAGCGACGTCGATGTGCTGATCCGCTGCGAATTGATCTGATCCGTCGCGAGGGCGGGGTTGTCCGCGTGGATGAACTGGCGGTCGTTCGCATAGCCGAACGACTGGTCGAACTGCGTATCGGGCGTGATGTCGAGATGGAACGCAACGCCGGTCGTCAGTTGGTGATCGAGCTCGCGATTGGCGTAGCCGCTGTTGTCGTAGGACAGATCGGAGCGGTGGTACAGCGCGAACGTCGAGATCGACCAGTTGTCGCGCGCATAGCCGAGCCGTGCATCGAGATCCTGCGCATGATACGGATTGCGGCCGTCTTCGTGGCCGTAGAAGAACGGCCGCGTCGCATCGATGCCGGCCGTGTTGTAGTCGTGCAGCCCGAGCGAATAGGTGAGCCCGCCGAGCGCGGCCAGCGGCCCCGTCGACGGCACCGTGCCCGACGTGCGGAACTGCGTGTCGAACGTCTTGTTCGAGCCGCCGCCGAACGACACGGTGGTCCGGTTCGGCTGATTGGCGGCGCGGCGCGTGAACAACTGCACGACGCCGCCCATCGCGTTGTTGCCGAACGACGCGGCGGCAGGGCCGGAGATCACTTCGACGCGCTCGAACGCTTCGGTCGGCAGGTCGGCCCACGGCGCGATGCCGGTGGTCGGCGAGCCGATCCGGATGCCGTCGATGAACACGGCGACCTGGCTCGCCGACGAGCCGCGGATGCTGACCGACGCGGACGAGCCGGGCCCGCCGTTCTGCGCGACGGTCACGCCCGGCAGCGTCGCGAGCGCCTGCGTGATGCTCGGGTCGGTCGGCGACAGCCGGTCGAGATCCTCGCGTGTGAGCACCTGCGTCGACGCGTAGCGCCGGTCGAACGATTCGGGCAGATGCCGCGTGTCGGTCACGCTGATCGTCGGCAGGTCCGCGCCCGGCGCGGGCACGGTGGGCTGCGCAAGCGCCGTGTCGCCGGCCGCATGGGCGAGCGGGGACAACAGCGCGGTGGCGGCGGACGTGGCAAGCAGGTGACGAATGTGCATGAGGCGGCGGGACAAAGCGTGTGGCGGGTACGGCGATCGTGAGCGCAGGGCGAGCAGGGGGCGCATGCCGACGGCGTGTCGGTGCGACGCTTCCGGCAGGGAAGCGGGTTCGGGAACGATGGACATCTGACGGATCCTGAGGTCGGGTCGTCCATGCAACGGGCGACCGCCAACGGCGGTGCTTGCACATCGGGACACCCCGCCCGGTGCGGCTGCTGGACCTCGGGTCGATGGCAGGTCTCCTGGCTCGCGGGTCGCCATCCGTGCAGGCCTTCCCGGTTTCCCAGTGGCACGCGGTGGCACGGATTCGCCGCTCACAGTTGCGGGGGCAGCCGCAGATTCGAGGCATTGCCTCGCCTGCGTTCCCTTTTGATCCCGTCTCCGGGAACCATCAGCGCGCAAGGGTAATGGCGTGCGCTCGGGCGCGTCAATCGTCCGGCTGCGCGCGGATGCGAAAAAACGTCATTGTCCGGCGTCGGCTTTCCAAATCCTTTCGTTCGATGTGCGCGGACAGTGTTTCAGGTCTGAAGAAACGGCCGGGTTCGAATGCATGCCGCCGCGCCGGAACCGGTTACCGTCGTTCCGGATGCCGACGGCCGGCGCGTGTCGTTACATGTGCGTGCCGCCGTGCGTGCGGCCGCCCGGGTCGTCTCCTTGATCGGGTGGCGTATTGTTCTGATCGATCTTCGCGAGCACGAAGCCGGTGGGCGGCAACATGGCGGGCGAACGGTGCATCGCTTGCCCGACTGCAGGGTGAGGCGAGGCGGCGGGAAAACCGGATGATGTCACGCCCGGTTGAGCGAACGCCGACAGGGAAGCGGCCGCCAAGGCGGCGGCGACGATCGCGTGCATATTCATGGCGACTCCTATACGACTGACTTCGGGGACGACGCAATCAGTCTAGGGCGCGAAACTTAACGCGACGTGAAGGGTGGGCGGCGCGCGCATGACAGGATCTTCATGCGCGCCGCGACGGTCAGGCCGGTGCCGACACCAGTGCGCAGAAGTTCTCGAGATCGACGTTGCCGCCGCTGATCACCACGCCGACGCGCTTGCCCTGAAGCGCATCCTTCATCCGCCGCGCGGCGGCGAACGACAGGCAGCCGGTCGGCTCGACGACGATCTTCATGCGCGTGGCGAAGAAGCGCATGCAGTCGACGAGTTCCGCGTCCGTCGCGGTCAGGATGTCGTCGACGTCGCGGCGCAGGATCGGGAACGTCAGGTTGCCGAGATGCTGCGTCTGCGCGCCGTCGGCGATCGTACGCGGCGTGTCGATGTGCACGATCGTGCCGGACCGGAACGATTGCTGGGCGTCGTTGCCGGCTTCGGGCTCGACGCCGTACAGCTTCGCATGCGGCGACAGCGCACGCGTGGCGAGCGCGGTGCCCGACAGCAGCCCGCCGCCGCCGAGCGGCGTGAACACCGCGTCGAGCGGGCCGACTTCGTCGAACAGTTCCTTGGCCGCGGTGCCCTGGCCGGCGATCACGTCCGGGTGATCGTAGGGCGGAACCAGCGTGAGCCCGTGCTTTTCCGCGAGCTCGCGCCCGATCTGCTCGCGATCCTCGGTGTAGCGGTCGTAGGTCACGACGTTGCCGCCGTAGCCGCGCGTCGCGGCCATTTTCGCGGCCGGCGCGTCCTGCGGCATCACGATCGTCGCGGGAATGCCGAGGATGCGCGCCGACAGCGCGATCGCCTGCGCATGGTTGCCCGACGAGAACGCGACGACGCCATGGCGCCGCTGTTCCGCGTTGAAGCGCGACAGCGCGTTGAACGCGCCGCGGAACTTGAAGGCGCCCATGCGCTGCAGGTTCTCGCACTTGAAGAACACTTGCGCGCCGAGCGCGTCGTCGATCGTCCGCGACGTCATCACCGGCGTGCGGTGCGCGTGGCCTTCGAGGCGGACCGCGGCGGCGGCGACGTCGTCGTATGTGGGGAGAGTCGGAGAATTCATGGTCGCTCGAGGGTCGAAAAGATCAGTCAACGGGAAACTCAAAACGGGAACGCCGGGCGCGGCGCGTCACTTCGCATCGTTGTAGACGGTGGCGCGCGAGACGCCGAGATGCTGCGACACGATCTCCATCGCACGGCGCACCTCGAGGAAGCCGTCGGCCTTCAGCGTCTGCATCAGCTCGCGGCGCTGGTCGGTCTTCAGCTCGCGCGGCGTCGTCGCGAGGCGCGTCGCGAATGCGTCGATGCGCTGCCGGATCGCGTCGGCGCTGGCCGGGTCGAGCGTTTCGACGACGGCTTCGCCGTCCGTGCGGCAGAACTGGTTGAGCATGCCCTGGAAGCCGCGGAACAGCGTGACGTCGGCATTCAGGCACAGCGCGGCCACGTAGCGCCCGGTCGAATCCTTGATGCCGATCGACGTGCTTTTCGCGGTCCGGCCGTCGGCGAAGCGGTTCGGGTAATTCGCGAGCACCTGCGGGAACTCGTCGTCGGCGATGCGGGCGAGGCCGAGTTCGGTCGCGGGATCGCCGACCGCGCGTCCGGACAGGTTGTTGTGGATCGCGAGGATCGCATGCTCCGGCGTGCGCAGGTCGTGCACGACGACCTCGGTGAACGGCGCGAACATCTCGCCGAGCCCTTCGGCGATGCGCTGCACCTGCTCGATCAGCGATGCCTGCTCCGACGGCAGCGGTTTGCGGTTCGTGGTCATGCGTGGTCCTCGGGGGCGGGCGTGTCCGTCGTTTCCGGTCGCGTGATGTCGGCCAGCAGCGGGCGCGCGATCCGGACATAGTCGGCCGTGTCGAGCACGACCGAGCGGTCGAGGCGCCCCGCGTTGAACGCGATCTCGGCGTTGCGCTCGACCAGCGACGGATCGACGACGAGCGTCACGTTCGAATCGAACACGAATGGCGGCACCGCGCCCATCACGCAGCGCGTGACGGCGGCCGCGACGTCGGGCGATGCGAGCGTCGCCTTGCGCCGGCCCACCGCATCGGCGACCTTGCGGAAGTCGATCTTCAGGTGGCCGGGAATCACCGCGAGCGCGGCGGCGTCGCCGCCGTCCTTGAACGTGCAGAGCATCGCCTTCGCGCCCTGTTCGGGGCGTGTGCCGCGCAGCGCGGCGATCGCGTCGGACTTGCCTTCCGCCGGATGCTCGAGCACGCGGAAACGCGCGCCGGCTGAATTCAGCAGTTCGCAAAGGGTGTCGAAGACGGGAGAGTCGTTCATGTCGCTTCCGGAAAGCTGGCCGATGCGCTGACGCGCGCGGATCAAATAATCGTCCAAGTATAGACGTTTTGTCATGGCTGTGACGAAGTGCGACGGCAGTCGTTGCCGCGGCCTAGGCAAAGCGTGCGCCTCCTTCAGCAGCCGAAAGGGCATTTCATATTGCGGAATTAGTGCCGACTTCCTGCCGCCGCGTTTTACCGCCGCTTGAAACCGTGTTTTGCATCGCAAAAACGCGTGGCTATCTCATTGAAAAACAATAGAAATTTATATCTTATGTCTTATATAAGACTTGGTCGAATTCGCGCCGGACAAGATTACTATTGAGTCCATGCAGTTCGCTTCGTCACACGCGGCGGGCACGCTGAATCCTTTACTCAAATGCGCTTCGTTCCCAGGAGATAGACATGTCCCAATATCAAGACGACATCAAGGCAGTGGCTGGATTGAAGGAAAACCACGGCAGCGCGTGGAATGCCATCAGCCCCGAATATGCCGCCCGCATGCGTGCCCAGAACAAGTTCAAGACCGGCCTGGACATCGCGAAGTACACCGCGAAGATCATGCGCGCCGACATGGCCGCCTACGATGCCGATCCGTCCAAGTACACGCAGTCGCTGGGCTGCTGGCACGGCTTCATCGGCCAGCAGAAGATGATCTCCATCAAGAAGCACTTCAACAGCACCGAACGCCGCTACCTGTACCTGTCGGGCTGGATGGTCGCCGCGCTGCGCTCGGAGTTCGGCCCATTGCCGGACCAGTCGATGCACGAAAAGACCTCGGTCAGCGCGCTGATCCGCGAGCTGTACACGTTCCTGCGCCAGGCCGACGCCCGTGAACTGGGCGGCCTGTTCCGCGAGCTGGATGCCGCGAAGGACGCGACCGCCAAGGCCGCGATCCAGCAAAAAATCGACAACCACGTCACGCACGTCGTGCCGATCATCGCCGACATCGACGCCGGCTTCGGCAACGCGGAAGCGACCTACCTGCTGGCCAAGCAGTTCATCGAAGCGGGTGCGTGCTGCATCCAGATCGAAAACCAGGTGTCGGACGAGAAGCAGTGCGGCCACCAGGACGGCAAGGTTACGGTCCCGCACGAGGACTTTCTCGCGAAGATCCGCGCGATCCGCTATGCGTTCCTGGAACTGGGCGTGGACGACGGCATCATCGTCGCGCGTACCGATTCGCTGGGCGCCGGCCTGACCAAGCAGATCGCCGTGACCAACACGCCGGGCGACCTGGGCGACCAGTACAACGCGTTCCTCGATTGCGAGGAACTGTCGGCCGACCAGCTGGGCAACGGTGACGTCGTCATCAAGCGCGACGGCAAGCTGCTGCGTCCGAAGCGCCTGCCGAGCAACCTGTTCCAGTTCCGCGCCGGCACGGGCGAAGCGCGTTGCGTGCTCGACTGCATCACGTCGCTGCAGAACGGCGCCGACCTGCTGTGGATCGAAACCGAAAAACCGCATATCGCGCAGATCGGCGGCATGGTCAACGAGATCCGCAAGGTGATCCCGAACGCGAAGCTGGTGTACAACAACAGCCCGTCGTTCAACTGGACGCTGAACTTCCGTCAACAGGCCTACGACGCGATGAAGGCTGCAGGCAAGGACGTGTCGGCTTACGACCGTGCGCAACTGATGAGCGTCGAATACGACGAAACCGAACTGGCCAAGCTGGCCGACGAGAAGATCCGTACGTTCCAGGCCGATGCATCGCGTGAAGCAGGCATCTTCCACCACCTGATCACGCTGCCGACGTACCACACCGCTGCGCTGTCGACCGACAACCTGGCCAAGGAATACTTCGGCGACCAGGGCATGCTCGGCTACGTGGCGGGCGTGCAGCGCAAGGAAATCCGTCAGGGCATCGCCTGCGTGAAGCACCAGAACATGTCCGGTTCGGACATCGGTGACGATCACAAGGAATACTTCAGCGGCGAAGCGGCGCTGAAGGCAGCGGGCAAGGACAACACGATGAACCAGTTCTGAGCGTCGTCCGACGCGAAGCACGACGCCAGCCCCTTGGGGCTGGCGTTTTTTTTGTCTGCCTTGGCTGGCGCGTTACCGGCGCATGGCCTTCACGACGTACTGGCTCGTCGGCATCCCATCGATCTCGTCGAAATCGATGAAGCGCCCGCAACTGTCCATCCATCATCCCGACACACGTCGGGCCGGGATTTTGCGTGTCGCCAACCGCGTGGAAGAAATACAGGCGGGTCGGTCATTGCGGCGAACGGAAGTACTCCTCGACGATTCGCGTCGTAGCCGGACGCGTATTACCCCGGATTGCCGCGCGCACCGTTATGAGCAGTGGCTGCATCGAGCATTCGATCGGGATGTTTGTGTACGCAACCTAATTCAGGGTTTGCCTGAGTAGCGAAAACGCGAATGGGCGCCGTGCGTGTTCGCATCGCCGGCACGGACGCGTCGCAGGTTGAAATTGCCGCTCGCGCGAAACCCTTGCCGGGCGGCTGTTGCGGCCGTTTTGTTCCCCCAGCCGCCTGCGACGACGCCGTAAAAATCACCCGCCTGCAACGCGCGTGCCGGTGCGCCGTCACAGTTGTTTCTTGTTGCAACGCAACGCCGGCCCAATAACGGCGATGGTATGCTGGCCGGCATGGAGTTGTATGGCAGGTTGCTTGCATGGCGAAACTCGCGTTCGCACCCTCTAACGAGACTTCACCTTCTCTCGCACGCATCGCGGCATCGACGCGCGCTCCGCTCGCGCGTCCCGTCCTGCGTGCCGCATCGTCCTGCGCTCCGCACGCATTCCCCATCTCGCGGGCTCGCCCCGCATCCCCATCCCCGTCCAATAATCTGGAGACATCCCCATGTCGCAAAATACTTTGGCCGAAGCGACACACGGCTCGCTGATCGCTCCGCCGGCTTTCGTCAAACATCGCAAGCTGATCGACTGGGTATCGCGCATCGCGGCCCTCACGGAGCCCGAGCGCGTCGTGTGGTGTGACGGTTCGCAGGAAGAATACGATGCGCTGTGCCAGGCGATGGTCGACCAGGGCACGCTCACGCGCCTGAACCCGGCGAAGCGCCCGAACTCGTATCTCGCGCAATCCGATCCGTCGGACGTCGCGCGCGTCGAGGATCGCACGTTCATCTGCGCGGCGTCGCGCGACGACGTCGGCCCGACCAACAACTGGATCGATCCGGCCGAAATGCGCGAGACGCTCAACGGGCTGTTCCGCGGTTCGATGCGCGGCCGCACGCTGTACGTCGTGCCGTTCTCGATGGGGCCCCTCGGCTCGCCGATCGCGCATGTCGGCGTCGAGTTGTCCGACAGTCCGTACGTCGCCGTGAACATGCGGATCATGACGCGCATGGGGCGCGAGGTGTACGACGTGCTCGGCGAGGACGGCGATTTCGTGCCGTGCGTGCACAGCGTCGGCCATCCGCTCGAGGCCGGCCAGCAGGACGTGCCGTGGCCGTGCAATCCGGTCAAGTACATCGTGCACTTCCCGGAAACGCGCGAAATCTGGAGCTTCGGCTCGGGCTACGGCGGCAACGCGCTACTCGGCAAGAAATGCTTCGCACTGCGCATCGCGTCGACGATGGGCCGCGATCAGGGCTGGCTCGCGGAACACATGCTGATTCTCGGCGTGACGTCGCCGGCCGGCAAGAAGTATCACGTCGCGGCCGCGTTCCCGTCCGCGTGCGGCAAGACCAACTTCGCGATGCTGATCCCGCCGCAGGGCTTCGACGGCTGGAAAGTCACGACGATCGGCGACGACATCGCGTGGTTGAAGCCCGGCCGCGACGGCCGCCTGTATGCGATCAATCCGGAAGCCGGTTTCTTCGGCGTGGCGCCGGGCACGGGCGTGAAGACCAACCCGAACGCGATCGCCACGCTGAAGGAAAACGTGATCTTCACGAACGTCGCGCTGACGGAAGACGGCGACGTGTGGTGGGAAGGGCTGACCGACACGCCGCCCGCGAAGCTGACCGACTGGCAGGGCAACCCGTGGACGCCGGAGATCGGAAAGGAAACCGGACGCAAGGCCGCGCATCCGAACTCGCGCTTCACCGCGCCGGCCGCGCAGTGCCCGTCGATCGACGACGACTGGGAAAACCCGGCCGGCGTGCCGATCGATGCGTTCATCTTCGGCGGCCGCCGCTCGACGACGGTGCCGCTCGTGACCGAGGCGCGCGATTGGGTCGAAGGCGTGTACATGGCCGCGACGATGGGCTCCGAGACGACCGCGGCAGCTGTCGGCAAGCAGGGCGTCGTGCGCCGCGATCCGTTCGCGATGCTGCCGTTCTGCGGCTACAACGTCAGCGATTATTTCGCGCACTGGCTCAAGCTCGGCAAGCAGCTCGAAGCCGCCGGCGCGAAGCCGCCGAAGATCTATTGCGTGAACTGGTTCCGCAAGGATGAGAACGGCAAGTTCGTGTGGCCGGGCTTCGGCGAGAACATGCGTGTGCTGAAGTGGATGCTCGATCGTCTCGAAGGCACCGGCGGCGGCGGCGAGCATGCGTTCGGCGTGTCGCCTGCGTATGAAGACCTGCACTGGGACGGCCTGGATTTCACACGCGATCAGTTCGATGCGGTGACGTCGATGAACGCGGATGAATGGCGTGAGGAGCTGAAGCTGCATGCGGCGCTGTTCGATACGTTGAAGCTGCGCTTGCCGGCTGAAATGACCGACACGATGAACAGGATCGAGCAGCGTATCGGCGGCTGACGCGCGGAATCGACGTCACGAGTCGAGCGAGGTATGAAGCTCCCGTCGCCGGCAAGCCTCTGCGGCGGCGGGACGTTGTCGTTTCGACATCGATGTCGCAAGGATCGGCGTCGCGGCGGCCGGCGAAACGTCCGAGGAAGTCGAATGCGGTACGCAGATGCGGCCCGTCCGTCGCGCACGTCGTGTGCGGCGCATTGCGCGGCGCCGCCTAGCCTCGCCGGGCCGGCAACGAACGACGCCCCGGGCCATCCATCGTGTGGCCCGGGGCGTCGTCGTTTCCGGTGATCAACCCGGCGATCAGCCGAGATCGAGCGCGTTCGTCAAATCGCCCGGCGGTGTCGCGCCGCGTGCGGCGAACGCGTTGTTGCGCAACACCACGCCGTCGAGCGGCGCGAGGCCGTGCACGCGGCTGATGAAGCGCAGGATCGAGTTCGTGTCGTACAGCGTGTGATCGACGAAGCCCTTTTTCGCGAACGGCGAGATCACGAGCGCCGGGATCCGCGAGCCCGGGCCCCAGCGATCGCCGACCGGCGGGGCGACGTGATCCCACCAGCCGCCATTCTCGTCGTGCGTCATCACGATCACGGTGTTTTCCCATTGCGGGCCGCGCCGGATATGGTCGATCACGGTCGCGATGTGACGGTCGCCCGATTCGATGTCCGCATAGCCCGCATGCATGTTCAGGTTGCCCTGCGGCTTGTAGAACGTGACGGCCGGCAGGCGGCCCGCGTCGATGTCGGCGATGAAGTGGTTGGTCGACGGCTCGTCGCCGAGCCCCGCATCGCGCAGGTGCCGGCGGCGGGCCTCGGTGCCGGGCGCGTAGTTCGCGAAGTAGTTGAACGGCTGGTGATGGTACTGAAAATCGGGCACGGTGCCCGTGTCGCGATGCTCGAGCGCGTACTGCCACGCACCGCTGTACCACGCCCAGTCGATGTTCTTTTCCGACAGGCGGTCGCCGATCGTCGCGTAGCCCTGCGGCGGCATCACGCGATGGTCGGCCGGATCCGCATACGCGGCGTTGCCCGGATCGGGCGGCGGCACGTAGCTCGGCTGGTAGGGCGGCGCCATCGTGTTCACGCCGTAGCCGTCCGGCGTCAGCGGGCCGTCGCCAGCGAACTTCGGCGGGCCGTCGAGCGCGGACGCAGGCGAATCGTCGGCGAGCTTCAGGCGCGTGCCGGCCGGATCGTCGCCTTCGACCTTCGACAGCAGTTTCGCCGCATGCGGATGCTTGTGCGCGTCCGGATACAGCGGCGGTTGCGCGGAGATCAGGAACATGTGGTTCATCCACGAACCGCCGAAGGCCGCCATGAAGAAGTTGTCGCACAGCGTGTATTGCCGCGCGAGATTCCACAGCCGCAGCGTGTCGGCCGAATTGCGGTAATGGCCCATCACGAGGCCGCCCGAATCGGCCCACGCGGCGAACTGATTATTGCGACCGCCCGCGATCTGCATCTGGTTCTGGTAGAAGCGATGCCACAGGTCACGCGTGATCACCCCGTTCGGCAGCGGCTTGCCCTGCGCGTCGGAAATCCGGAACGGCGCGTTCGGCAGCTTGTCGATGTCGCGCTCGGCGATCGCGTAGCGCTTGCCGTCCACTTCCTGCGCCTGCGGCACGAGCCCGCCCCAGATCTTCGGCAGTACCGGCAGCGGCGTCTTCCCATCGCGATCGAACTGCTGCGCGTGTTCGGGCCGCACTTCGCTGAGCGGATGACGCACGCCCGGGAAATCGCCGTACAGATTCGCGAAGCTGCGGTTTTCCGCATAGATCACGACGATGTGGCGCACGCGCTGGCGTAACGCTTCGTCGATGCGCAGGTCGGCGGCCGAACGTGGCGCGTTGCCCGCGGTGGTCTCGCAGCCGGCGAGCGCGACACCGGCGCCAAGGGCGGCGATGCCGCCGAGTACACGGCGGCGGTCGGGATCGGCGGGCAGGTCGTCGGGGCGATCGGGGGTGTCGTTCACGTCGTGGCTCCTCGGATGGGTGGGTGTTGTCGTTCGATGCGTGCCGGCGCCGCGGGCTGCCGCGACGCAGGGCGGAATGCTACGGCCGGCATCGCGCGCGGCGGCGCGACGCGATTGTCATGAAAATGTCATGAACGCGACTATAACGCGCCAAGGGGGCAGATGAAAGCTGCTTGTCGGACGATTCGACGCTCGCGCGGCGAGCGGTGCGCGATGCCCGCGCGCGAACTAGACTGGAACCAGGGGCGGCGCGCGGCGGTATGCCGCCCGGGCGAGGATCGCCCCGCGACGCCGGCCCACGGTGTTGCCGAGGCGGCATCGATGCGACGAACGACGCGAGACAGCGAGGCGACGATGGCGTGGATGCATGCCGTTTCCGCATGGCGGCCGCGTACCGTTTCCGCGCGCGTGCCGGTGTGAGTGCACGCGGCGCAGCAGATACGGCCGGCCCGATGCCATGGATAGGAAATTCGACTACCCGGGATTGCTGATCGCGGCGGGCTTCTTCGTGCTGTTCGCCGCGCAGTTGCTGATGCTGCACCCGACGTCGACACCGATCGCGTACAGCGATTTCCACCGGCTCGTCGCCGCGCGGCTCGTCGACGATCTCGAGGTCGGCCCAGCGTCGATCTCGGGCGCGCTGAAGATGCCGCAGGCCGGCACGATGCTGCCGGCGTCAGACGCGGCGGTCGTGCAGCAGGCCGGCGCGCCGTGGCGCTTCACGACCAGCCGCGTGACCGACGAACACCTGATCGACACGCTGACCGCCGCCGGCATCCGCTATCACGGCACGCCCGACACGGGGTGGATCGCGTCGCTCGCGTCGTGGCTGCTGCCGCTCATGCTGCTCGTGTTCGTGTGGAACATGATGCTGCGCAAGCGCGGCGGGCTGCAGGACTTTACCGGGATGGGCAAGAGCCGCGCGCGCGTGTACGTGCAGCAGGAAACCGGCATCACGTTCGACGACATCGCGGGCATCGACGAAGCGAAGGCCGAACTGCAGCAACTCGTCGCATTCCTGCGCAATCCCGATCGCTACCAGCGGCTCGGCGGCAAGATCCCGAAAGGCGTGCTCGTCGTCGGCGCGCCGGGTACGGGCAAGACGCTGCTCGCGCGCGCGGTGGCCGGCGAGGCGGCCGTGCCGTTCTTCTCGATCAGCGGCTCCGCGTTCGTCGAGATGTTCGTCGGCGTGGGCGCCGCGCGCGTGCGCGACCTGTTCGAGCAGGCGCAGCAGAAGGCACCGTGCATCGTGTTCGTCGACGAGCTCGATGCGCTCGGCAAGGTGCGCGGCGTCGGCCCGATGTCGGGCAACGACGAGCGCGAACAGACGCTCAACCAGTTGCTGGTCGAGATGGACGGCTTCCAGGCCGGCTCCGGCGTGATCATCATGGCCGCGACGAACCGGCCCGAGATCCTCGATCCCGCGCTGCTGCGGCCGGGCCGTTTCGACCGGCACATCGCGATCGACCGGCCCGACGTGAACGGTCGCCGCCAGATCCTCGGCGTGCACGTGAAGCACGTGAAGCTCGCGGCCGACGTCGATCTCGGCGAGCTTGCGTCGCGCACGCCGGGCTTCGTCGGCGCCGATCTCGCGAACGTCGTCAACGAGGCCGCGCTGCATGCGGCCGAACTCGGCAAGCCGGCGATCGGCATGGCCGATTTCGACGAGGCGATCGATCGCGCGCTGACGGGCCTCGAGCGCAAGAGCCGCGTGATGAACGAGCAGGAGAAGCTGACGATTGCATATCACGAAGCCGGCCATGCGCTCGTCGCGGAAAGCCGCGCGCATTGCGACCCGGTGAAGAAGGTGTCGATCATTCCGCGCGGCGTCGCCGCGCTCGGCTACACGCAGCAGGTGCCGACCGAGGATCGCTACGTCCTGCGCCGCAGCGAGCTGCTCGACCGGATCGATGCGCTGCTCGGCGGGCGCGTGGCGGAAGAACTCGTGTTCGGCGACGTCTCGACCGGTGCGCAGAACGACCTGGAACGCGCGACCGCGATGGCGCGCCACATGGTCATGCAGTACGGGATGAGCGAGAAGATCGGGCTCGCGACGTTCGACGACGGCGACGTGCGCCAGGGCATGCCCGGCGCGTGGCATGCGGAGGGCGGTCGCTGTAGCGAGCACACCGCGCGAATGATCGACGAAGAGGTGCGGACGCTGTTGACCGATGCGCATGCGCGCGTGGCGGCGACGCTCGGCGAGCGCCGCGACGCGCTCGAACGCATCGCGCGACGGCTGTTGCAATGCGAGGTGCTCGAACGCGACGCGCTGCAGGCGCTGATCGACGGGCGGATCGAACCGTCGTCGGCGACGTCGGTGTCACCCGGCGACGAAACGAACGCGCGCGGCGGCGCGATCGAAACGGAGCAGGCCTCCACCGTCGAGCGCGATTTCATCGCGTATCGCCGGCCGCACGAACCCGATCGCTGATGCCGGTGCGAGGGCCGGCGACCGGTGCGCGTCGATATTCCGATACCGTGCGCTTTCTTTTCTATCTTTCCCGTCACGGAGTCGCCATGAGCGACGCGCACGTCTCGATCGAACGGCGTCGCGCTCGAATGCACGATGACGAAGGTGTGAGCGCGCGTCGGCGCGTCAGGATTCGGTCGCGGCCGCGACTTCGGCCGCTTCGGCGAGCGCTTCGAGAAAGCGCGTGCGCCACCAGTGCACGTCGCTCTTGCGCACGATCGCCATCAGCCCGGCGTGACGCTGGCGGCGCTCTTCGAGCGGCATCGTGAGCGCCCGCTGGATCGCCTGCGCGGTGCCTTGCGTGTCGTACGGATTGACGAGCAGCGCCGACTTCAATTGCTCGGCCGCGCCCGCGAAACGCGACAGCACGAGCACGCCCGGGTCGGCCGCGTCCTGCGCGGCGAGGAACTCTTTCGCGACGAGGTTCATCCCGTCGCGCAGCGGCGTGACGAGTGCGACCCGGCTCGCGCGGTAGAGGCCCGGCAGGCGCTTGCGCGCGACGGTGCGGTGAATGTAGCGCATCGGCATCCATTCGAGCTCGCCGTAGTCGCCGTTGATCGCGCCGCACAGGCTGTCCATCTCGCGCCGCAGGTCGTCGTAGGCGCCGAGATCCTCGCGGCTCGGTGCGGCGATCTGGATCAGCGTCGCACGGTCGCGGTTCTCCGGATACTGTTCGAGCAATTCGCGGAACGCATGCACGCGCTGCGGCAGCCCTTTCGTGTAATCGAGCCGGTCGACGCCGACCAGCAACTGGCGGCGCGAATATTCGTCGCGCATTCGTTCGAACATGGCGAGGCCGTCGCGATCGCGCGCGAGCGACTCGAATTCGTCGACGTTGATGCCGATCGGGAATGCGCCGGCCGACAGCGTACGGCCGAACGCGCGCAGTCGGCCGTCCGGCAGCCGCGCCGCGCCGGCTTCCGCTTCGACGTAATGCTCGAAGTGGAGCAGATCCGATTCGGTCTGGAAGCCGACGAGGTCGTACGCGAACAGCGAGCGCATCAGCCATTCGTGCTCCGGGATTGCCGCCATGATCGGCGGCGGCGGCATCGGGATGTGCAGGAAGAAGCCGATCGGATTCGTGCAGCCCATCGCGCGCAGCTCGGCCGCGAGCGGAATCAGCTGATAGTCGTGGACCCAGATGGTGTCGTCGGGCCGCAGCAGCGTGCGCAGCTTGCGCGCGAACAGCTGGTTCACGCGTCGGTAGCCGTCGGCGAAGCGCCGGTCGAACTGCGCGAGATCGAGCCGGTAGTGAAACACCGGCCATAGGACGTTGTTCGAGTAACCGAGGTAGTAAGCGTCGTAATCCTGCGGATCGAGATCGACCGTCGCGAGCTGGATGCCGCCGACGTTCTGGATCTGCACGTCGTCGCCATGCGCGGGCTGATCGTCGCCGCCCCGTAGCCTGCCGCTCCAGCCGAACCAGACGCCGCCGGTTTCCTGCAGGCTGTCCTTCACGGCTACGGCGAGGCCGCCGGCCGCGGCTTTACGGGGATCTGCGATGCGATTGGATACGACGACGAGTCGGCTCACCAGCTCTCCTGAAGATTGTTGGGGAAGGTTCGTGCGGCCAGGGCGCGAGAGGCAGACGCCGCCATCGGCGCGCGCTGCGCGATACGACGGGGCCGCATGGCGATCGGACGGGAGTCAGGGCACGCGATTCGCCGTCCGGTCGAAAAGTGCTTTTTTAGGATACTCGTCATTCGTGCGTTTTAAAAGTCCGTGTCGACGAACGGCGCGGGCGAGCATGCCGCGCGGGATCGACGGCGGCGCTGCGGCAACGGGCGATGCGGGAGCGGGACCGAAACTTGCGCCGCACTTAGAAGCCGTGTGTGCAAGGCCGTGCGGCGAGTGGGGCGAATCGCGTGTGACGGTGCCGACGATGCGTATGCGTGCATGACGGCATGCGTATCGACTGGAATGATTTTCGATGCGGATGTGGCGGTTACATGCCGTGCGCGGGTCTCGCGGGCCTATATGCACGCATGCCGCGAACGTGCGACGCGCAGCGGCACCGCGCGCCGCCGTGGGCGTGCGCTTCCCGGCGCATCGGACGACGACGATGCGCCGGCGCATCGCGTGCCGCGCGCGGCCGCGCATCGTGCGGGGCGCGCCAGCGCGACACAGGCGGACAAGCGGAACAGCGTGCGCATCGTCGTCTCCTTCGCGTATGCCGTTACGCGGCAGCCGGTTGCCAGCGACGCAGGTCGGCTTCCCGCGCATGCGTGCCGGGCAATGCCGCATGGGCGTCAGCCGGCATCCGGAATACGGCGACCGTTTCGGACAACTCGCGGCCCTGCGCCTCGAGCGACTTCGATGCGGCCGCCGCCTGCTCGACGAGCGCCGCGTTCTGTTGCGTCGTCTCGTCCATCTGCGTGATCGTCAGATTCACCTGGTCGATGCCGCGGCTCTGCTCGGCCGACGCGGCCGCGATCTCGCCCATGATGTCCGTCACGCGCGCCACGGCCTGCGTGACGTCGGACATCGTCTTGCCGGCTTCGCCCGCGAGCGCCGAACCGTCGCGGATCGTCTGCACCGACGCGGAGATCAGCTCCTTGATTTCCTTCGCCGCCGTCGACGAGCGCTGCGCGAGACTGCGCACCTCGCTCGCGACGACCGCGAAGCCGCGACCCTGTTCGCCCGCGCGGGCGGCTTCGACCGCCGCGTTGAGCGCGAGGATGTTGGTCTGGAACGCGATGCCTTCGATGATGCCGGTGATGTCGGCGATCTTCGACGAGCTTTGGCCGATCTCCGTCATCGTATCGACCACGCGACCTACCACTGAACTGCCGCGATGCGCGACGTCCGACGCATTCGCGGCGAGCGTGCTCGCCTGCTGCGCGTTTTCCGCGTTCAGGCGCACGGTGGACGTGAATTGCTCCATCGTCGCCGCTGTTTCCTGCAGCGATGCGGCCTGTTCCTCGGTG
The DNA here is from genome assembly GCF_902833095.1 of Burkholderia sp. BCC1208. Lineage (NCBI taxonomy): Bacteria > Pseudomonadati > Pseudomonadota > Betaproteobacteria > Burkholderiales > Burkholderiaceae > Burkholderia > Burkholderia sp. BCC1208. The sequence continues at coordinate 44,274 of NZ_CADFDY010000007.1, read as the reverse complement.
CGCAGGCTCAGGTCGAGGTTGCCCGATGCGATCTCGCTGACCGCGTGCGCGATGCTGTTCGACGAGTCGCGCACGCGGCCGACGATGCCGATCAACCGCTCGTTCATCGTCCGCAGCGCGTCGAGCAGGTCGCGCGTTTCGTCGTTGCCGCGCACCTCGATGCGGCTGCCGAGATCGCCGTTCGCCACCGTGCGCGCGACGTCCACGGCCGAGCCGATCGGCACCGTGATCTTGCGCGTCAGCCACAGGCCGCCGCCGGTCGCGATCGCGATGGCGAGCAGGCTGATGCCGGCCAGCAGGTTGCGCTCCACCGCGTAGCGATCCGCGAATGCCTGCGCGATCTCGATTTCGCGTTCATGCGTATAGGTCGCGTAGGCGTCGGTCGCACGCACCAGTTGCGCGAGCAGCGGGCGGCAATTGTCGTCGATGTCGGCGATTGCCTCGTCCTTCTTGCCGGCTTGCGCGAGCCCGACGATGCGCAGCGCGACCGGCCCGTAGCGGGTTTCGATGCGTACGATCTCGGCCACCAGTTCGCGTGCGCGAGCGGAGGTGTCGGTCGCGTCCGCCATGAGTTCCTTGAGCTTCGCGAGATGGTCCTGCACGTCCTTGTGCGCGCGGTTCACCTCGGCCAGTTCGGCCTCGATGTCGGACGGCCGGGTGACGAGCACGAGATTGCGCGCGGCGATCGCGCGCCGGTCGACCGCGGTGCGGATTTGCGCGGACAGGTTCGCCCGCGCGTTGATGCCGTTCATGTAGCGTGAAAACTCGGTGTTGGTGTCGGACAGTGCCTTGAGGGCCATGCCCGATACGGTCACGACGACCGCGGCGAGCAGGCCGAAGCCGCCAAGGAGTTTTGTTTTGATGCTCATTCTGGCGATTTTCACGTGGTGCCCCTGCGCGTGTGGTTTGGTAAATTGAATTTATCGTGCGACCAGATACGGGCTCGTGCCGGATTTAACGGGCATTCGGGATGATTCTTTAGCCTTCGAAAACCCTTACATTCGTTTTCTTGATGCTGACGGCCTTATCGGATGGGCTTTCTTGATCTGGATCAAAAATCTCGCGGGGCGCGGTTATTCAATTTGTTATGCGCAGGATTTGAAGCCGGCTTTACTGGCAAAACAAAAAACATCTTTTTTATAATAATCATCAGATGATTTCGTTCTGATTTACTGGCGAATAAAGGAATTTCGTTACGATGCGCGGGTTCGACGTGAACGGTGTAATCGACGTAATGGCGCGATGGATTGACGAATAAAACGGAACGGCGCGGGCGGTTCGCATTCGCGCCGGTAACAGGCCCGCGGCGGGCGCCGCGGGCCGTACGAGGGTCAGAACGTGGTGCGCAATCCGGCCATCACGCTGCGGCCGCCTTCCGGTGCGAAGCCGCGCACGACCGAAGTCGAGTAGCGAATCTCCTGGTTTGTCAGGTTGTCTCCGCGCAGGTACGCGAGCCAGTGCGTCGAGCCGACGCGGAACTTGTAGGTCAGCATCACGCCGAGCGACGTGTAGCCGTCCGTCGAGAAGTCGTTGTCGGGTACCCGATGCTGCGACCACGCGTGCGTGACCTGCGCACGCGCGCCGAACGGGCCGTAACCGTAGTCGGCCGCAAGCGTCGCGCGCAGCGGCGCGATGCGCGGCAACGGCTGGCCCGTGTCGACGTTGCGCGCGTGCGTATAGTCGGCCGTCAGTTCGAGATCGACCGTATGGCCGCGCCGCGCGAATGCCCGCCACTTGCCGTCCAGCTCGATGCCGTAGAACTCGGCGCGCACGCCGCGATAGATCGCCTCGTTGAGCGAGCCGTCGGTGCCGGGCGCGACGGGCTCGCCGTCGCCGTCCACCACGCGGCCGGTGTTGTACTCGGTCAGGTAGTTGGAGAAGCGGTTGTAGAACACGCCGACGCTGCCGCGGTTCGGCCCGCTCGCATAGCGCAGCGACAGGTCGGTCGACACGGCTTTTTCCTTCGACGCGTTCGGGTTGCCGATCAGGAACTGGCCGGTCGCATCGTGCGGGCCGTTCGAATACAGCTCGTAGAAGGTCGGCGCGCGTTCGGTGTAGGCGACGTTCGCCGCGATCGACCATACCGGCGTCAGCGAGAACAGCGCGCCGGCCGACAGGCTGCCGGCGTTGAAGTCGCGCGGCTGCGCGAGCGCGAATTTTTCGACGCCGGCCGGATCGGGATCGACCTTCACGTGCTCGAAGCGGCCGCCGAGGCTCAGCTTCAGCGCCGGGACGACCTGCCATTCCTCGAGGCCGAACAGCGCGACGCTGTTCGTGCGCGTGGACGGCACGAGCAATTCGTCGCCGAGGGCGGAGAACGTGTTCTGGCCGAACTGCACGCCGATCGCGCCTTCGAACGGGCCGATCTTGCGATGGCGCGCCTCGATGCGCGCCTCGTAGCCGCGGTTGCGGAAGGTGGTCGCCGTCTCGCCGTTGTCGACTTCCTTGTGGCGGTAGTCGGTGTACGCGAAGTCGAATTTCAGCTTCGTGAACGGTCCGCTCAGGTTGCGTACCTCGGAGGCGAGCGCGAGGCGTTCCTGGCGCATCCGCAGCCGCACGTCGCTTTCCGCGACGGAGCCGTAGTTCGACTCGTAGCCGCTGTACGACAGGCCCGCGAAACCGTCTGCCCACGTGTACGACGCGCCGACCGCGCCGCCGTGCACGCGGCCGTCGCTGTTCGGCACGTTGCCTTCCGGTTGCGGCGTGTCGGGGCCGTCGATCGCGCGTTGCTGGCTGCTGCGCGCGTAGCCGGGAATCCGCAGCTTGCTCGTCTCGCGATCGAATGCATCGACGTGGAACGCGAAGCGGCCGTTGCCGCCTTCGACCTGCGCGGCGCCCGCGCGCACGGAATTCGCGCCGCCGTAGCGCGCGTCGAGCGCGCCGGTCACGCCCTCGATCGCTTCACGCGGAATCCGGTTGTCGATCGTGTTGACCACGCCGCCCACCGCATTGCCGCCGTACAGCAGCGCGGCCGGGCCGCGCACGATCTCGACGCGCTCGATCGACAGCGGATCCTGCGGCACCGCATGGTCGTACGACAGCGACGACGCGTCATAGGCCGCGACGCCGTTCTGCAGCAGCCGGATCCGGTCGCCGTCCATCCCGCGGATGATCGGACGGCCGACCATCGGCCCGTAGGTGGTGGTCGACACGCCGGGCAGTCCGTTGAGCGTTTCGCCAAGCGAATCGGCCTGGCGGCGCGTCAGCGCATCGCCGGAAAGCTGGACGGTCGGTGCGATCAGTTCGGTGTCGCCCAGCGGGTTCGCGGTCACGAAGATCGGTGCGAGCGGGGCGGCGGCCGGCGTGCCGGATGCGGCGGGCGCATCGGTCTGCCCGTGGGCGACGGCGGCGAACAGCATCAGCGACAAGGACGAGAGCGGGCGAAGCGGTAAGCGAGGGTGGTCGCGCATGGTCGGTGAATCGGTTGGAATCGGATCGGATAACGAGCGATGCGGGTCACCGCTAGATACGATATATTGTTGCGTCAATGACGCGCAATGACCCGTTGAAACATGGCTCGGCGAGGCTCGGCCACCTCGGTTGGAATGGCGTCAGGCGGACGAGCACGCGAAATGATATGTTATATCATTTCAAATTCCAAGCCGAATGGCAGGATCCCGTCGGGTTTCCGTTGGATCGGCGATGGCCGTGGGAGCGGCGGGGCGGCGACGCGGCGTGCAAACGCCGGCTCGAGCTTTCGCGTCAAACGACGCCGATCGTGGCGAAGCCGCGTTGACCGTGGCATGCGCCCCGATGCGTTGACGCGTATCAACGTGCTCCGATTCCGAAACCGGATACTGGGTTGCTCATCGACCAGACAGGAGCAACGCATGACCCAGACCATGAAAGCGGCCGTGGTACACGCGTTCGGCGAGCCGTTGCGCATCGAGGAAGTCCCGATCCCCGCACCGGGGCCCGGCCGGATTCTCGTCAACATCAAGGCGTCGGGCGTGTGCCATACCGATCTGCACGCGGCCGACGGCGACTGGCCCGTCAAGCCGTCGCTGCCGTTCATCCCGGGCCATGAAGGCGTGGGGATCGTCGCGGCGGTCGGGGCGGGCGTCACGCACGTGCGCGAGGGCGACCGTGTCGGTGTGCCGTGGCTCTACACGGCCTGCGGTCATTGCGAGTACTGCTGCACGGGCTGGGAAACGCTGTGCCATGGCCAGCAGAACACCGGTTATTCGGTGAACGGCAGCTACGCGGAATACGTGCTGGCCGATCCCGATTACGTCGGCCAGTTGCCCGCGCAGGTCGAGTTCGACGAGATCGCGCCGATCCTGTGCGCGGGCGTCACGGTCTACAAGGGCATTCGCGTCACCGACACGCGTCCGGGCCAGTGGCTGGCGATTTCCGGCATTGGCGGCCTCGGGCACGTGGCCGTGCAGTATGCGCGTGCGATGGGCCTGCACGTCGCGGCCGTCGACATCTCGCCCGACAAGCTCGCGCTGGCGCGGCAACTGGGTGCACACCTGACGATCGATGCATCGGTCGACGATCCCGCGAAAGTGATCCAGAAGGAAATCGGCGGCGCGCACGGCGTGCTCGTCACGGCCGTGTCGCGCGGCGCGTTCGCGCAGGCGCTCGGGATGGTCCGGCGCGGCGGTACGGTGGCGCTCAACGGCCTGCCGCCCGGCGATTTCCCGTTGCCGATCTTCTCGACCGTGCTGAACGGGATCACCGTGCGCGGGTCGATCGTCGGCACGCGGCGCGATCTGCAGGAGTCGCTCGATTTCGCGGCGGACGGCCTGGTGCGCGCCCACATCCACCGCGACCGGCTCGCCAACATCAACGACGTATTCGCGAAGCTGAGGCAAGGGAAGGTCGACGGGCGCATCGTGCTGACCGACATGCATTGATGCGCCGAACCTGCGCCCGCCCGCCGCGCGGCGCATGGCGTCGCGCGGCGGCGTGACGTCATCCTCGCATCACGGCGCGAAGAACACGTCGGTGCGGTTCGTCAGGTTGCCCGCGTTGGTCTGGACGAAGAACGGATGGAACGACGACGACGGGAGGACGTCGAGCCCCTGGTAGTCGCCGATGAAGAACCCTTCGGCATTGGGCGCGAGCTTCATGTCGAACGGGCCGCCGACGCGCCGCTCGTCCGCGAACGTGGCGCCGCCGTCGTGCGAGATCTTGCGCCAGAAGCCGGTCGGCAGCGTCGTCGTGTTGCCGGCCTGCAGGTCGCGGAAGTCGTAGTACGTGACCATCACCGCACCCGTGTTGTCGACGCGCACCGATGGATTGAACGCGGGGCGCCCGGTCGGCGTGTTCACCTGTTGCGGCGTGCTCCATGTCGCGCCGCCGTTCTTCGACGTCGATATCGCGATCTCGTCGTACGTGCCGCCGTTGAAGCGGCTGTCCTGCCACACGACGTAGAGCTGCCCCGATGCCGGGTCGATCGCCGGCTCCGGAATGATGTCGCCGGTGCGCACGGGTTCGCCGGTGTTCGGATCCGTGACGCCGACCGTCTGCAGTCCCGCGATCACCTGCGGCTTGGTCCACGTCGCGCCGTCGTCGGTCGACTTGATGAACGCGACCTTGCCGGCCGCCTTGCTGAACGGCGGCTGGATCAGGTCGAAGAAATCGTAGAGCGTGCCGCTCTTCGGATCGACGACGATCTGGTTGCCGATCGTCTGCTGACGCGACGGGACATTGACGATGACCTTCGCGGCGCTCCACGTCTTGCCGCCGTCGGTCGTCTTCGAGAACAGCGTCGGCCCGCGGAATGCCTGCGTGTGCAGGTTCGCGTACGGGTTGCCGTTCGGCAGTTCGAGGCGGTCCCATACCGCGTATGCGGTGCCGGCCTTCACCGGGTTGGCAGTCACCGATTCCTTGTCGTTGAAGAATTGCGTCGTCGGTTCGTCGTTCGCGATCAGCACGGCCGGGCCGCTCCACGTCTGTCCGCCGTCGGTCGAGACGGACGCGGCGACCGCGTTGCCGTTGTTCGACTGATTGAACGAGATCGACACCGAGTACGCGGTGCCGTCCGGACCGAACGACACCCATGGATCGGATGCGCGCTCGTACTTCAGTCCGCCCGGCGCGCATGCGCTGAACGGCTGCGGCGTGCGCGCCCAGGTTGCGCCGGCATCGAACGAGTAGCCGGCGACGAGCCCGTGGGCGCCGCCGTTCGACCAGCGGTCCTGCTGCCACACGCCGATCATGTTGTTCGGATTCGCCGGGTTGACCGCGAGCCACGGTTCGACTTCTGCATTCACGTAGTTGGTGCCCGGGCCGCCGATGGTGCACGCGGCGAACGGGCTGGGGCCCGACACGACGACGGGTTCGGCGTGCGCCGCGGCAGCGGCGGCCAGCGCCATCGCGGCGGACAGGCGGGTGACAAGCGGATGGGACACGATCATGCGTCGCATGGACGACTCCTCGGTGAGGTGCGGATGCGATGGCGGGGCACGACGAGACGACGCGAGCCGGGGCGCGGCCAATCGAGCCGCGCGCGTCGTTACGTGCCGTTCAGCATGCCGCTTCGGTCATCGCCATCCGCGTGCGCTGGATGCCGCCAGCGCTTCGGTTAAGACTCCTCTTCATTTTCATTGCTTGTCGGGTGTGCCTGCGATGTCGACCCGACGGGAAAGCCGGTCCGGGCATGCGACGAATGCGTCGAAGTGGATTGCAATGTAGGCGATTCGAATGCCGCGCGACAGACGGTTTTTTGTAACAGTACGTAGCCGGAAAGCGTTGCCGGAAGCGGGCGCGGGCACGCAAGATTTGCCGCTGCGGCGGCATGAAAATCGAATCGAAAACGCGAATCGCAATCGCTCGCGATTGATGTCGGCGCGAGCCGCTCGTGAGCGCGTGACGCGCTGCTCAGCGCTCCGCTGGAAACCGCTCCTGCAACGCGTGCAGCCAGCGCGCGACGACATCGAGTTCGTCGTCGGAAAACCCGTCGCACAGCTTGCCGTTGAGTTCGCGCAGCAGCACGCGTGCGCGCTTGAGTGCCGCGAGGCCTTCGTCGGTCAGGTACAGCCGCGTCGCGCGGCCGTCGTCCGAATCGGCATGACGCGTAATGAGGCCGGCTTTCGCCATGCGGTCGGCGAGCCCCGTCATCGCGGACGGCGCGAGCTGCAATGCGGCGCCGACTTCGCCAATCAGCGCGCCGTCCTGCTTCGCGAGACAGAACAGCGCGCCGGCCTGCGCGGCGCTCGCGCGCGTCTCGGTTTCGGCCTTGCGGTCGATCCAGCGCTGCACGCGCCGCTGGCCGATGTTCAACATGAAAAACAGTCGTCGGTCTTCGCTCAAGCTGGGTTCCCGGCTGCAATGGAAAGGGAGGGGCGGCTCGCGGTGCGCGGCGTGTCGAGCGCCTGTGCGAGCCAATCGGCGACGTCGGGCCACAGCACGGCGCCGGGCCGGCTGCGAAAGAAGCCCATGTGCCCGACCGGGCCGCTGCCCGCCGCGCGCGGATCGATCTGGCGGCGTTCGACCTTCGCGCGGGTCAGATAGCTTACCAGCAGGCCGATCGCGGCCGGGTTAGCCCACGGATCGTCGTCGAAGCCGAGCGCAAGGATCGGCAACTGCTGCTTCGAGAAGCGCTCGGCCGCGCCGAGTGTCGGATCGTCGAAGAAATAGTGCGGCAGCGTCGTCCAGCGGCTCCATTCGCGGAACACGCCCGCCGGCAGATCCTCGCCGAGCCCGAGCCGCTTGCCGGGCACGTAGCCGAGCAGCGCGGACATCAGCGGGCCGAGTACGCGCAGGATCAGCCGCACCTTCAGGCGTTCGGTGGCCTGCGCGATCAGCCGCGTGCTGCCGGCATGCGCGGCGACGAGCACGGCGGCGCGCAGATGCGGCGTCGCGCCGGACAGCCCGATCGCGTGTCCGCCGACGCTGTGGCCGATCGCCAGCAGCGGCAGCCCTTCATACGTGTGCCGGGCCCACGCGGTCGCGGCGGCCACGTCGAGCTCCATCCAGTCGCGCATGCGGGCCTGCAGCGCGCCCAGACGCGCGGGCCGCGATGCGCCGATGCCGCGGTAGTCGTAGGTCAGCGCCGCGAAACCGCGTTCGGTCAGAAAGCGCGCGAAGCCTGCATACAGCCGTTCAGGGACGGCCGTCGCCGGATGGATCAGCACCAGTGCGCGCGGTTCGGCGTCGGGTGTCCACAGCGTGCCGCGCAGCGGATAGCCGTCGATGGCGGAGAACTCGATGGGTTGGGCAGTCATGGTCGTCGTCGCTCCGGGAATTTATTTCGCATACGAAATATAATGCGAAGCTTATTTCGTGTGCGAAATATATGTCGAGGAATCGTTCGAAGGCTACGCGCGGGGACATTCTCATCTCGACCACGTTTCGCCCTATCTCGACACGTCACCACATGAACTTCGCGAAGCGACCGCCGGGATCGAGCTTTGAGAGTGAAGGGCATATATGCATAAAGGGGTGGGGGATCCCTGCCGATAACGAGCGGGTGGCTCCCCTTTGGACATGCCGATCTCCGTATCTTCATTGTAGATACTCGACGCTTGCAATTCGTCCTGCATGTATCTACAATGGATCGACACATGGAGGTGGTCATGGAACTCAAGATTCAAAAATGGGGCAATAGTGCGGCAGTTCGTCTGCCGAGCGTTTTGCTCGAACAGATCCACGCAACGGTCGGCAGTTCGCTGAGCGCGGACGTGCGTCCGGATGGCGTGTTGCTGACCCCGGCCCGCCGTAAGTATTCGCTGAATGATCTTGTCGCCCAATGCGACGCGAAAGCCCCTTTCCCGGCCGACATGGCTGCGTGGGGCGAAGTCAAGCCGGTGGGGCGTGAGGCATGGTGAGGCGAGTCAAGTTCGAGCGAGGCGATATCGTGCGCGTGAACCTGAATCCGACTGTTGGCCGTGAGCAGCAAGGCGACTTTCGTCCGGCGCTTGTGCTCTCGCCCGCAGCGTTCAACGCTTTGGGCGTTGCACTGGTCGCACCGATCACCCAGGGTGGCGAATTTGCCCGCTTCGCAGGGTTCGCGGTACCGCTGTCCGGTGCGGGGACCGAGACGCAAGGCGTAGCGCTCGTGAACATGGTTCGCATGCTTGATCTGGAAGCGCGGGGCGCTCGCAAGGTCGAACGCGCACCTGTTGAGGTTGTAGAAGATGCACTCGCTAGGCTTCAGACGATCATCGAGTAAGAAAAACGGCGGTGCAAGATGGTGTTCGACACGATGAAGCGCGAATTGAGCGAGCTGGTCGACCTTGTTCGCCGGACGACCGAATGGGAGACGTCGGTCGACTGTGGAAAAGCGAATCTCGTGGACGTTCCGGCTGACGCTCGCTTGGCGCATCACGCGCGCCTGGCGCGGATGTAGACTTGCGCGCCAAATACGACCTGTAGCGGAAAACGTCATGAGTGAACGTTATCGACCAGGCCACGATGCGGAAGCGAATGTGCGTCGAGTCGTGCGCGATACCTATCCAATGGCGACTTCTACTTACGATGAGCATGACGCAATCGTCTACGACGAAGCTACTGGCGACCTGCTCGGCACGGCGAATGAGGGCGATTGGGCTGACGAGATGGCCTGGCAGGACGCAGCCCGACGCGCGATGCGAGATTGAGGACGGAAAACTCATGCTCGACTACGGGCGCGCACTGATCCCGGCGATCCGTGCGCGGGTTGCAGAGCTTGACCGGCAGGGCTCGGCGGTACCGGTTTGGGCAAGAGGCCCGGCTGTCGACCGGCGGGGCGGCCGGGCACGTCCGGGACAGCGCTGCACCGCCCATGACGGCCCTCGCGCGCAGCGCGACCTGAACGGCGACCCACGTCGCCGCTCGTCAGAACGACGGCAACCCCGGCGGATTGGTTTCCGCCCGCGCGATCGCTTCACTCTGCAATCCCCAACGCGCCAGCGCCTGCCCGTAGCGGCCATTGCCGATCAATGCATTGGTCGCGAGCGTCAGCGCGGGCGCGAGCCCGCTGCCGCGACGTGTCGCGATCGCGACATCCGCATTCGCCGGCCAGCCGGCATTGACGACACCGACACGCCGGATCTTGCCGCTGCGCGCGGCCTCGTACGCGAGCGACGCGTTCGGGTTCAACTCCGCGTCCGCCCGGCCCGACAGCAGCGCGACGCGCGCCGTTGCATCGTCGTCGAAATAGAGCAGCTCGGCCGGCTTGAGCCCCTGCGCGACGTTGCGCTTGCTCCATTCGAGCAGAATGCGCTCCTGGCTCGTGCCGGCGCCGGTGATGATCCGCAAACCCGCGATGTCCTTCGGCTCGGCGATTTTCTGGATCGGGCTGCCGGTGCGCACGTAGAAGCCGTGCAGCCCGAGCCGGTAGGTCGTGAAATCGTATTTCTCCTTGCGCTTCTCGGTCACGCCGACGTTCGAGATCACCGCGTCGTACTTGCCGGACGTCAGCCCGAGCGGCCAGTCGGCCCATGCGATGGGCACCAGCACGAGCGTACGGCCGAGCGCGTCGGCAACGAGCTGCGCATAGTCGGGATCGGCGCCGACCACGGTGCGCGCATCGGTCGCATAGGTCGATACGGGCGGCGCGTGCGGCGAAATCGCGACCGTGAACGCGCCGTCGCGCACCCAGCGGTAGCCGCTTGCCGCGCGGATGGCCGCGTCGTCGGGGCCGGCGCGCACGCGCCCGGCCTGGCGCGGATTGAGGTCGGCGGTGGCCGCAGCCGCGCGCGCCGCATGCCACGGCAAGCCCGTTGCCGCGACCAGCGCGGCCGTGATGAACTGGCGTCGATCGGTCATCGCGCGGCACCTCGCGAGTCGGAAGCGGCGCGCATCACAGCACCCGCGACAGGAACGCGCGGGTGCGCGGATGCGACGGTGCATCGAGCACGACGGCCGGCGGCCCGGCCTCGACGATGCGCCCGCGTTCCATGAAGAGCACGTTGTCCGCCACTTCGCGTGCGAAGCCGATCTCGTGCGTGACGATCACGAGCGTCGTGCCCGAGCGCGCGAGTTCCTTGATCACGTCGAGCACCTCGTTGACGAGTTCCGGGTCGAGCGCCGACGTCGGCTCGTCGAACAGCAGCACCTTCGGCCGCAATGCGAGCGCCCGCGCGATCGCGACGCGTTGCTGCTGGCCGCCGGACAACTGGCGCGGATACGCATCGGCTTTGTCCGCGAGGCCGACCCGCGCGAGCAGCGTGCGCGCGGCGTGCTCGGCTGCGTCGCGCGTCAGGCCGGCGGCGGCGACCGGCGCTTCGACCAGGTTCTCGAGCACCGTCAGGTGCGGGAACAGGTTGAAGTTCTGGAACACCATGCCGACGGCCGTGCGCCGCTTCAACACGTCGCGTTCGCTCAATTCGTGCAGCACGTCGCCGTCGCGGCGATAGCCGATCAGTTCGCCGTCGATGTCGATGAAGCCGTCGTCGACGCGTTCGAGATGGTTGATCGTACGCAGCAGCGTCGACTTGCCGGAGCCCGACGGACCGACGATCACGGTCACGCTGCCGCGCGGTGCGACGAACGACACGTTGTCGAGCACGCGCTGCATGCCGAACTGCTTCGACACGCCATGCACGGCCACTTCGCCGCCGGTGCGCGACACGGCGGCCGCGGTATCGGTGCGGGTGTCGCCCGCGGCCTGCGTGCCCGATGCCGCGCGGCGCGACGCGACACGCCGCGATAGCGCGCCGATGCGCGCAAGCGCGAACGTGAGCGCGGACGGCGGCGGATTGCGCAGCGCGCCGCGCGCATAGTGCCGCTCGACCTGCACCTGGATCGCGGACAGCACGGTCAGGATGATCAGGTACCAGACGGTCGCGACCATCAGCAGCGGAATCACTTCGAGGTTGCGGCGATAGATCACCTGCACCGTATAGAACAACTCCGGCATCGCGAGCACGTACACCATCGACGTGCCTTTCGCGAGCGAGATCAGGTCGTTGAACGCGGTCGGCAGGATCGCGCGCATCGCCTGCGGCAGCACGATCCGCGACGTCTGCCGGCCGCGCGGCAGCCCGAGCGCGGCGGCGGCCTCGAGCTGCCCCTGGTCGACCGCGAGAATGCCGCCGCGGATCACTTCCGCGGAAAACGCCGCATGGTTCAGCGTGAGGCCGAGCACGGCCGCGAGGAACGGGCTGATGAGGTCGGTCGTCGGCGTGTCGAACCACACGATGTCGGTGAACGGCACGCCGAGCCGCACATGCTCGTACAGGTAGCCGAGGTTGTTCAGGATCAGCAGCAGCACGATCAGCGGAATCGAGCGGAACAGCCACACGAAGGTCCACGCGCTGGCGGACAGCAGGCGCGAGCGCGACAGCCGGGCCAGCGCGACGAACGCGCCGAGCACGAAGCCGAACACCGCGCCGAGCAGCGTCAGCACCAGCGTGCGCGCGAGCCCCGACAGCACCGGCGGCGACAGGAACCATTCGGCGAACACCGGCCAGCCCCATTGCGGGTTGCCGAGGACCGAATGCAGCGTGATCGCGATCAGCACGAGCGCGAGCACGGTGCCGGCCGTGCGCGACCGGTGGCGCGCGGGCACGATCCGCAAACGCGTGCCGGGCTCGCGTGCGCCGGAGGAAGAGAGCGGCGGCAGCGCGCCGCCGAGGTGGGTCGTGTCGCTCATGTGGTCAGAATCCTCGAATCGATCGTTCGGCGGGCGCGCCGCGCACGCGGCGCGGCGGCGTCAGGCGTGCGCTTCGACAGCCGTTTCTTTTGCGGCGCCGGGCGTCGCGTAGCGGCTCGCCTTGCGCGGCAGACCGAGGTGGTCGCGCAGCGTGGCGCCGGGCAGGTCGCGGCTGTAGCGGCCGCGCGCCTCGAGCACCGGAATCACGAGTTCGATGAAATCGTCGATACCCTGCGCCTGTACCGGAAAACCGAGGATGAAGCCGTCGCCGGCGCCGGCGTCGTGCCAGCGGATCAACTCGTCGGCGACGTGCTCGGCCGCGCCGATGAAGTTCGGGCGCGGCGTCGCGACCGCGAGCGCGGTCTCGCGCAGCGACAGGCCTTTTTGTTTCGCATCGGCCTTGATCCGGTCGGTGGTCGAGCGGAAGCTGTTGCGGCCGAGCTCGCCGAGTTCCGGGAACGGCGCGTCGAGCGCGTACTGCGTGAAATCGTGGTGATCGAAATAGCGGCCGAGGTACGCGAGCGCCTCGTCGATCGTCAGCAGGTCGCGGATCGCCTGGTATTTGTCCTCCGCTTCGGCGGCCGTGCGGCCGACGATCGGCCCCACGCCAGGGAAGATCTTCACGTCGCCGGCCTGCCGCCCGTGCTCGATCGCGCTCTGTTTCACCCGCCGCGTGAACGCCGCCGTTTCCTCGATCGACGGCGAATGCGTGAACACGGCATCCGCGTATTTGCCCGCGAGGCCGATCCCGGTGTCGGACGAGCCGGCCTGGAAGATCACGGGTTGCCCCTGCGGCGAGCGCTGGATGTTCAGCGGGCCCGCGACCTGGAAGAAGCGGCCGTGGTGATCGAGCGTATGCAGCTTGTCGCGATCGAAGAAGCGGCCGGTCGCGCGGTCGCGCACGAATGCATCGTCGTCCCAGCTGTCCCACAGGCCCTGCACGACCTCGAGGTATTCGTCGGCGATCTCGTAGCGCAGTTCGTGATCCGGGTGCGCCTTGCCGAAATTCTTCGCGGTGCCTTCGAGCGGCGTCGTCACGACGTTCCAGCCTGCGCGCCCGCCGCTGATCGCGTCGAGCGACGCGAGTTGGCGCGCGACCGTGAACGGCTCGCTGTACGACGTCGAGATCGTGCCCGCGAGCCCGATCTTCTTCGTCGCGACCGCAAGCGCCGACAGCACGGTCAGCGGCTCGAAGCGATTCAGGAAGTGCGGGATCGACTTCTCGTTGATGTAGAGGCCGTCCGCGACGAACGCGAACGCGATGCCGGCGGCTTCCGCCTTGCGCGCGACGCCGATCGCGAAGTCGAGGTTGATGCTCGCGTCGGGCGGGTTGCTCGGATGCCGCCACGCGTTCATATGGCTGCCTGCGCCTTGCAGCATCAGGCCGAAGGGTATCGATCGTCGGGTCGTCATGATGGGAGCGTCACGCGTTCTGGTCAGGGGAAAGGGAGCGGTCGGCCGCGAGAGCCGCCTGCAGCGGTGTGACGGACAGCGCGCCGCCGAGCCATTCGGCCGACGCGAGCCGCGCCGCGTAGTCGGTCACCGGCGAATCGATCACGAACGCGTCGACGTCGAGCCGCCGGCTCAGAGCATCGAGCGCGCGGTGCACGCGTTCGGGCGTATCGGCCAGCACCGTGGGGCGCAGCTCGTCGATCCGGTAGTCGGACGCGCCGCTTTGCCGCGCGAATTCCGCAGCCGCCTGCGCGCTGGCGAGGTTGAAGCTCTGGCCGCCCGCGAACTGCAGCTTGAAGATCTTCAGCGGCCCGATCAGTTGCTCGGCCTCGTCGCGCGTGGGGGCGGCGACCGCGTACAGCGCGACGAGCGGCTTCTTGCCGCCCGCGCTGCGGTATGCGTCGAGCGAGCGTTCGAGATTCGCGTCGTCGCCGTTGAAATGGCCCGCGTAGCAGAAGCGCCAGCCGTTGCGCGCAGCGAGCGCGCCGCTGTCCGGCGAGCCGCCGAGCAGGATGCGTTCGGGTGGTTGCGGCGGCACCGGCATCGCGACCGCGCCGGCGAGCGGATGATCTTCGGCCACGCCCCAGCCGAGAAACGCGTCGAGTTCCGCGAGCTGGCCCGCGAAATCGGGCTTGCGCGCCTTGTCGTGGAACCACTGCAGCGCGCGCGTGGTCAGCGGCAGCCCGCCGGGCGCCTTGCCGATGCCGAGATCGACGCGGCCCGGCGCGAGCGCGGCCAGCAGCTTGAACGACTCGGCGACCTTGAACGGGCTGTAGTGTTGCAGCATGACGCCGCCCGAGCCGATGCGGATGCGCGACGTGTGCGCGAGCAGGTGCGCGACGACGATCTCCGGCGCCGAGCTCGCGAAGCCCGGCGTGCCGTGATGTTCGGCGACCCAGAAGCGCGCGTAGCCGAGCTGTTCGGCGCGTTGCGCGAGCGTCGTGGTGAAGCGCAGCGCATCGGCGGCGTTCGCGCCGTCGGCGATCGGACTCTTGTCCAGCAACGAAAGCGAATAAGACATGGTGAGCGGCGTTCCTGCGTGAGCGTGGATGGACGGTTGCGGGCGCGCGGCGCTCAGCTCTTCGGCAACCCCGGTGGATTCGTGCGCGACTGGTCGATCGCTTCGGACGCGAGGTTCCAGCGGTCGAGCACCTGCCGGTAGCGGCCGTTCTTGATCAGCCCGTTCAGCGCGACGGTCAGCGGCTCGGCGAGCCCGCTGCCGCGGCGCGTGGCGATCGCGATGTCGGCCGTGCGCGGCCAGCCGCCGCTGATCGCGCCGACGAGCCGCGTCTTGCCTTGCTGCGCGCTTTGATACGCGAGCACCGAGTTCACGCTGAACACCGCGTCCGCCCGGCCCGACTGCACGGCGACGATGCGCATCGCCTGGTCGTCGTAGTACTGGATCTGCACGGGTTTCAGCCCGTGCGCGACGTTCTCGCGGTCCCAGGCGAGCAGGATCTTTTCCTGGTTGGTGCCGGCATCGGTCACGATGCGCAGCCCGGCGACGTCCTTCGGCTCGCGAATCGCCTGGATCTTGCTGTCGTTGCGCACGTAGAAGCCGACCTGATCCTTGCGATAGGTCGAGAAATCGAACTTCTGCTTGCGCTCCTCGGTGACGGTCACGTTCGAGATCACCGCGTCGACTTTCCCCGATTCGAGCGCCAGCGGCCAGTCGGCCCACGCGAGCGCGACGATCTTCAGCTTGCGGCCGAGGCTGTCGGCCACGAGCTGGCCGACGTCGGCGTCGAAGCCGATCACCGTGCGAGCGTCGGTCGCATACGAGCTGATCGGCGGCAGGCTCGGCGCGATGCCGATCGTCAGCGTGCCGGGGTCGGCGAACTTGAACGACGCAGGCACCGCGCGCTCGACTGCCGCATCGGCGGCGCCACGCGGGCGGCCGCGTTGCTCGGGGCTCAGGTCGAACGTCGCGGCGGACGCGGCCGTTACGGCGGCGATGGTGCTCAGGCCGATCAGTGCGGTGGCCAGCATGCGCACGGCACGGGATGAAAGCGGTACGGCTCGATGCATGAAAACGTCCTGTCGTGGAAGCGTGGAGAGCGTGGAATGCGGAATGGGCGACATGAAACGCGGGACGCCGTGCACTCAGCGCGGAAGCACCGGTTCGGGCACGGGCGCCCACAAATCGGCCAGCGTCGACGTGCGCGACGGATCGAGAAGGTCCTTGCCGAAGCGCAGGTGGAAATACGCTTCGGGATCGATCGACGAATCGAATAGCCGCGTATAGCCGGTGCGGTCGTACAGCGCCCATGCTTCGGGCTGGCGAAAGCCGGTCGTCAGGTAGAGGCGGCGATAGCCCTGCTGCACGGCGCGCAGTTCGAGCGCTTCGACGATGCGCTGCGCGAGACCCTGGCGGCGCAGGTCGGTGCGTGTCCAGATGCGTTTCAGTTCGGCGGTCTGCGCGTCGTAGCGCTTGAATGCGCCGCCGCCGATCGTTTCGCCGTCGCGCAGCAGCAGCACGAAGGCGCCGTCGGGCGGCGCGAACAGTTCGGCCGGGTAGCGCGCGAGCTCGTCGCGGGCCGACGCGCGGCTGTCGGGGCGGTACGCGTCGTAACGGGTCGAATACTCGTCGATCAGCGCGTCGATCAGCGGCTGCGCGCGGACGTCGAGCGGCGTCGTGTCGATGATGCGGTCGTTCG
This sequence comes from Burkholderia sp. BCC1208, assembly GCF_902833095.1. Taxonomy (NCBI): domain Bacteria; kingdom Pseudomonadati; phylum Pseudomonadota; class Betaproteobacteria; order Burkholderiales; family Burkholderiaceae; genus Burkholderia; species Burkholderia sp. BCC1208. Next base: position 27,639 of record NZ_CADFDY010000007.1, on the reverse strand, counting down.
TGGCCATGGGCATCGCGAATGGCGCGCGATGCGGACGTTCCTGGCAGGGGGCGGGCACGCAGCCCGTCCGGTCCGTTCCGTTATCGCGACGCAGTTGTCGTGATGGCGGCTGCTGTCGTGCTTCGTGCGAGGCATCCGGCGCGCCGCCGCCGTTTCGAACACGTTAGCGGCGCGGCCGGCAAAGGCGAACGAAGCAATTTCGATAAGGATTTCGCGGGAGGTGGAAGAAGGCTTGCAGCGGGAGTGGGGTGGGGGCGAACGGGCGTGGTGGGGAGCCACGTCCGTCTGCGGAGCGGGCGACGTAGATGACCGCCGCGGATCGGCAGAGATGCGAGCGCCCGGCGCGACCCGCCGCCACGGTGGCGACGGTCCGCCTCTCATTCGTCGCATCGGCGCGAAGCCCCGCCGTCGCGGGGCGACGATACTCGACGACGGCGTTCAGGCTGCAGCCGGCTGAGGAATCGAGTCCTGCTGATCGCCACCCAGGATATCGACGAGGCTCGTCAGCATCCGCGCCAGTTCACCCGTCATCAGCGTGACATCCGAGTCGAAGCGCTCATCGTCGTTCTGCGCGGTCGGATCCGCCGCCTCCTTGATCACGTCGAGCGGCGTGACACGCTTGATCGTCAGCGACGGTGTCAGCACGAACGAGATCCGGTCATCCCAGGTCATCGCGAGACGCATGCATTGCTTGCCGGCTTCGATGTGCCGGCGCATGTCGTTCGCTTCCAGCGCGTGGCCGACGTACCGCACCGTGGCGCCGCCTTCGCCGCTCGAGCGCAACTCGGCGTCCTGGTCCACGGTGAATCCGCCCGGCGCGTCGCCGGACAACAGCCAGTCCGTCATCGCGGCGACCGGCGAACGCGCCACCTGAACGCCCGCGAGCGGCAACCCGTCGATCGATTTGACGAGCAGGCTGCGAACGTCGTCGGCGAGCGCCTGTGCTGCGGCATCGATGACGAGCCAGCCGTTCGCCGTGTCGATCCACACGCGGGTGTCGCGGCGAATGCTGAACGCGCGCGGCAGCAGTTCGTCGGTGACCTGTTCCTTGAGCTCGCGCAGTTGTTTCCGGCCTACCTTGAAGCCCTGCTGCTCTTCGACTTCGAGCGCGCGCGCCTTGGTCACCTGATTGACGACCGATGCCGGGAGCAGCTTCTTTTCGGAGCGAAACACCAGCAGCATCTGCCGGTTGATCGAATACACGAGCGCGCCGTCGTCACGCGGCGACGCCCATCCGACGCGCTGCATTTCGACGCTGCTGCCCGGCTGGAACGCGTGCGGCGCCAGCCATTTTTCCATCTGATCGGGGGTGACGGCCCAAGGTGCCGGAAGACGATGAAGCTGAAGGTTCTTGAACCACATAGGCGTACGGGCAAAGCGAGTCATTCTATATGACGGGGAGGGTCGGTGGCCGGAAGCGGCCACCGGGTTAGCCGATGACAGCGCCCGGCTCGTACTCGGACGCGGTCATTGGACGGGATACCAGCAAGCTCAAAGGCCGGTGCGCCCGTCGGCGTGATCAACAGAGTCAGGGGCTACGCGTCTCGCTCTTTGCGTTTCAACCTCCGCCAGAATTCGCTGGCCTACCGCGCCGCAAAAGCGCAGAGAGGTCGAGCAACCTTGAATACGTAACGTGACCGTGCGTGAAAGGAATACTTCTTTTTGTGACGCGTTTATGGCGTCCCAAGGTATGCAGATCGCGGGAAGTCGCAAGTTCAGGGGAAAGCCGGGTCGTAGCCATAAGTGTTGAGGATAGAGTTCAACGGCCACGGCAAATCTTGTCCATTTTGATCGGCACGAAACCCAACGATAGGAGCCGTTGGAGACTTGCCTTCCGTCCGGGGCATTCCGGCTTGCCACGTACGGCTCAAGCTCCTTCCAGCCGGACAGCCAGCGCATAGCCTCGATCCCGGAACCATAGAAAACGATCGCGACGATGATGAATCGGACGATATCGAGCATATTCCGTGGAGTCAGGGTGCACGCTCTATGAATCGCTGCATCAGGCCAAAGACTCGCTCGGGCGAGGGGGCATCTTTCTGACCGGGAATTCCCGGCCCCCACGCGACCGTTCGCTTTGCGGATCAAGGATACCAAAAGCTTGACGGCGCCGAAGGCCCCTAACCGATCGGCATTCGGCATCAGAGCGGTTCCGGGCTGTCACCGGCGAGAAAGACAATCGACGGTTGCTTCAAGATTGACGACAATGGAAACCATTCCAACAAGAAGGAAAAAAACAATGATGACTTCCGGCGATGGCCTGACCAGCCCTGCGCGGCTCCTGCGACTCGCTTCATGGGTGATCGCGATCATCTTCGCCGTCTTTCTGAACATGCTCGGCAGCCTCGTGATCCGCGACATGGCGTTCGCTCCGAGCGGCGGTCCGCCGGTCGTCGAGCAATTCGCCGATGCGCCGACAAAAGCGCGGCTGGATGCGGCGCGGCGCCAGTTGCTGGCGCAGCGCGACGCGCTTGCCGAGAAAGTCGACACGATGGAAGTGGCGCGTGGCCGCGCCGCGAAGGAATACGCGGCCGAGAAGGAAAGTTTCCGCAACTGGCTGGCCACCCGCGCGGTGACGGGAGGCGGTGCGAGGGACCCGGACATTCTGGCGAGAACGCGCAAGCTCGATACGCTCCAGGCCGTGGTGGTCAACTGGCAGCATCAGATCGATGCGATCGGCGACCAGCAACGGGCATTGGCATCGCAGCAAACCCAAGTCGACACGCAAATCGCCGAAGCGAACGCAGCAGCCGAACGGCGCTTCGACGAAGCCACACGGCACTACGAGATGCAGGTGTTCGGGCTGCGGCTGGCACTGACGCTACCGATCCTGCTGGTTGCGATCTGGCTGTTCATCCGCTACCGCAAGGCGCGCTACTGGCCTTTCGTGTACGGTTTCGGCCTGTTTGCGCTGAGTGCGTTTTTCATTGAACTGGTCCCGTACTTGCCGAATTTCGGCGGCTATGTCCGGGTCCTGGTCGGCATCGTGCTCACGGTGTTCGCCGGTCTTTACATGATGAAGGCGTTTCAGCGCTATGCCGAACGCAAACGGCTCGAATTGCAGCAGGATCAGGGCGAACGCGCGCGCACGATCGGATACGAAAAAGCCGTCCGGTCACTCGAGAAAAAGCGCTGCCCGTCATGCGACAAACAATGGAATCTCGGCGGCGACGATTCCACTTTCTGCGTGCATTGTGGATTGAAGCTTTTCAACGTATGCGAATGCGGCGGCCGGAATTTCTTCTTCTTCCCGCATTGCCATCAATGCGGCGTCGCGCAGGGAAACGAGTCGCCGGTGTCGTCCGACTGACGGTTAGCGCGTACGCACCGGCGTCGGCGTACGACGGTCGCGAACGCGCCAGTCGGATTCGTCACTCGATGACACGCGGCGGGGTCGACAATTCCGCCAACTGAAACAGGCAATCTCCCCGCCGCACCTGCGCGGGCACACGCTTGCACACCACCTCGCCATCGCCGTTGAACCGGTGCAGCACCGGTTCGCGCAATGGCGTATCGGGAAAATGCACCCACGCGGCCGGCTGCCCGGCCTTCACCTGGTCGCCGAGTTCGACGAGCGGTTCATACAGCCCCCGCTCGTACGCATAGACGAAATGGCGATCGCCGTCGACGCGCATGAAGCGCGTGACGGTCGGCGGCGCGTCGGGCACGAGCGCGCCATGCAGCAGCCCGATGTAGCCGAGGTAATGCAGCAGCCCGTGCCGGCCGAGCCGGATCAGCGACGGGTCGGCCATGCCGGCGCCGCCGAGTTCGGTGACGATCGAGATCGCGCCTTGCCGGCGCGCGGCCGACGCCGAATGCACGGGATTCGGCGCGTGCAGCAGCGCATTCTGCAACCCGAACGCGACCAGCAGCCCGTTGAGCTTCGCGGCTTCGTCGGCGTCGAGCGGATCGATCGCGAGCATGTTGCCGCCCTGGTACAGCAGCGAACTGCCGCCCGAATGCAGGTCGACCAGGTACTGCGCGCGCGACAGCAGCGCGTGCTCGATGTAGTGGGCGATCATCTGCGTCGGCGTGCCGGTCGGGTCGCCGGGAAAGCTGCGGTTCAGGTTGCCTTCGTCGAGCGGCGACACGCGCTGGCCCGCGTCCGCCGCCGGGAAATTCGCCATCGGCAGCAGGATCAACTGCCCGCTGATCATGTCGGGCTCGATCTCGCGCATCAGTTGCGACACGATGATCTGGCCTTCGTACTCGTCGCCGTGGTTGCCGGCCATGACGAGCGCGACCGGGCCGTCGCCGTTGCGGATCGACGCGATCGGGATCGGCAGCCAGCCGTATGCGGAGCGGTGCACGGAGTGCGGCAGCCGCAGGTAACCCGCGTGCTTGCCTTGCGCGTCGAGATCGATTTCGCAGTGAATGGGATTTCGGGGTGAGGAGGAAGTCATGGCAGCATCGTTCGATGAACGGAATCTGCCATCTTATAGAGGAAACGAGCGCTGCGCGCCGCGCCGGGCGCGTTCCGTGCCGAACGCTTGCACGCGTCGATCGAAATACGGTTCCCATCCCCGTTCGATCCCATTCACGCATGCACGGACGCGCGGCGAGCGATTGCGCGGATGGGCCACGACGAGCGATGCGGGGCGCCGCATTCGATGGTTCGTGGCGCCGACCCGTCGCATGATTTGGAGGCGCGCATCGGTCGCGATCACGCGACAAGCGACATTCCGCGAGCCGCTCGCCCGGCGCCGCGGCCGGGGCCCGTCGGGAGCCGACCGGGCAGGGCATTCAAGCCGGTCCCGACTCGCTTCGCCGCCCGGGTCATCCCGAATAGGATAAAAAATTGCATATTGAACATGCAGTTTTGATCAACTAAGTTCTCCAAGGCCGATGCCAAAACGGCCAGCGGATCGACCCGACGCGCCTTTCAATATGATCGCGCGTTGCATATAAGGCGGCGCTCCCGCCAGACGAGCGACGACAGCGCCCGGTCGAAACGCCGACATACAAAACGGATCGCACACGATCCCCCAACGGAGACACCACTGATGAGCAGCGTTATCGAGCCAGGCGCCCCCGCGGGCGCCGCGCCTTTCTTTTCCAAGGAAGCCACCATCGCGCAACCGGGGTTTTCGCGCTGGATGGTGCCGCCCGCGGCACTGGCCGTACATTTGTGTATCGGCCAGGCCTACGCGTTCTCGGTATTCAACGGCCCGCTCACGAAAGTGATCGGCGTCACCGAATCCGCGCCCGGTGACTGGTCGCTGACGACGCTTGGCTGGATCTTCTCGCTCGCGATCTTCTTCCTCGGCTTGTCGGCGGCCTTTGCCGGCAAGTGGCTCGAACGGGTCGGCCCGCGTCGCACCATGTTCACGGCGGCATGCTGCTTCGGCGGCGGCTTCCTGATTTCCGCACTCGGCGTGAAGACGCACCAGATCGTGCTGCTGTACATCGGTTACGGCGTGGTCGGCGGCATCGGATTGGGGCTCGGCTACGTGTCGCCGGTGTCGACGCTGATCCGCTGGTTCCCCGATCGCCGCGGGATGGCGACCGGGATGGCGATCATGGGCTTCGGCGGCGGCGCGATGATCGCCGCGCCGCTGTCCGTCGCGCTGATGAATCACTTCAAGAGCGCGACGAGTGTCGGCGTCGCCGAGACGTTCATCGTGCTCGGCATCGCATACTTCATCTCGATGTCGATCGGCTCGCTCGCGATCCGGGTGCCGCCTGCCGGGTGGAAGCCGGCCGGCTGGACGCCGCCCGCGGTGACGAAGAACAAGATGATCACGTCGAATCACGTGCACATCGACGAAGCGCTGAAGACGCCGCAGTTCTATCTGATCTGGCTCGTGCTGTTCCTCAACGTGACCGCCGGGATCGGCATCATCGGGCAGGCATCGGTGATGATTCAGGAAAGTTTCAAGGGGGCGGTGAGCGCGGCGGCCGCGGCCGGCTTCGTCGGGCTGCTGTCGTTGTTCAACATGGGCGGGCGCTTCGTGTGGGCATCGGCGTCGGACTGGGTGGGACGCAAGAACACGTATTTCATTTTCTTCGCGTTCGGTGCGGTGCTGTATTTCTGCGTGCCGCTGTTTGCGGCGTCGGGGCAGATCGCGTTGTTCGTGCTGACGTTCTGCCTGATTCTGTCGATGTACGGCGGCGGGTTCTCGACGGTGCCGGCGTATCTCGCGGACATGTTCGGCACCGCATATGTCGGCGGAATTCATGGACGGCTGCTGACGGCGTGGGCCGCGGCGGGTATCGCGGGGCCGGTTCTCGTGAACTACATCCGTGCGTATGAAGTCGCGCACGGCGTCGTGAAGGCCGACGCGTACACGATGACGGTTCACATCATGGCGGCGCTGCTCGTGATCGGTTTCGTCTGCAACCTGTTCGTCAAGCACGTGAACGAACGCCATCACATGACCGATGCGCAGCTCGAAGCCGGCAAATAAATTCAGGAGACGCTGGAAATGAATCAGACCGTGACTGCCGTTCGTCCGACCAACAAGGCGGTGCTGGCCGTGTTCTGGCTGTATGTGCTGGTGCCGCTGGCTTGGGGCGTCGTGAATACGTTGACGACGGCGATGAAGTTGTTCGGCTGAAGGGGCGCGCGCGTGGCTGCTTGATGTGGGGGCGGCGTCGGGCATCGACATGCCGTGCGCGCTTTGGCGATCGCGTCGTGATCCGCCGGCGATCGGTGTAGTGTCGCCCACCCCGATCGCGACTGCCCGCGTTCTTCCTGATCGACGAGGATGCCTCGCCGGACCGAGGCGGATGTTGCAGCGATGAACGCATGCCGGCGCATCGGCCGGCAGCATCCACGCGCCGGATGTCGCGCCGATCCCTTGTCGCGACAGGGGCGACGCGTACAACCGGCTTACCGGCCGGATGTTTCAGCTTCGAGACGTCCTTCTTCCCACAGTGCCCAGAAACGGCTGCCGGCGCGATAGGGATTCGCGCGCCGCGCGGCGTGATCGGCGACGCCCTGGCGATACGCGCCGTACAGCGTGAGCGGCGGATTGTCGACGCATGCGGCTTCGTACGCGGCCGGCATCCGACGGTCGGACACGAGCCGGCGAATCAGCGACGCGCCGTCGATCACAGCCTGTTCGTCGATGATTTCGGTTCGTGCGATGACGTCGACGGTATTCATGTTGGGGCTCCCTGAAACGTTCTTTTCCCATCAAGGAGCAATAAGAGTGCCAGCCTCGAAATACCGCCCTCTGCCGCGATCGTGCGGGCTTCTGCAGCCATCTTTGGGCGTGCCGGACAGCGATGTTACGGAACACGTCACGTGACACGCGAACGCGCGGCGCCACGTGGGAACCGGCAAAACGTTTCGGAATTGAATCGTCGGGAGGATGCGGCGGACGCGGTGACGGAAATGCGGAAAGGGGAATGCGCGGTGCGGCGCGCGTCGTCGCCTCAGTTTGCGGTAACCGGCGCCACGCGGCGGCTGCCGCTCGAATAGAAACAGTAGATGCCCTTGCCGGCCGACTTCGCGTCGTACAGCGCGCTGTCTGCCTGCCGGATCAACTCGTCGGGCGAGCCGTGCCCGTCGTCGAGTGCGATGCCGATGCTGATGCCGATGCAGACGGTCTGGCCGATCGACAGCGTGTACGGCGCCGAAATCTGCCGGATGATGCGCGCGGCGAGAATCGAGCACGCATGCATCGTCGTGTCGTCGATCGCGACGATGAATTCGTCGCCGCCGATGCGTGCGGCGAGTTCGCCCGGCGGCAGCGTCTTGCCGAGCCGCCTGGCGACCTGCGTGAGCACTTCGTCGCCGGCCTGGTGGCCGAAGCGGTCGTTGATCGACTTGAAGCCGTCGAGGTCGAGATACATGACCGCGAACGCGGGGCTCGGCAGCCGCGGCCGGCGCGCGAGCATCCGCTTGAGCTGCGCATGCAGTTCGTGGCGATTCGGCAAGCCCGTCAGCGCGTCGTGCCGCGCGAGGTGCCGGATGTGTTGTTCGGTCTGGCGGCGCGCGGTGACATCCTCGACGATGATCACCGCGTTGCCGTCCGGTACGCGGTGGCGCGTCAGTTCGAGCTGGCGGCCGTCGGCGAGCGTGATGTCGAGCGACCCGGGTTCGTCTCGGTTCAGCCAGTTGTCGCACTGCACGGCGAGGCCGGCGCCGCCGGGATCGATCACGGCATTGGCGCCGAGCGCGGCGACGACGGCCGGCAGCGGCGTGTCGAGCATGATCTCGCGCGGCGAGCCGAACAGTTGCGCGGTGCGCCGGTTCGCGACGATCACGCGGCTCTCGTCGTCGATCATGCACAGGCCGTGCGGCATGTAGGTGAGGGCGGCGTCGAAGCGGGCGACGAGTTCGGCGTTGCGCTGGCGCGTGGCGATCAGCGCGACGAGCACGCGGTAGTGGCGCTGCACCACCGTGCGCATCGCCGCGAGATAGATCGCCAGCGGCGGCAACAGCAGCCACGCGCCCGGCCGATGGGCCAGCAGCGCGCCGACGCCGATCGGCAGCACGCCGAGCGCGACCTGCGTCATCGCGAGCCGCGGCAGCGCCGAATTGCGCGACGCGATCCCGCCGAACACGCCGCCCGCGACCATTACCGACAGCGTGCCGAGCTCGACGTCGGCGGCTTGCACGCAGCCCATCACGCCGAGGCCGAGCACGAAGCACGCGACGAGCGACACGGGCGCATAGCGCCTCGCCCAGTATTCGGTACGGTCGTCGCCGGCGTCGCGCCGAACCGCGTAGGCCCGCGCGATCGAGAGCCGCGTGGCGAGCAGGGCGATGTCGACGATCAGCCATACGAGGCACCAGAGCTGCTGCAGCCGCATCAGCGCGACGGCCGCGACGAAGCCGCTCGCGAGCCCGGACATCGCCATCGGGCGCACGTCCTCGAACAGCGTCACGAGCATCGACGGACGCAGCGCGGCCGTCACGCGGTGATTGCCGGAGGGGGGAGTGGCGAGAACGGAGTTCAGGAGAGATGCCCTGACTGCCATGGTCGTTGACCTCGACACGATGTCGCGATGGCTGGCGGCATCCGCACGGCACGTGGCGGGCGCCCGGCCGAGCCGGATGCGCACGACATTACCATGAAAAACCGGCGTCGCGGGCCGCCCGGCAGCACCGCGCACCGCCTCGCGCGGTAGTCGTAAACCACGGCTGCGGGAGGCTTGCGGATTCGTCGGCGCGAAGGCAGCATCGTTGCGAACGGAACGATGTGCGGCGGCCGACCGCAGACCGCGAAGCCGGCGCGGCGGCCGCAAGCTGCACGCAAACGAACAACGAATCGCCCCCGCGACCACCCGCCGCAGCCCGGCTGAGTCCCGTTATAAGAATTTCGATAAGTATTTCATGCGGGAAATACTATAGGCGATATATCAAAAACAATGCCAGAATGCGCGCCGCTCCGAACGCCGCGACACCCGATCGCCGTCCGAGCCGCCTCAGGAGGTTCCCCCAATGAAAAACCACGGCCTGTCACGGCGGGGTTTTCTGAAAGCCAGCGTGCTGGCGGGCGTCGCGGTGTATGTCGCGCCCATCGGCAGCCGCGCGTTCGCGGCGCTCTTCGAAGAAAAACTCCTCACTCCCGTCAAATGGGATAGCGTCACCGGCATCCCTCAATTCCGCATCGACGGTATCGCGAAGGTCACGGGCTCGAAAGTATTCGCCCGCGACGTGCGCGCCGCCGACATGCCGCACTGGCCGCAGCAGCAGTCGCACGCGATGATCCTGCGCGTCACGCAGGCCGATCGTACGTACGAAGGCTTCGACCTGTCGCTGCTCGGCGACGAGCTGAAGCCGGACCGCGTGGTCACCGCCGACGATCTCGCGCGCGACGGCGTCGCGTTCCCGGCGTTCTACGGCGACGACATGCTGTTGCCGGCCGGCAAGACGCCCGCGTATCTCGGCCATGCGGTCGCGATCCTGATCTATCACGACTTCGCGCGCTTCCGCTTCGCGAAGAATGCGCTGAAGTTCCGCGACGACGTGATCCGCTACGGCACGGTCACGGGCCCGCTCGAGCGCGATCCGTGGGGTACCTTCCGTTACGTGCGTGTGGGCGGCAAGACCGCCTATGACGACGACGTCTATTCGAGCCTGAAGGACGCGCCGATCTTCCCGAGCATGATGCGCAAGCACCTGCCGGTCTGGCCGGACGGCAAGGAGCACGGCAAGCTCGACGAGCAGGGCATGTTCCTCGCCGGGCAGATCGCCGGCGAGCTCGACCATCCGTCCGCCGACTGGCTCGTGTTCGACCGCGAATACAACACGCAGTCGGTCGATACGGCCGCGCTCGAACCCGACAACGCGAACTGCTGGTACGACGCCGCGACGCAAGCGCTGCACCTCGTCGTGCCGACCCAGTCGCCGCTCGAAGTGTCGGAGAACGCCGCCGCGATGGTCGCGAAATGCCGCTTCCCGGTGAAGAAGCTGTTCGTGCATCCGTGCTACACGGTCGGCTACGGCTCGAAGGATCACTGCAACGTGCCGTTCTACGGCCTCGTGTGCGCGCTGTACGCGGACGGCCGCCCGGTGCGTTTCGCGAACGACCGCTACGAACAGTTCCAGACGTCGCTGAAGCGTCACGCGTTCAAGATGCATTACCGGATCGCGGTCGACCGCAACACGGGCCTGCTGCAGTCGTTCAAGGGCGACTTCGAGGCGAACGGTGGCGGGCGCTCGAACTTCTCGCCGTCGGTCGCGATGGTCGGCGCCACCGCCGCGCAATCGATCTACTACTTCCCGAAGAGCGACCTCGCGGCGGTCGCGATCGCGTCGCGCGCGATCGACGCCGGCTCCGCACGCGGCTACGGCACGCTGCAGAGCATGGCCGCGACCGAGATGGCGATCGACGAGATCGCCGCGCAACTGAACATCGATCCGATCGACTTCCGTCTGCGCAACGCGCTGCGTTCGGGGATGAAGAACACGCAGGGCGCGATTCCCGCCGGCGCGCTGCGCGTCGACGAAGTGCTGGAGCGTGCGAAGCAGCATCCGCTGTGGACGCGCCGCGCCGCGCGCAAGGCCGAATTCGAGGCCGCGCATCCGGGCAAGCGCTACGGCGTCGGCTTCGCGTGCGTGCAGAAGGATTTCGGCACGGGCGCGGAAGCATCGTTCGCGAAGGTCGAATTCGACGCGCACGGCAAGGTGTCGCTGCAACACACGGCCGCGGAGATCGGCACGGGGATGTCGACGTCGCAGGCCGTCGCGGTCGCGAAATGGCTCGGCCGCCCGGCGACCGACGTCCGCGTGGCCCTGACCGAATGGCCGGACCTGCCGGTCGAGACGAGCGGCGATCCGTACCTGATGTCGCAGGCCGAGCAGGACCGCCTGAGCGCGAACCCGCGCTGGTCGCCGGGCTATGCGTCGCCGTCGAGCGCGACGAATTCGGCGTACTACTTCACGCACAGCACGCGCGAGGCCGCGCGCGCGGTGTTCCGCTACGGGCTGTGGCCGGCCGCGATGTCGATCTGGACGCGTGGCTTGGGCGGCGGCCAGGCCGCGCCGTACACGATTCGTATCGAAGATGCGCGCTGGGTCGACGGCAAGCTGACCGCCGACGGCCTCGAGCCGCTGACGTTCGAGCAGCTCGCGAAGCAGGCGCATGCGCTCGGCCTGCCGACCGGCGCCGTCGTGCACGTGTTCAACCGCTGGCAGTGGACCGACGCCGAGTTCGACGTGGGCGGCACGGTCGAGCGTCTGCCGATCGACGGGCTGTCGCTGCGTGTCGGCGCGCCGAAGACGGGCACCGACGACGGCCCGGTGCCGGGCACCGCCGCACCGTCGGGCGCGACCGCGCTGCGCGGCACGCTGCCGCCGACCGCGAACGGCTATCGCGTGCTCGATCGCAAGCGCGTGTTCATCCCGCCGACGAGCCGCAACAACGCGGCCGTCACGTACTACACGGCGGTCGGCACGCTCGTCGAGCTGGCCGTGCACGAAGCGACCGGCAAGGTCGAACTGCTCACGCACCACTCGATCATGGAATGCGGCAACCAGATTTCGCCGCAGCTCGTGTCGGGCCAGTTGCAGGGCGGTCTCGCGATGGGCATCGGCCATGCACTGCATGAATACCTGCCGCTCTACGAGGACGGCCCCGGCAACGGCACGTGGAACTTCAACCGTTATCAGTTGCCGCGCGCGTCCGATGTCGCCGTCTGGACGCAGACGGACGACGTGCTGCCGCCGCTGTCCGAAACCGATCCGCCGAAGGGTGTCGCCGAAGTGGTGATGATCCCTGTCGTCGGCGCGATCGTGAACGGCATCGCGCACGCGATCGGCCATCGTTTCACCGACTTGCCGGTGACCCCGCAAAAGATTCAGGAGGTGCTCGCATGACGACCGCCCAAACCGCGGCTTCGGCCGCGAGCGCCGGCGCGGCTGCGACCGGCGCTGCCGCACCGACCGCGGCTTCCGTCGCACCGGCGTCCGCGCCTGTCGCGCCGACCGCGGCTTCCGCCGCACCGGCGTCCGCGCCTGCCGCGCCGGCATCGACATCGGCTGCCGTCGAGCGTCCGCTCGTCCGGTTCCAGCAGAAGCCGCTGTCGGTCAGGATCAACGGCAAGTCCGTCGGCCCGATGCAGGTGCCGGAAGGGCTGATGATGATCGAGTTCCTGCACGAGTACGCCGGCCTCACCGGTTCGCGGCTCGGCTGCGGGCAGGGCATCTGCCACGCGTGCGTCGTGATCGTCGACAAGCCGGACGGCACGAGCGAGGAGATGCGCACCTGCATTACCGGCGCGCACTTCTTCCACGGCCGTTCGATCCGCACGATCGAAGGCCACGCGAAGCGCAACGAAGCCGGGGAAGTGGTCGAGCTGTCGCCGATCCAGCAGAAGTTCCTCGAGCACTTCAGCTTCCAGTGCGGCTACTGCACGCCGGGTTTCGTCAACGCGGCGACCGTGCTGATCGAACGCCTGAAGCGCGAGCCGATCGCGAAGGCCGACGTGGAGCGCACGATCACCGATGCGCTCGACGCGCATCTTTGTCGCTGCACGGGCTATGTCCGCTACTACGAAGCCGTCAAGGACGTGGTGCTGACGACGCCGGGACTCGTGAAGGACGCCGCATGAAACGCACATTCGCTCATCGTGTCGCACGGGCCGCGGGCCTGCCCGCGCTCGCGGCGGCCTGCGCGCTGCTGCTCGCCGCCTGCGGCGGCCACGACGCGCCGGCGTCGAGCGCGGCGTCCGGCGCACCCGGCGCCGACCAGATCGCGCGCGGGCGCTATCTCGTCAAGGCCGCCGACTGCGCGGCGTGCCACACCGCGAAGGACGGCGCGCCGTTCGCCGGCGGCGCGGCGCTCGAATCGCCGTTCGGCACGTTCTACGGCTCGAACATCACGCCCGACAAGGATCACGGGATCGGCAACTGGAGCGCCGACGACTTCTACGCCGCGCTGCACGACGGCAAGGCGCCGGGCAAGCGCCTGTACCCGTCGATGCCGTACACGTCGTACCGGCAGCTCACGCGTGCCGACACCGACGCGATGTACGCGTACCTGATGACGATCAAGCCGGTCGCGCAGGAAAACCGCGCGCATGAACTCAAGTTCCCGTACAACCTGCGCTTCGGCATGGTTTTCTGGGACATGGTGTTCCTGAAGGACAGCCTGCCGGACGCGTCGGCCGGGCAATCCGCCGACTGGCAGCGCGGCCGCTATCTCGCGGGTGCGCTCGGCCACTGCGCGGAATGTCACACGCCGCGCGCGTTCACCGGGCAGCTCGACGGTGCGAAGCCGTTCGCGGGGGCGGCGCTCGGCCGTGTGGCCGCGCCCGACATCACGCCGGCCGGCCTGGCCGCGCGCGGGTGGACGGGTACCGACCTGCAGACGTTCTTCGGCGCCGGCATCGCGCCGCAAGGCTCGGCGTTCGGCGAGATGTATCCGGTCGTGCACCTGAGCACGCAGTACCTGACGAAGGACGACCTGCGCGCGCTGTCGGTGTACCTGCTCGGCGATACGCCGCCCGCGCCGCAACCGGTGAAGCCGGTGTCGGCCGACGCCGCGCAGCTGGCCCCCGGCCGCTCGGTGTATCTCGCGGTCTGTGCCGGCTGTCACGGTTTCAACGGCGAAGGCAAGCCGCACGTGGCGGTGCCGATGAACGGCAACTCGACGGTGCGCCAGGGCGATCCGCGCAACCTGCTGGTCGCGATGCTCGACGGCATCGACGAGCAGAAGTTCGCCGGCTTCGAAAACCTGCAGCCGATGCCGGGCTTCGCGCGCACGCTTAGCGACGACGAACTCGCGCAGCTCTCGAACTACCTGCGCGCGACGTGGGGCGGCCAGCCCGCGAGCGTCACGCCGGCCGACGTGAAGGCGATGCGCTGAGTCGTGCCCGGGGGCGGGGCGTCGCGGGCGAGGCAACCGGTTTCCGGCGCGCGCGCGCGATGCGTCGCCCCGTTTTCCTTGCCGCGGCGCGTCAGTAGCCGCCGCCCCCTCCGCCACCGCCTCCGCTGCCTCCCGAGCCGCCATACCGGCTCATGCCCGGTCCTTGCGACACGCCGCTGCCCGACGACGTACAGCTCGCCGACAGCACGAGCACCAGCGCCGCGATCAGTGCCGCAGCCAACGTTGCCGATTTCATTGCAATCTCCTTGCAACGCGCAGGCCACAGGAAAGGCGGTTCGCGTGAACCGCGCGTCTGCGCGATGAAAAGACGTTTCGGCGGCGCAGTTATTCCATGCTTTTTACGTATCGCCGCGGCGGCGGCGCCTGGATCAACGATAGACGAGATCGGCGCGGCGGTTCTGCGCCCACGCTTCCTCGTCGTGGCCGAGCGCGACCGGCTTCTCCTTGCCGAGGCTGACCGCCTCCAGTTGCGTGGCCTGCACGCCAAGCGTTTCAAGCGCGCTCATCACGGCCTGCGAGCGGCGCTCGCCGAGCGCGACGTTGTATTCGGACGTGCCGCGCTCGTCGGTGTTGCCCTGGATCAGCACGTGCCGCGCCGGGTGGCTGCGCAGGTAGTCGGCGTGCGCCTGCAGCAGCGACTGGAATTCGGGCTTCACCGAGTACTGGTCGAAATCGAAGTAGATGCTGCGCTTGGCGAGCGGGCTGTTCGGGTTGTTCAGATCGTCGGCCGTCACCGTCGCGACGGTTTCGCTCGAGGGCTGCGGCGCCGCGCCGGCATTCTCGGGCGTTTTCGCCGCGTTGTGACAACCGGCAAGCAGTACGAAAGTTGCCAGGACCGCAATTCGGTTCATTTTGCTCATCGTTCGTCTCCAGCGGTTGACTGCATTGAAAGCGTGGCGCGTGCCATCCGCACGCAGCTGTCCGGCCGCCATGGCGCGAAAGGTCCGGCTCCGTTGCCGTGATGCGGGCTCGTAAGCCGGTGGTGCGCCAGATGAAAGAATGTTGCGACCGGAACGCCGGATCGCGGCGTCGCTGCAAATAGATTAGGAAAAATGTCACAACGTGCCCAGTTTCTCCGCATTTTTTGCGCAAACGCGACAGTCGGGAGGCATTCTTGCTATCGCCAGCGGGGTGCGGTATGTGCCGCACGCCACAGCGGACAGCGGGGTGATGCGGGGAGCCCTTGCCGGATGCCGTCGGTCGGCCGCATGAGGCCGCATGAGGCCGCGGCGCACGCGGCTTCGTCAGAACTTGTGCCGCAGCCCCAGCGCGACGACGGCCTGGTTGCCGTTCGCGGAAGGCGTCAAGGTCCAGACGGTCGCGTTGAACGCCGGATTGCCGTTGCCGCCGCTCACGCTCTGGTACGTGCCTTCGAGATAGGCATCCGTGCGCTTCGACAGCGCATAGTCGGCCTGCGCGACGACCTGGTTCCATTTCGGGCGCGTCTGGCCCGTGCGGGTGTCGAA
The DNA here is from genome assembly GCF_902833095.1 of Burkholderia sp. BCC1208. Classification (NCBI taxonomy): domain Bacteria; kingdom Pseudomonadati; phylum Pseudomonadota; class Betaproteobacteria; order Burkholderiales; family Burkholderiaceae; genus Burkholderia; species Burkholderia sp. BCC1208. The sequence continues at coordinate 11,888 of NZ_CADFDY010000007.1, read as the reverse complement.
GCGGCCCATCGTGTACGTGTACGCGGCGGCGACGCTCAGCGCACGCGTGACGAAGTAGTGTCCGTCGATCGTGAAGTTGTCGAAAACCAGCGATTCGCCCTTCAGCGGCACGATGTTGCCGCCCTGAAGCACGCCCGTCACGCCGTTGGTGGTCGAATGCGACCACGCGGCGCCGACCGAGTGCGGCCCGAATGCATAACGCCCGGCCATCGCCCAGATCTGCTGGTTGCCACCCGTGATCGTCGCCGAACCGTCGACCGTGCTGAGCGCGCCGTCCGGGTTCGGCGCGTTGCGGTCGCGGCTGATCTTCAGGTAGCCGGCGCCGAGCTTCAGCGGCCCGTTCGCATACGACACGCCCGTGCTCCACACCGCGTTGTTGGAGAACTGGCCGGCCGTGTTCGAGAGCCCGACCATCGCGCCGAACCTCAGCCCGCGAACCATCGGGCTCGTGTACTTCACCGCGTGGTTGATGCGCAGATTGCGGTTCGAATCGTCGTTGTCGTACGGGTGAACCGCGAGGTTGCCGCCCCAGCCGGGGCCGGACGCGCCAAGCGGCGTCACGAAATCGAGGATCAGGTCGTACTGGCGGCCGAACGACAGCGTGCCGGCCGTCTGGGAACTCAAGCCGATCCACGCCTGGCGGCCGAACAGGTCGACGCCTTTCTGCGACAGCTTGCCGGTGGTGCCCGAGAAACCGTTTTCGAGCGCGAAGACCGCGGCCGTTCCGCCGCCGAGATCCTCGCGGCCACGCAGCCCCCAGCGCGATGCGTTCAGCGCGCCGCTCGTCATCGCGACGCCGCCGCTGCCGGGCGAGCCGGCACCGCGCGTGCGCTGGTTGGTCGAGTAGGTGATCGACGTGTCGATCAGGCCGTACAGCGTCACGCTGCTCTGGGCAAGCGCGACGTCCGGCACGAAACCGGTCAGGCAGGCGGCGATGACGGTCCCCGCGACGCGTGCGCCGGCATGCTGGTTCGATTGACAGGAATGCATAGGTGTTTGTTGTTGTTGGACCGGCCTGGCGGCCGATGGATCGAGCGGCCATTATTGGAGATCGGGCGGCGGTCGATTAAGGCGCTGCGCAGGAAAGGTCCTCTGCGGAATCGCTCGGAATCGAGATGCGGCGACTGCGGGAAGCGGTCGGGGAGGGAGGCGTGCGTGGCGGGGCGTGGGATTCGGCGCGTCAGCGCGCGAGGGTGGGCCGAGCGCCTAGCGACGGGCGATCGGCAGCGCCGCATCGGCGCCGCCGCTTCGATAGGCAATGCGAACGGCGTTTGCCCTCGCTTCGAGCGCTTCGGGTGAAAACCAGGGCCTCAACCGCACGACGACGCGCGGCAACTCGGCCAGTTGTTTGCGCAACTGCACGATCGACCGGCAGCAACGGCAGGCCGACGATTGCGCATTGGCTGCCGATGCAGCTTCGGCAAGCTCGGCGGTCCATTCGACGCCGCGGTGGCGCCTGGCCTCGTCGAGGTGCGGCAGATAACGCGCGTTGCCCGACAACGCGATCAGCAGCGCGGCCCAGTGCGCGCCGCGCCAGCCATGCCGTATGTCACGTGTCAGGTCGGCCAGCAGCGCGTCGTCCAGCGCGGACAGGCTTTGCTGGCATAGATAGTGGAAGTCGAGGGGCTGGTAGCGGACATGCGGGTAGTCGCGCAGCACCTGCCGGAGTTCGACGCCGGTATCGACGGCGACGGCGAGAAACCGTTCGGCCGGCGCGGGGCGGTTCAACTGCAGCGGCGGAATACCGAGGAAAAGCCGGCTGATGTCGTCGGGGTGGTAGTGCATCGCGGATGTCGGAGTGATCGCTCGGGGTATGCCGTCCGAATTGCTTACTGATCGCCGGACAGCAGCGCCGTGTAATGCCGTTGCATTTCGTCGGGTTCGACCGCTTCGATCGTATGCCCGATCAGCCAATCGTAACCGAACGGATCGCGGATCCGGCCCGAACGCTCGCCGTAGAACTGGTCCTGGAGCGCACGCGTCACGCGCGCGCCGGCCGCGACGGCGGCGGCGATCGTCGCATCGGCGCCGTCGACATGAAGATGGAGCGCCATCGGCGCGTTGCCGTCCGGGTCAAGGGCGAAGAGATCGTATTCCGGGAACTCGTCCGAGATCATCAGCGTGCTGGCGAGAATGACTTCAACGCATACCGGTTTGCCGAAGCATTTCGTTGAGTTCGATGCGGTGCAACGGTGTGGGGCGGTCGGGTTCCGTGTTGAACCGGAGCGATTGGCGGAGGCGCTGATCTCGCCGCGTCAAAGCGATGCACCGCCGCACATGACGATCTGTTGCCCGGTGATCGCGCCTGCGGCAGGGCTCAGCAAAAAGCCCGTCAACGCGGCGACTTCCTCGGCCGTGATGAATCGCCCGATCGGTGGACGCTTCGGGGGTGTTGCCGCGCGCGCAGGATCGCGCAGGAACGGCGTGTCCGTCGCGCCGGGCGCGACGACGTTGACGGTGATGCCGTCGGGCGCGAGTTCCGCCGCCCACGACCGCGCGAGACCCATCAGCGCGGACTTGGTCGCCGCATACTGGCTGCGCGTGGCCGCGCCGTTGGCGGTACGGCTGCCCAGTAGCACGATGCGGCCGCCGGCCGCCATCCGCGGCGCCAGACGATCGGCGAGGAAGATGGCGGACTCGACGTGCAGGCGCCACATCGCCGCGCCGTCCTCGTGCGATAGCTGGCCGAGCGGTGCGGTGCGCATGAAGCCGGCCGCATGCACGAGTGCGTCGACCGCGCCCAGTTCATCGCATACGGGCCCGAGCGCAGCGAAATCGGTGACGTCGACCGACACGATTTTCAGCGCATCGCGAGTCGCGGCGACGTGCGACCGGCACAGTCCCGTGACGCGCCAGCCGTCGGCGAGCAGCCGATCGACGATGGCGCGACCGATTCCCGACGATGCGCCCGTGACGACGGCATGGCGCAAACCCGAACCCGACTGCTCCAATCGACCCACGCTCGCTCCTACTAGGTTGGATTCCGCGATGAACCACCGGATGCCGACGCGGCCTTCGTACCGACGACATGAACCGTGGCCCGCGCTTGCGCATGGAACGGTTCGAGCTGCTCGTGGAGAGCCGCATCGTCCGTCACGAGCGTCCAGTCGCGCTCCAGTGGCGACCAGTGCTGCTGGCTAGCGCGCCCGAGCTTGTCCGCGGTCACGAGCACGAAAACCTCGGCGGCCTGTCGCATCACGCACTCCTTCAGATACGACTGCTCGCTGCTTGCCTCGCACAAGCCGAGTTCGGCGACCACGCCATCGGCACCGAGGAACGCCTTGTCGACGCTCAGGCGGCTCAGCGCGATCTGCGCGAGCGGCCCGAGCGTGCTCATGCTGGACGACCGGACGTCGCCGCCGATCACCGTCACGGGAACGCCGGACGACGCGAGGGCACTCACGATCAGCAGGTTGTTGGTGACGACGTGAACCTCGGTCCGGCCGGCAAGCACCCGTGCCAGCGCCGCCGTCGTGGTGCCACCGTCCAGGAACACGGTGTCGCCGTCCTCGACGAACGCGCTCGCCGCGTGCGCAATCGCCTCCTTTTGTTCCTGCGAACTGACGCGCCGCTCCTCGAGCGAGAGTTCCGGCTCGTGGCCGCCGACCGCGGCGGCACCGCCGTACGTGCGAAGAATGCGCCGGTCGCTCGCCAGCGCACGCAGATCCCGTCGAACCGTCGCTTCCGACATTCCGAAGTGCTCGCACAACGTCGCAACGTCCGTCATGCCCCCGAGCACGGCCTGCAGCATCGCCTCCCGGCGCCTGGTCACTTTCATGTGCGTGATGTCCTGGTCTGATCGAATGGGCGCGCAAGTTCGCGCCTCGCGACCGACAAGTTTATCGAATTGCGGCAGTGACCCGCCATTTGCCGCGACAGCGATCATCGACCGCGAACCCACGCCTCGTCGACGCGCACGTACTTGATCTTCTGGCGGAACCACGTGAACGCGATGTGCAACGTGCCGTCCCGCGACTGCACGATCGACGGATACGAATATTCCCGGTTGCGCTGGTCCGAGGAGTTGTTCGTCATGCAGTAGCCGTCGCCGATTTCCAGGTTGCGGCGGCGCCGCCAGGTCCTGCCGCCGTCCTCGGAGATCGCCAGCGACATCGGCGCGCGCGGTGCGCCCCAAAAGGCCGTGCCGCGGGAGGACGCCTTCTGGTCGCGCAGCTCGCCGCTGTCCTCCGAATCTTCGATGTCGTCGTACAGGGAAGCGCGGCGCGCGTTGCCGTGCGACGCATCGCTTTCGTTGAATACGAGCGCGAGGTGCCCGTTATGAAGTACTGCAAACTGAATCGACGAGTTGTTGTTCGGCACGTCGGTCGGTGCGGGCGCACTCCACGTGCGGCCATCCGTCGAGCGGCTCGCGTAGACGAAGTCCGCCCAACGGCTGCGGTAGAGCGCGAGCAGCGAACCGTCGTGCAGTACGTGCACGTTCATGTGAACGCACCCGACGCTATGCGGCACTTCATGCAGCGTCCACGACACGCCCTGGTCGTCGGACACCATCACCGCGCTGACGTCGTCGTTGCCGACCCATCGCTCGCCGGGCTCCGTGCGACACAGGAATATCGGACAAATCCACGTGCCGCTGTCGAGAGCGACGATCGGCTGGCGCACGAAGGTCCCCGGGCGATCGAACAACGTTTCGACGGGGCCCCAGGTAATGCCGCTGTCCGTCGACACGCGACGGCGCACGATCGCGGTGTTCTGGTGGCCGGACAACTGCGCTGTGTAGATCAGCCACAGGCGGCCGTCCGGCGTGGTGAACAGCACGGGATTCTGTTCGGAGCGGGTCGGGTCGTACGACAGCTTTCGCGGCGGCGACCATTCGTTCGTCCCGGCCGCGAGACGCGACAGGTAGATGGATACATCCGGAATGCCTTCCTGGGTGCCGCCGAACCATACGCACAGCAGGTCGCCGTTGTCGAGGCAGTGCAGGTTGGCCGCGTGATTCTGCACGCACGCGGTGGGCAGGAACGCTTCCTGCCGTTCCGCGTCGGCATACGCGGTGCGAACGCGATGATCCGACGCGGCGCTCGCCGCTTCAACGAAATTCGTGCTCATGAAATGTCTCTCGAGTGGCGACGTTAGTGCGATTCGCGATGCGTGAGCCGCTTGTCGCGAAGGTCCGATCTCTCGCCATGGAACAGCAGCTTGCCGACGATCAGCACGATGGCCGGAGTCACGAGCGCGACGTACATGTTGTCGATGCCGAACGGATTGCCGAGCAGATACCAGAGCGTCGTGGCGATCGTCGCGACGATGAGTGCCGACACGGCGCCGCGCTTGCCGCTGAAGAACGGCAGGTATATGCCGATCAGCGCGACGACCGATACGGACAGGCGAAGCGCACGGCTGAAGAACGACAACGCGAGGATTTGCGGGACGAACAGCACGAAGATCAGCGGCAGGAAGCCGACGATCAGCGAAATCCAGCGCGTCATTCGCAGTTCGACGTCGGGCGTCGGATTGAAGCGGGGCACATAGAAGTCCTTCACGATCAGCGAGGCGATGGCCAGTGCGACAGTGCAGACGCTCACGAAGATCGAGGCCACGAGCGACGTCGTGACGACGCCGGCCAGGATCGGGTTCATGTGCTGCAGGAACACCGGCAGGGCGTACAGGCTCTTGATGTCGGGATACAGGTACTTCGCCGCCACGCCGATGAAGCCGAGCGCGAGCCCGATCGGCACGCACAGCAGCGCGGCCATTAGCGACGATGCACGGGCGCCCTCCGGGCTGCGGGTGGCCGAGATGGCCTGGATGATGAACTGCGTCGAGAAGATCGCGCCGGCCGTGCCGATGATCCACGCGCCGATCGTTCCGCCGGACAGCGCGCCCGTCCACGTGAAGTAGTGCGCTGGCATGTGCTGCGCCATCGGCGCAATGCCGCCGGACAACTTCCATGCGACGCCGACCAGAATCGCGATGCCGAGCAGCTTCACCGCGCTGTGAACGACCGTGAGGTACGCGACGCTCTTGAGGCCGCCCCAGACGAAATAGATCGTGCTGACGGTCGCGGTGATGATGGCGGCCGTCGGCAGGTTGATATGCATGACCGTCGAGATCGCCGCCGCACCACTCACGTAGTTGCCGACGTTCACGACGAACAGCGCGTAGATCATGATCGCCGAGACCGCGAGCTTCGCGCCATGGCCGTAGCGTTGCGCGATGAATCCGGAGATCGTGAACTCACCGGACGCATAGAGCCGCTTGGCCATGAACAGACCGAAGAAAAGGAAGCCGATGGCCGCCGCCAGCACCGACCACGACGCGGCGATGCCGGCCGAGAATGCTTCCTGCGAGGTGCCCACCGTCGATTTCGCGCCGATGAATTCCGACATCAGCAGGATCGCGACCACCAGCGCCGGCATCGAGCGCCCGGCCACCATGAACTGCTCGGAATTGCGGCTGCGCAGACGAATGCTGATGAGGCTGGTAGTGACGATGTAGGCGATCACCATCCCGATGATGGTGGCTGTGTCCCAATAACTGAAGGTGGCCATCGCTTGTCTCCACGTTACCTTCGGTTGATGTGCGTTCGGTGCCTCGAGCGATCCGGCATGTGCCTGCCGATGTCGCCCGCGGATAGTGCGTGTCGTTGCGTCCTCCGCTTACGCGGCGGTGGCGACGGGCGACGACTCGTTGCGCCGCGTCGCGAGGTCCACGGCCTGACGGAATGCCTCCAGCAGGCTGCGTTCGTCGGCGATGCCCTTGCCGGCGATGTCGAAGGCGGTGCCGTGGTCGACCGATGTGCGGATGACGGGCAGGCCGACCGTCACGTTCACGCCGGCTTCGAGGCCCATCACTTTCACCGGCCCGTGTCCCTGGTCGTGATACATCGCGACGACCACGTCGAAATCGCCGCGCCCCGCGCGGAAAAACAGCGTATCGGCCGGCAGCGGGCCTTCGACGTCCCAGCCGCGCGCCCGAAGAACCTCGATCGCCGGAACGATCTTCTGTTCCTCTTCGCCGTAGCCGAACAGGCCGTTCTCGCCGGCATGCGGATTGATCCCGCACACGCCGATGCGCGGATTCGCGATGCCGGCACGCACCAGCGTGTCGTGCGCGCGTTCGATCGTGCGCTGCACGAGCCCCGGCTCGATCTTGCGAATTGCGTCGAGCAGCCCGATGTGCGTCGTCACGTGAATCACGCGCAGATTGGGCGCGACCAGCATCATCGACACCTCGTCGATGCCCGTCAGATGCGCGAGCATTTCCGTGTGGCCGGGGAAAATATGGCCGCCCGCATGCAGCGCTTCCTTGTTGAGCGGCGCGGTGCAGATCGCGTCGAGTTCGCCTTTGGACGTCAGCTCCACGGTGCGCGCGATGTATTGATATGCGGCATCTCCCGCGACGGGCGACAGCTTTCCGTACGGCAGGTCCGCCGGAATGAGCGCGAGATCGATGCAATCGACAACTCCGACACGGAACGCGCCTTCGGCGGGCCGGCTGACCGTGCGAACGTCGAGATCGACGCCCGCGCGGCGGCCGGCATCCCGCAGCCGCGCGGCGTCGCCGACGACCACGGGGCGGCACTGGTCGTACACCGCCGCATGGGCAAGGCTCTTCATGATGATTTCCGGTCCGACGCCGGCCGCGTCGCCCATGGTGATGCCGATGATGGGACGATTGTCCATGGCAGCTTCCTTCACTGATTGGATTGAGTGGTGTCGGCTGTCTTGCGTTCCTGCGCAAGCCGACGCCAGGCGTGATGGATCGACTCGGGCTGGCCGAAGCCGCCCGCCTTGGTCACGACGGGAAGTGCTTTTCCTTGCAGCCGGCATTCGAGCAGCGGCATGCCGTCCTCGATTTCGTCGACGACGCGCAACGCGCTCGCGCCGGCCGCGGCGAGCAGTGCGCGCGCCGTTTCGCCGCCGGTTGCGATGAGCGCGCCGGCGTAGGGCATGGCGGGCGCCAGCAGCAATGCAAGACGGTTGCAGAACAGCAGGCCGTCCTTTACGTCCCCGCGGTGCGTCTGGCTCAACGACACCACCACGTGCTCGCCACGGCGCAGCGCGTCGCATACGACCGTCGTCAGGTCGCTTTGCGGATCGTCCAGCGCGGAGACGGCGACTTCGAGTGCAACGAGATGAGGGCCGGCGTTCGCCTTGAGGCAGTCCAGTTGCGCATGCGAGATGCTCGACATGGTGCCGACGACCGTCAGCACGGGGCCGTGCGGATGCTGATCGTCGGTCGCCGGACCGCTCACGCTGCGCGGTAGCGCCAGTGCTTCGATGACGGCGGGAGCCAGGCCGGCCGAGCCGACCCAGAACACGTCGTCGAGCGTCGCGGATGCGCGGGCAATGCGTTGCAGGTCGTCGTCGGACTCCGCGTCGCATACGACGGCCTGCGTGCCGTCGGATTGCAGTTGCCGAATGTAAGCAGCGAGTGCGCCCGGCTCACTGCTGCGCACCTCGCTGAATCCCGCATGCGCGACGCGCAGATGCTCGGCGGACAGCAGCGCAACCAGGTCGGCTTTGCCCACGATGTGCTCGTTGCGCCAGTATTCGCTTGCTTCGACCGGCACGCCGCGCACCCATTGCCGTCCGTCGCGGGTGGTGCGGCCGGCGGCCGGGTAGGCCGGGCACACGATCGCCATGCCGAGGTGCGATGCGAGCGCGGCGACTTCCGCTGCGACGTTGCCGCGCAGCGTGGAGTCCACCTTCTTGTAGAGGCGCGTGCCGGCAGCCGACAACGATTCGACCGCGGCGACATTGCGCTGGGCCGCCACGTCCTTCGATGCGCGGCGCGAATCGACGTCGATCGACAGGATGTCGACACCGTCCGTCGATGTCGATGCATGCCCGGCGTCGAGCAGGACCATCGTCGTCAGGCCGTGACGCAACCCGGCCACCGCGCAATCGGCCGCGCCCGACAGATCGTCGGCGATGATCAGAAGCCGGGCTGTATGCCGTGCGAGCGCATTCACGGCAGCAGGCGGCGGTAGATGGTTTTCATGTCGTCGAGCGTCAGCGCTTTGGGATTGTTGCCGAGCAGGCGCTTGACTTTCGATGCCGCGACCGCGAGCGCATCGAGATGTTCTTCCGACACGCCGAACTTGCGCAGGTCCTGCGGAATCTCGACGGCGGCCGTCCATTCCTCGATCCTGACGAGCAGCTTGCGTGCCGCGGCCGCGTCCGAATCGGCCTTCGAGGCCAGATCGAGTGCGCGCGCAACGTTCGACAGGCGGCCCTCGATCGCATCGAGATTGAAGGCCATTACGTGCGGCAGCAGCATCGCGTTCGCGACGCCGTGGGTGACGTTGAACATGCCGCCGAGCGGGTAGGCGAGCGCATGCACCGCTGCCGTGCCGGCGGCGGTGAGTGCGAGGCCGCCGTACATCGAGCCGAGCATCATCGCTTCGCGCGCTTTCAGCGACTGGCCGTTGTCGTACGCTTCGACGATGTTCGCGCCGATCAGGCGCATCGACTCCATCGCATACATGTCGCTGATCGGGTTCGCCTTCGTCGAGATGTACGATTCGAGTGCGTGAACGAACGCGTCCATGCCGGTCGCGGCCGTGATCGGCTTCGGCAGCCCGAGCGTCAGCTCCGCATCGAGAATGACGATTTGCGGCAGCAGGTGACGGCTGACGATGCCTACCTTCAACGATTCGTCCGGCAGCGTCACGATCGCGTTGGGCGTGACTTCCGAGCCGGTTCCGGCGGTGGTCGGCACGAGAATCATCGGCACGCCGGGTTGCTTGATCAGATCGATGCCCAGCCAGTTCTGCAGCGGTTCGTCGTTGGTCAGCCGCACCGCGAACAGCTTCGCCGCATCGAGCACGCTGCCGCCGCCGATCGACAAAATCGCTTGCGGCGCAAACGGCGCGATCTGCTCGTTGTAGACCGTCTCGACGTTGCCGATGGTCGGCTCCGGCTCGACGCCGCGAATGATGCGCACGTCGATGTCCTTCGCGTTGAGCGATGCGATCACGCGATCGGCGATGCCGAGCGCTTCCATCGACGGTTGGGTGATCAGCGCGATGCGCTCGACCGGCGTGTCGAGCAGCGCCAGCTTGTCGGGAAGCGTGGCGAGGCTGCCGGCGCCGTGGACGATGTGCTTGACGGTCTGGAAGTGATAGGTGGTCATGCTGATGATCCGTTTCAGTGGCCGCGCGCGGCGTCGCGATAAATGGACAGCGCCTGCGAGAGACGCTCGCGGGCGCCGGCGTCGAGCGGCAGGGCGGGGGACCGTGCGGGGCCGGCAGGCATTCCGAGCATCTGCGCGGCGGTTTTCAGCACGACGGGCATCGTCCCCAGCGCGAACGCATCGCGCAGCGCACGCAACGATTCCTGAGCCTCGCGGGCGCCGGCGATATCACCCGCCTGGAACCTGTTCCAAATCGACATGACGACATGCGGGACGGCATTGGTCGTTGCGGCGACCGCGCCGTCGCCACCCGCGATCAGCGTCCACAGAATCATCGAGTCGGTGCCGGTGAAGACCGAGAAGTCGTCGCGCCGCAGGTCGATCAGTTGCAGCAGGCGGTCGAAGTCGCCGCCGCTGTCCTTGATGCCGCGAATGTTCGGAATTTCCGACAGTCGGCGCACGGTATCGACCGTCAGCGTGATGCCCGCCTTCGCGGGAATCGTGTAGAGCATGACCGGTAGCGGCGTGGCGTCGGCGATCTTCTTGTAGTGCGCGTAGAGCTCGGGCTGGGTCGCGCCGTTGAAATACGGCGTGATCACCGACACGGCGTCCACGCCCGCCTCGGCCATCTTCCGGTTCAGGTCGATCACGTCGCGCGTCGCATAGGCGCCGGTGCCCGCGATCACCGGTACGCGCGAGCGGGCCTGGCTGACCGCGATGCGCGCGATGCGAAGTTTCTCACCTTCATTCAGTGCGATGAATTCGCCATTGGTGCCGAGCACGAAGAGCCCGTGCACGCCCGATTCGATCAGCCGTTCGACGAGCGCGCGCAGACCGTCTTCATCGACATTCTCGTCCGCCGTCATCGGCGTGATCAGCGCGGGAACGATTCCCTTGAACGAAATTGACATGCTTGCTCCATCGCGGAAGGAACGGCGGGCGGAATCACCGTCTCCCAAGGGTTATGTCGACATCAGCGGAGGCCGCGTGCCGGCGATCAAGATCGCGCCGCTGAACGCGTCATTCCGTGCTACTTGCGCAGGCGACCGCGCCGTCCGATGTCCTTCAGCAGAAGTGCTCATTTCGATCATTGAAATTGATCGATGTGTGCATTTTAGCCGAAATAGTGAGCGGATCAGTCAATGAAAACCCTAGTGTGAGCGGATCGGTCATTTTCGTTGAGAAAAAGGGGAGGTTCAGCTCCACCCGCGCGTGTTGCGCACCTGGGGGAGCGGCCCATGGCGGCGCGATCGCTCAGATTCGAAGCGCTTGGCCTGGGGAGAGCGCTTGAGTGCGTGAGAGCGCCGCTCCAGATTGAGACGAGCAGAATTGATGATTGCTTGCGCGGCCACGACGCGGCGAAACCAGTCCGGCCGGACCAGCAGCACGATATCGGGCGACCAGCCGTTCAATCTGCCGTCGACTGATCCCGAGCTGCTCGGCGGCTCGCCAAGGCGTCAGACGCTGCTCGATCACGGCTCCCACGAACCTTCAGACGAGCCAGCTCCCGCGTCGTCATGGTGATCGTCCAGCCAACCGGTTACCTTGTTGGCCACGCTTGCGCGAGGTCAGGCCAGCCGCACCAGATTCCCGGGAGCGGATCACCAGACGCTCGATCTGTCGGACCGTCAAGCCCAGGCGTTCGGCCGCGCGTCCGGGCTTGAGCTTGCCATCCACCACGTCCTGAATGACCTTGAACCGGTCCAGTTCGCGCATCGTCATCGTGATCCGCTCCGTTGCAGCCATCGCAGCCTCCGGCGCCGGACACCCGGCGGCCGAACAGCTTA